>NZ_SSOL01000072.1:0-107500 GCF_029871275.1 Pseudomonas sp. BN414
TTCCTCCTGCGCTACGAGTCGGGCTTCACCGAGGGCAGCATCGGCGTCGGCCTGGACGCCATCGGCCTACTGGGCGTGAAGCTGGACTCCAGCCCCGACCGTGCCGGCTCCGGTCTGCTCAAGCGAGATCGCGAAGCCCCCAAGAGCGCCCAGGACGAATACGGCGAACTGGGCCTGACCGCCAAACTGCGCGCCTCGAAGAGCACCCTCAAGCTCGGCACCCTGATGCCCAAGCTGCCGGTGCTGCTGGCCAACGACTCGCGCCTGCTGCCGCAGACCTTCGAGGGCGGCCAGCTCAATTCCCTGGAGATCGACGGCCTGACGTTCGACGCCGGCCGCCTGCGCCAGGTAAACCAGCGCGACTCCTCCGATTACGAGGACATGAGCATCACCACGGTGGGGGTGAAGAACATCCGCGCTCGCCAGACCACCAGCGATGCCTTCGACTTCGCCAACCTCAGCTACAAGTGGAACGACGCTCTCACCACCGGCTACGGCTTCGGCCGCCTGGACGACTTCTACCGCCAGCACTACGTGACCCTGAATCACCTGTTGTCGCTGGGTAATGGCCAGAGCCTGAAGAGCGACCTGCGCTTCGCCCGCTCCACCGACGAAGGCGGTAGCAATATCGACAACAAGGCCTTTGGCGCGATGTTCACCTATGGCTTCGGCGGCCACGCCCTGGGCTTGGGTTACCAGCATATGAGCGGCGACACCGGCTTCGCCTACGTCAACGGCAGCGATGCCTACCTGGTGAACTTCGTGCAGATCAGCGATTTCGCCAACCGTGAGGAGCGCTCCTGGCAGGCGCGCTATGACTACAACTTCGCGGCCGTGGGAATTCCGGGGTTGACCTTCATGACCCGCTACCTCTCCGGTGATGGCGTGGAATTGGGCGCCGGCCGCGAGGACGGCAAGGAATGGGAACGCGACACCGACATCGCTTACGTGGTGCAGAGCGGACCGCTGAAAAACTTCGGCGTGAAGTGGCGCAACGCCACGGTGCGCTCCACCAATTTCGGCAACGACCTCGACGAGAACCGCCTGATCCTCAGCTACACCCTGCCGCTCTGGTAACGCCGAGGATCTGTGGGAGCGAATTCATTCGCGAAAGCGGACCGCAGGTTCGCCCTGGGTGTCCCAAGGGGCCGCTACGCGGCCATCGCGAATGAATTCGCTCCCACAAGCAAGGCCTCAGCTCTTGTAGGTTGGCGCTGAGCGCAGCGAAGCCCAACGCGACGAATCCCTACCCCGCCCCCATTTGTAGGAGCGAGCTTGCTCGCGAACCTTCCGGGCGGCCCCTTTCGCGAGCAAGCTCGCTCCTACACAAAAGCTGTGCTGCGTATATCGATCGACCTACGACAGCGAGCCAAGCACCATCACTGCTTGTAAGGATCCAGAACCGCTTCCTTCGGGTCCTTCAGAAGCCACACGACCAGCTTCGCCGGCTTGGATTCGCTGGCGTTGCGCGATTGCAGGTGGACGCTCCCAGCGGGTTCGTACCAACTTTCGCCCGCCTTATAGTGCTTGGCTTCCTCGCCCTTGAGCTGGGAGATCACCTCCCCTTCCTCCACGTAGGCGAACACCGAGCCCGCATGACTGTGAGCCACGGAGCGCTGCCCCGGCGCATAGTCCACGGTCAGCAGGATCGCCTGCTTGCCAGGTGCATTGAGCAACTCGTGATCCTGCAGGATGCTGACTTGCTCCTGGCCCTCGCCCGCTTCGTGCGCATAGGCCAGCGGAAGGTTCAACAGCACCAGGCCGGCGGCCAGGGCACTCAAAGTCTTCAGATTGCGCATGGTTGGCCTCACTCGCTCGGGATTTTGCGGAAGCCGACTGCCAGCCGATTCCAGGAATTGATGGTGCTGATGGCCAGCGTCAGGTCCACGCGCTCGCGCTCGCTGAATTCTTCCGCGAGTTGGGCGTAGTCCTCGTCTGGTGCGTGGGTTTCAGAAAGGCGCGTCAGGGCTTCGGTCCAGGCCAGCGCGGCACGCTCGCGCGGGGTGAAGAAGGGGCTCTCGCGCCAGACGGCTACCGCATAGAGACGTCGCTCGGTTTCCCCGCGCTTGCGGGCGTCCGAGCTGTGCAGGTCGACGCAGAAGGCGCAGCCGTTGAGCTGCGATGCGCGAAGCTTCACCAGCTCCAGCAGCGGCTTCTCCAGCGGCAATTTGCTCACCGCAGCATCCAGGGCAAGCATCGCCTTGAGGGCATCGGGAGAGGCGGCGTAGAAATCCAGGCGTGGGGTCATCGGGGCATCCTCAGGGTGGGAAGGGATGCCTCCAAACTACTGCTGGCGGGGTCTGTGACCTACGTCCAATTGGCCTGAATACGGGGAGGCCAATCCTGAGCCAGAAGCGACTGTGGGAGCGAATTCATTCGCGAATGAATTCGCTCCCACAGAAAGATAAAGCGGATCTCAGGCCTTCAGCTTGTGGGTCCAGTCCAGCAGGCTGCGCCACAGGCAGATGCCGACGAAGTAGGCCGAGGCCAGCCACCAGATGCCCAGCACCAGGGATTTGTAGAACGGGTGCTGGAGGATGAGCAGCATGCTGCTGATCATCCACACGAAGGTGACCACGATGTTCAGCGGCATCAGCTTGCGTACGCGGAACGGGTGGAGGAACTTCAGTTTGGTCAGTGTCAGCGCCGCGAGGACGCAGATCAGCAGCAGGCTCACCACCGGCGGCGGATCGATGATCCAGATGTACAGCGCCACCACGTTCCACGCAGCGGGGAATCCCACGAAGTAGTTGTCGCTGCTCTTCATGTTCAGGTTGCAGAAACAGAACAGCGACGACACCAGGATCAGGCTCACTGCCACCAGTGCCGTGTGCTCCGGCAGGTCGATGTAGCGGTAGATGAAGATGGCCGGAATGAACACGTAGGTGAGGTAGTCGATCACCAGGTCCAGGGTCGAGCCGTCGAAATTGGGCAGCATGGTGCTGGTCTGTACACGCCTGGCGAGGGTGCCATCCAGACCGTCTACCAGCAGGGCGGCGCCGAGCCAGAGGAGGCAATCGCGGGGCTGGTTGTCGAACAGGGCGAGAATGGCCATCAGGGCCAGCACAACGCCGGTGGCAGTGACACCGTGAGCGGACCAGGCCTTGGCTTTATTGACGACACTTATGTTGGTGGACACGAGGCAGCTCTGCTCTAAATGGTGGGCGACAGAATCGATAGACCGCGATTATGCGTTAGCTTCTCAAATGCCTTCAGCGTTTTGTGAATCCGGCCATGTCGTTTTCAGACATCTTCACCTTGCATATTCGAGCCTAGGTCATCCGCGCCAGACAGCAATACCGGTCGGCGGCGCGATCATCCGAAAAACGGCCCCCATCGGCGCGGACTTGCAGCCCGAATCCCAAGGCGGCACCCTTGCGCCCTTTCCACCCTGATCGACTGCCATGAGCGCCCCATCCGATCCCACCCGCTGCCCACTTTGCGGCCAGAGTAACCAGTGCACCCAGGCTGACCCGGCCAGGAGTGGCGAGGCGTGCTGGTGTTTCGAGGCGAAGATCGACCCGACGGTGCTCGAAAAAATTCCCCCGCAGGACATCGACCGCACCTGCCTCTGCCCCCGCTGCGCACGCGCGTTGCCACCCGATGCACCAAGCTGATGCGCCTTGATCGATTTTTGAGCAATTTCCCGGAGTTCAGCCGTCTCGATGCGCGCCTGCTGCTGGCCGCCGGTCGGATTCGGGTGGATGGTCAAACGGTTACCGACAGCCGCTTCGAGGTCCGGGAGTTCAGCTGCGTCGAGCTGGACGATCGCCTGCTCCAGGCCGGCAAGCCGGCCCGCTACTTCATGCTCTACAAGCCTTCCGGCCATGTCAGCGCCACCGAGCACCCGGAGCATCCGACGGTGCTCGACCTGCTGGACGAGCCCGACAAACACGAGCTGCACCTGGGCGGGCGCCTGGACCTCACCACCACCGGCCTGGTGCTGCTCACCAACGACGGACTCTGGTCGCGCCGGCTCACCCTGCCCGGCAGCAAGCAGCCCAAGGTCTACTACGTGGAAACCGAGCAGCCCATCGGTTCCGAGTACATCGACACCTTCGCCCAGGGGCTCTATTTCGCCTATGAAGGCCTGACCACCCTCCCCGCCCAGCTGGAAATCCTCGGCACCCGTGCAGCCCGGTTGACCCTCCATGAAGGCCGCTACCACCAGGTCAAGCGCATGTTCGGTCACTTCCAGAACAAGGTCATACGCCTGCACCGCGAGAGCGTCGGCCCGCTGAAGCTTGACCCCCACATGCAGCCAGGCGACTACCGGTCGCTCACCGCCGAGGAAGTGGCCTGCTTTTAGCTAGATCACTCGTGAGTCACATCGGGATCGAATAACCCGACGAACTGCAAGAATTTTTCCTTTCAATACGCTTGCGAGTGAAATCATGGCCTGCTTAAATCGGACACAAGGTCAGAGCGTGACCAAAGAGTCACGCCGACCATCTAAGCGTTCCCTGCGGTATCTTGTGCGTTGCACTCGTAGGTTCCCTGCCTGGTTAGAAGACTCGTTCGGTGCCCTGAAAGCGCCGGACTCCCTCGTCTTTTCTCGACCTATCCGCTTGATAAATAAAGAATTCTAAAAATTCCCGCCTGACATTCGATTGTCATCGAAAGGCGTTTTCCTACTGCCAAGACTTAGAGCGGACCAAGCCGTTGAGAGGGCCCGCATGACCCATCTGCGCCAGGAGGAAACGACATGAGGCCGGAAACCGCCATCGTCGAGATTCACAGCCAGTACAAGGTTTACACGGAGTTCTACGGCAACCCGGAAGCCAGGGAGACCATCATTCTGGTCAACGGCTCCTTGTCGACGACCGCCTCGTTCGCGCAGACAGTGAAATACCTGCAACCGCATTTCAACGTGGTGCTCTTCGACGAGCCCTATGCTGGCCAATCCAAGCCGCATAACGACAACTCGCGCTTCATCGGCAAGGAGACCGAGGCCGACATCCTCCTTCACCTGATCGAGCACTTCCGGGTGGACTACCTGATGTCCTTCTCGTGGGGCAGCGTTTCCGCCCTGCTCGCCCTGGCCCAGTGCCCGGCACGCATCAAGAAGGCCATCGTCACGTCCTTCTCGCCTATCCTTAATGCGCCGATGATGGACTACCTCAACCGTGGCCTGGATTGCCTGTCGGCCATCGATCGCGACGCCGTGGGCCACCTGGTCAACAACACCATCGGCAAATACCTGCCGAGCCTGTACCAGCGCTTCAACCACAAGCACTGCAGCAGCCTCGACGACCACGAATACCTGCAAATGCACCACCACGTTTGCCAGGTCCTGAACATGGATTCGCGCTGCTACGTGGATTGCCTGGCCAATGTCGACATTCCGTTGCTGTTCATCAATGGCGACCGGGATGAGTACACCTCCGCCGAGGATGCCCGCCACTTCGCCAAGCACGTGCGTGATTGCCAGTTCGCCACCATCGACAACGCCGGCCACTTCGTCGACGTCGAAACCAAGGCCGCCTGGCTGCAGACCCAGCAAGCCATGCTGGGCTTCCTCAAGACTCCGGCCACCAAGGGCATGGCTCGCCCGCAGGTTGCCGACTACCAGGCAGTAGCCGTTTGAGCGCGTGGCCGCCCGGACAGGCGCAAGTATTTTCAGTAACTTGTGGCTGTCCCGGGCTTCACCTCGCCCGCGCCTTCTGGTAAAAAGGGCACCCTTCGCGGGCGTCGTATAATGGCATTACCTGAGCTTCCCAAGCTCATGACGAGGGTTCGATTCCCTTCGCCCGCTCCAAAATCCCCTGACTAAGCCCCTGATTTGTGGGGTTTTTTCGTTTCTGGGGTTTGGTGGTGTCGAAGAAGTGTCGAAATCGACCCGCCCACAGGCTCATTGAGACAGTGCCTGGATGACGTGCTTGGGGTCGTTGTGAATGGCCCGCAGCAACGCCTTGGCCGGGCCAGTGGGTTCACGCCGACCTTGTTCCCAGTTGCGCAACGTGCCGAGCTGCACATCGATCATGGCCGCAAACTTGGCCTGGGTCAGACCGGTGGCCTTGCGAATCTCCTTCACCTGCAGAGCGTCCACGGTGAACTCCCGTGAAGGCCTACGCTCGCCACGGTGGATCTCGTCCATCTGCTGGACGCTTTCCAGTAGGTCTTCAAAGAACTTGCTCATGGCGATTACCTCCACCGCTCAATGATTTGCTTGAGCACCTTTCGCTCATCGGCCACTTCAGATCATCCTTCTCGTTCTTCGGATAGATCAGCAGCAGTGCAATCTGTGAAGCGGACGTGAAGTGGTAGTAGATGACCCTGGACCCACCCCGCTTGCCGTGCCCACTGGAAGCAACACGCACTTTGCGAATGCCGCCCGTTCCTTCGATCACATCGCCCATTTCCGGCCGCTCGGCGGCGCTGAAACGCCGCATAGCTGTCGTCACTGAGCAACTCACGCAGACGCTTGGTGAAGATCGGAGTCTCGATAAAGATCATGGCCGACAGTACGCCAGTGGCGTAACTCCTTCAATTGGCTCGGTTATGGGTTAGCAGGCGATAGCCAGACACCGGCCAGCGGCCCCAGCCTGATCGCATCATGCAAATGCGCCGGAGCCAGGTGCAAATAGCGCATCGTCATGCTCAAGGCCCCGAAAACACCAAGGGCGCTGCCCTTGTCATCCCTGGCCGCCGAGGGCTCGGGAGCGCGGGGCGGTGAGAGCAGAACAGAGCAACGGGGTAGGTGCAGCGCAGTGACGAAGCGTTCGGAATTTTCCGAAGGACAAAGCGGCAGGGTGAACCTCGCTCAGCCAACGACGGGAGTCAGTTGATAGCACCAGCACAGTGCCACTACGATGGCGGGGCCACGACTATGGACAATGGCTGACAAGCAGGGTTGGCAAGGAGCACTAATGAAATCGGACTGGGATGACGCCCCGCCTCGGCTGAAGGCATCCAAGGGAAACAGCGAAGTCGGCAGTTGGTTGTTGGCAGTCCTAATCGGAACCGGCGTTGGGGTTGGCCTGCTCTACCTGGCAGGCATCCCAATCCCCTTCTTACAAAACTCCCAGCAAGTCGCTCAGATTGAGCAACCACAGGAAGAGCCTTCTTCCTTCCCCGCATTCGAAGAACCTGACCCGAATCAGCCGACCGCTGAAGAAATGTTCTGGTCCAGCGTCAAGCAGCAAGAAACCGAGCGCAAAGCTCGGATCAAACAAACTGACTACAACGACCAGAACTACACACCGCGGCAGCCTGACAACGTGGTGAGCATGGAAGGCGTCAGGCAATCATCCGCCTATCAACAGCCCATCCAGCAGACGACCACACGTAGCAGATCCGTCGAGAAGCACGGCGAGTGGATCGACAAATGGAGCGGCGGCGCCCGCTACTACGCCACCTGGACCATCGTGAATAACTCCATCGACGGCGGCAGCGTGTGTGGCAACCACAAGCGTGGTTCGATTGATTATCGAGAATGCCGCAAAGGTGCGAAGCAGTTCTTCAAAGATAAATGCCGCGCTTGGGGTGAACGGTGGCAAAGCGACCGAGAACCGCGAATCGATTATATGAAACAGAGATATTGCTCAGCTGCAAACAGCTTCAGCCCAATGGGATAACGTCTGCCGAATAGGATCTCAAGTAGTCCCTCGCAAACACCTCTGGAGTCTTCATGGCATTTACGTGGCCGCGCAAACCAAAAACAGAAGCAGAGTTTGAAGCGCTCATGCAAGCAATTGATGGTGCATTAGCAGAAAAAAAACTCGAGCCATGGAAAAGGCCAGTACACATTGGCCGATTACTATGGGAGGCGTTTTCTTGGGGAGGTAAAGTATTCCCTCCAAGGGAACTCGCCGATCAAAAGGGATTTGATGGCGACATTTTAATGGCTAAAGCACAGAAGTGGTATGAAGAAATATATGGCGACAACCTAAAAACAAGCTGGGCACTCGGATTTGCCCCAATTAAAATTGGAAGATCGGTTTGGCGAGTACGCATGGGCGAATTCGCCGGGAAAGTTTTATTCTTTATAGACAGAAACTTAAACAACAGAGGAAGAAAGCTCTCCACAAAACATGATACAGAGGATGCGAGTTGCAACATACTTTGTGAGATTGAGGGATTCACACAAGGACTAGCCGATCGACTCAACGAAGCAGAAATAAGCACCATATTAAGTTTCTACTCACTGCTAATCGACTGCATGACATGGAGAAAAACACTTCCAAGAACAGAACTATTCAAAATCTCCTGTGCAGACTACGACGAATCCACATCAAGTCTACTAGCAGGAAATTACGAGCAGTCTATGTGGGCTTCCCAGCAGTCAGTAGAAAAACTTATAAAAGGAATTCTTGAGTCGGCTGACAAAAAATATGAAAAAGGCCGAAAAGGCCACGACCTAAGAGAATTAGGAAAAACTCTCGAAGCAGAGCTCAACATAAAAACAAACCAAACATTACTAGACCTCGCAAACTGCTCACCCAACATACGTTACGGAACAGAAGACTGGACAGAATCAAAGGCTCTGCAAGCAAATCATGCCGCACTTGGAATAATCAAGAACATCATTGACAGCAAAATAAAAATACAACAAAAGAAAAACTGAAAGCATAAAAACACTTTAACATCGCTAATATTGCACAGTAAAAGGGGACAGATTTTTCCGTTACTCCAATTTCGTCCCACGAGCCACAACACACTGTGCACGCAGCCAAACCTGGAGTAGATCTGCCCCCATTTCTGGCCCCCTATGCCTTGAGTCCTAATCCGGCTCAATAACTCCCCGTTTGATAGCCTCATATTTTGACAACATCCGGTCATGTAGCGCAGTCGGCACTGGCATGAATAGTTCCGAGTACTTCCCGGCAAGAGTCCTCATACGTTCATCAGTTCTCGGCAGTGTTGGTCCAATGGGCACAATTGAAACCCATCCCTTATCACCGTCGACACGCACCCTACTCTTACTCTTGACCTTAGCCCCAGACGCAGCAACCTCGAACGCACGAGAAAAATTATTGTAGTCCAGCTTCGCGGCTATAAATGCTTGCGTGCAAAGAGCTTGAACCTCAACATCATCTGCATAAAGACCGACATAGAGATAATCCTCTTTTAACAGGTCTACATATTCCACCGTCACATCAATCCATTCATCGTTTTCTATAAAATACTTCTGCAAATGCAATGGAAGCAGCTTAGAAGATGGCATCGGCAGCTCCTTCCCAAGCCCTGACATAATTTTTCCAACAAGTTCAGAGCAGTATGAAGAATCCGGCTTTTTGCTGAAAAAATTTTGAAACCTATAGGCGTCCCCCAGGAAATTATTCACAACAACAGACAGTCGCCCGAAAGCCCCCTGATCCGAAACCAATTCATTATTTAAATGAGTATTCCTCCAAACACTCCAGCGCTTTTTAGGATTAAGAATCTCGTGCACAAGCGTCACTTCAATATGCGCAGGACGCGGCATTGCGTGATGAACAGAATACTTACCGGAAACAAATGCAACGTGTGTTGGCGGAGATGACAAAAAATCAAGGGTAAGTAATTTCTGCCCAAAGCTATTAAATTTGGTGCTTGAATCCAGCAATATTACGTCGCCCTCCATTTTCTTGCTCCTCACAAGCCCTTGGAAAAAGCATCGAAGTCACTGCATCTCAAAGTCCAGCATGTCTTCGACTCCCGCAGATCGAGCGTTAGACAAAAGAGCCAATAGGGCGACAGATGGCGAAGCACGCTGATGGCCATGGGCTACTCTCCATTAGGTATAGGGAGGGGGAAGTCGGTCGGTAATTCACTTGCATTGTTCCTCAAAAGCCGGAAACCGTTTGGTTAACCGGCTTTTTTACGCACTCAACAAAAGAGACCGGCACGGGTCCAGGCGCAATCCAAGGACACAACATCCGTGCCAGCCAACGCTCGTCGGATTGAGCTTTTTCAGCTTGAACGAGAACTAGCCGCGACAACCTACCATTTATCAACCTATCTAGACCGCCCAGTAACTATGCCGCCAAAGCGGTACGCTAGTACTTCGTTAGTTGTAACGCTAATGAGCCAAACGGCCGCCAAAAGCCGTAATAGCGACACTACGACGGCGTCGAAAAAGTGTCGATATTAAAGACTACCAATGGTTAGCGCTGTACAGGTTGGCTAACTCGAAAGGACCTTATTGACCGGCGTTACTTAATACAGACCAGAATTAGCAAAAATTGAAAATGGTTCGAGTCCTTTTGCCAAGGCCCACTCAGTGGGCTTTTTTCGTTTCTGGGCTGCTGAAGCTGAACAGAAACCACACCGCTACCTCTTATGCCTCTCTGGCACTGCCGATTTCGGTACGGTCCCCAGACGAGGAATAGAGGACAGAAAAAATCTGTCCCCCTCCTCCTTTCGCTACACGACTCACTCCCCCACAGAAAGTTGAACGCCTTGTGCGAGCTCCGCCACGGGGATATGGCAGCGAATGAAGCCAGCCTGCGTCATCTGGGGGATTGGGCGGCGCTCCGCGCAGATCGTGCCTACTTGTCGAGGACAGCGGCCCGCCAGCGGACAACCTTTGCCCGGAATGGGCTGTGAGTTGGGCATCGCCGCGGGTCGTGGGACGTAGTGATCCTTGCGCAGCCCCGGGGTCGCGCGCAGGAGCATTTCCGTATACGGGTGCAATGGCGAGGAGTCGAGCGCATCGGTGTCCACCATCTGCATCAGCTCGCCGCGATAGAGCACCGCGACTCTGTCGGCCAGCTGCCGCACGACCGCGAGGTCATGGGAGATGAACAGCATGGCGACGGAATGCTGTTCCTTCAGCGACAGGAGCAACTCGACGATCTTCGCTTGCACGGACACATCGAGCGCCGAGAGGATTTCGTCGCAGATCAGCAGCTTGGGATTCACCAGCAAGGCACGCGCAATGGCGATCCGCTGGCGCTGCCCGCCGGACAGCTGCTCAGGGAATCGATCCAGATAGTCGGCGTGCATACCCACGTTTTCCAACGCGGCCACCAGCGTCTCAGGCGTGAACTCGATCCCGAAATGCTTCAGCGGCCGCTCAAGGATGGCGCGAACGCTTCGGCGCGGATTCAGCGAGGCATCCGGGTTCTGGAAGATGTACTGCATCTCGCGCAATTGCTGGACCGTCCGGCCGGCAAGCGTGGGCGACAACGGACGGCCATCCAGATTGATGGTGCCCGACGCGGGTGCGAGCCGACCGCTGATGGCGCGGGCAATCGTTGATTTTCCGCTTCCCGATTCCCCAACCAGCGCCACGACCTCACCGGCTCGCAGTTCAAGGTCGATATCGCGCACGATTGGAACTGGCGCGTTGCCAAACATGCCGGCGAGCCAGCCCGTTCGAGAGTATGAAAGCGAGAGTTTGTCCAACGACAACAAGGCTTCCGATTCCTGTTTCGAGCGGATGGCCACTACATTCGACGAGATCGGAAGCTGTTTGACCGCAACGTCGGACCAGTGCATGCAGGCCACGGATTGCGCATCACCCACAGCCACCAGGGCCTGCGGAATTGAGCGACAGGTCGCCGTTGCGTGATCGCAGCGCGGTTCGAACTTGCAACCCGATGAAATCTGATCGCGCCGCAGGACCCCGCGTAGACCACGAGCACCGTTATGGCCGGGCAACGTCGACGGGATCGAGGCGATCAGTCCGCTGGAGTAGGGGTGAGCGGGATGCGACAACAAGGTGCCGCAACGCGCGACCTCGACAAGCTTGCCGGCATACATGACGCCTACGCGGTCCGCGATCTGTGCAAGCAAGGCAAGGTCGTGAGTGACATACAGCATCGCCATGCCAATGCGGCTTCTCAGATCCGACAGCAGCTGGATGATCTGACGCTGGGTGGTGACATCGAGGCCCGTGGTCGGTTCGTCGAGCACCAGCAGGTCCGGGTTGCAGGCAACCGCCATGGCAATGGTGACGCGTTGCTGCTGTCCCCCTGACAGTTCATGGGGATAGCGCCGGCTGACATCGGGCAGCCCGACCAGGGCGAACAGCTCCCGGATGCGGTCAACCATCGAAATCCCGTTAGGCAGCGCGCGGTGAGTGAGGATCATCTCGCGAATCTGCTGCCCTACGCGCATGCCGGGGCTCAGGGCCGTGGTCGGATTCTGCGGTATCAGCGCGATGCGGTTGCCGCGCATGTCTGCAAGTGCCTTGGCGTCGAGCGTAAGCAGATCCTGGCCCTCGAATAGAACCTGGCCAGTCTGCACGCGACTGTTCGGGGAACCGTAGCCGAGCAGACGATAGGCAACGGTGGACTTGCCGCAGCCCGACTCTCCGACGAGACCGAAAGTCTCTCCCCGGGCGATCTCGAACGAAACCTCTTCAACCACATCGGTCCATCCGGTTTGCCCGCCATAGGCGATGCCGAGGTTCCGAATCTCGATAAGCGTTGTCATTGTTCTAGTACCTCAATCGTTTTTCACGAACCGACGACGGACCGCTGGCCCAGCATTCTCGATAACCCATCGGTAAAGAGATTGAGTCCAACGACGAGGGAAGCGAAGCCCAGACCAGGCCCGAACACGGTGACCGGCGAGGCGATGAGCAAGCCTCGGTTCTCGCTGATCATCAGGCCCCATTCAGGTGTCGGCGGCCGGATGCCGAAGCCCAGGAAGCCGAGTGCGCCGATAAGGATGGGGGCGTAGCTGACGCGCAGCGAGAACTCCACCAGCAGTACGTTGGCCGTGTTGGGGAGAATTTCGCGGAGGACGATGGACCAGGTACCTTCGCCCCGCAGCTGGGCAACCGCGACGAACTCGCGTGTGGCGACGTCCATGGCCGCCGCCCGGGCGATCCGGGCGATTCGCGGCGTGTAGACCAGCCCGACCACCAGCACGATCAGGACAGGTTCACCGGCCAGGGCAGGACCCGCCGCGATGATCGTCACCAGCGCCAATGCCAGGAACGGAATGCTAATGGTGGCTTCCACCAGGCGCTGCACGATCTCGTCGAACCAGCCGCCCACATAACCGGACACGAGCCCGAGCGCCGCGCCGGCGACCATGCCCAGGAGGGTGCCCGCCAACGACAGCGTCAGCACAATGTGCGCGCCATACATGAAGCGGCTGAGGACGTCGCGGCCGATCTGGTCGACGCCCATGGGGTGCAGCCACGACATGCCGGAAAGCGGGATGCCGGTGGCCATCTGCGCGTAGCCATAGGGTGTCCAGAACATACCGATGAGGGCGAACAGGACATGGGCGGCGAGGATGATCGACCCCACCTTGAACGCGCCCGGCATCGCGCGCCATTTTCCGACGCAGCTGAAAATCGTGCCCATGTGCAGACCGGGCATGGCTTTGGTGAGGTTCATCGATCAGTCCTCAGGCGCGGTTGAAGGAGGATGGCGCAGATGTCGGCCAGGAGATTGGCGGCGATGTACACGGCCGCACTGATCATCACGGTGGCCTTGATCAACGGAAGGTCACGCAGCTGCAGGGCATCGATCAGCAATGTGCCGAATCCGGGGTAGGAAAAGACCCGCTCAACGATCACCACGCCGCCGATCAGAAAACCGAGGTTGAGCGCCGTGACGTTCAGTGCGGGGACGATCGCGTTCGGCATGGCATGCCGCCAGAGCACGGCGAGGGGACGCAGCCCTTTCAGCTCGGCGAGGCGCACGTAGTCCGAGCGAAGCACCTCGATGAGGCTGTCACGCAGGATGCGGATGGCATACACCGCCATGATGATGGCCAGCGTTACCGCCGGCAGGATCATGGCGCGGAGGTTGTCCAGCCAGCTGCCCGCGTCGGAAACCGTCGCGAGCGCTGGCAGCACCGGAATAGCCACCGCGAAGACGAACAGCAGAATCGTCGCCAGCAGAAAGTCCGGCAGCGACAGCAGGAGCAGCGTCACGACCGAAATGGCGTTGTCGAGCAGGCTGCCCCGACGCGTGGCCTGAATGACCGCAGGCACGATTGCCAGGACCAGGTACAGGGCGAATGCCAGCAACGACAGCTGCAACGTGTTGATGATGCGCGGGCCGAGCACGTCCGCAATCGGCCGTCCGGTCGCGAGCGACACCCCGAGATCGCCATGCAGCAGGTCACCGAGCCAGTGCAAATACCGGCTGATGGCGGGTTCGCCCAGGTGCAACTGATCCCGCAGGACTTCCAGCGCCTTTGCCGTGGCGTCACGTCCGAGGATGCGGGTCGCCACGTCGCCGGGCAGGGCTTCGAGAATCAGGAAGATCAGTAGTGAGACGAGCAGCAGCGTGACGGCCGACAACGCGACTCTACTGACGACAAGCCGGAGAATCATCATTTCGAGTTGGGTCCCGAGGTTGCCGAGGAGAGGTCAGACGCCATGGGATCGGGAACGAACGCGGCGTCGGTTTCGAGGTCGCCTTGCCAGACGTACAAGAGCACCAGCGGTCTGTCTCCCGAAAGTGTGGCATGGGGAATCCACGAAGGATGGTGGATGATCTCGCCATCCGTGCGAGGTGACCAAGCGCCCTTCCCTACCCGCCAGGACGACGGCCCGGTGACGGTGTAATAGACCTCGTCAGCCGGATGGCTATGCAGCGGATAGTGCGTGTCGGGGCCGAGCAGCATGAGTCCGAAGGAGATGTCGGAATCCTTCATCAATGCCGGTGGTCCGCTGTCGGGCCCGCAGATGACGCCATAGCCGTAGTTGTTTCCGAAATCTGCGCTAGGCGGATTGGCCAGGTACGACTTGCTGCGGGTGAGGTGGATCGCCGGCATCAGCTCCGAGAGCGACCTGGCCAGAGGGCATTGCGCGCCATAGGCGTGCAACTCGGCTTCGCAGCTCGCCTGCACCGGTACCCGCCCTTCGGGCACCTGCTGGATCGCCGAAAGGTCCTTGCGCAGGGTACGCAGACGTTTCGCATGTGCCTTGGCCACTGGATTCTCATCGCGGTCCAGGACGTCAGCGAAGCATTGGAGAAATCTGGAAAGATGGGTGAGCGTCATTCGCACAGCCTCCTCCCCGGAGCCATGCGGCTCCGCGGATTGGGTTCGATTAGGGAGAGTGGAGCGGGTGATCGACGACTACTGGGCGCAGTCGACTTGCGCGTAGTCGATGCGGTTCACATCGACATTCGGCTGGTAGCCGGTACAGCCCTTGCGCAGCCCGGCCACGACCGAGGTGAAGACCGGCAGGATCATCCCGCCCTCCTGCGCGACGATGCTCTGGGCATCGCGGTAGAGCGCGTTGCGCTCCTGCTCGTCGGCGGTCTGCCCTGCCTTGACGACCAGGGCATCGAAGTCCGGCCGTTTCCAGTGCGTCTCGTTCCACTCCGACGCGCTGTTGAGCGAAAGCGTCAGCGCCTCTGCTGCCGGGCGAGCACTGGTATACGAGATCACAGCCGATTTCTTGAGCCAGATCGTGTCCCAGTAACCTTCCGCCGGCGAGGTGATGACATTCACCTTGATCCCGGCTGGTTCCGCCATCTGCGCGTAGACCTGTGCCAGCAGCAACATGCCCGGATAGGAGTCGGAGGTATAAAGATCGAAGGCAATGCCGTCAGGATGGCCGGCCTCCGCGAGGAGGGCTTTGGCCCGCTCGATGTCGACCGCTTTTGGCGGTGTCGGCACGCTGAGCGGCGAGCTGGGGGGAATCGGCGTATCGCGACCAACCTCGCCATAACCCAGGAGTACGGTATCGAGGATGGCCTGGCGATCCATCACCAGCTTCATCGCCTCGCGTACCCGCACATCATCGAATGGCGGCGTGTCCGTCCAGACCGCGACGTAAAGCGAAGTCGCCCCCGGAGTGGAAACGAGATCGACCGCCGGATTGCCTTTCAAGGTAATCAGGCTGGCCGGGTCGACCACCAGAGAAAGGTCGATGGAGCCGGACAACAGCGCCGAGAGCCGGGAAGTCGCTTCGAGGCTGGTCGTGATCTCGATGCAGTCGGCCTTCGGCAGGCCGCTGCGCCAGTAGTAGGGGTTACGCCGCAAGACGCGCTTCGGACCGTTGATCGCAAAGGTTTCCTGCATGAACGGACCGGTACCCACACCCTTGGTCCGCAGGTCTGCACCCTTCGCGCCCTCGGGAACCATCAGCGCATACTTGGTCGCGATCAACATGGGGAGCTCGACAACCGGCGACTTCACCTTGAAGCGCACCGTGTGGTCGTCGACGGCGGTAATGCCAGCCGAGTCAAGGAAGGAGAGTGTCGAGAATCCGCCGGGAGAAACCGACGGGTCGAGCAGGCGACGGTAGGAGTAGACGACATCCGCGGCATCGAAAGCGGACCCGTCGTGAAACTTCACGCCCTGCCGCAAGTGGAAGGTCCATTCCGTTGCGTCGGCGTTGGACTCCCATGATTCGGCCAGGGCCGGTAGGGGCATCATCGTATTGCTGCGGTCGACCAGAGGTTCATAGACCGCGCGGATGTGATAGACACTGTCGGTGCCGATCAGCGCTGCCGGGTCCATGGTCTGCTTTTCGCCGTCTGACTCGTATCCGAGTACACGTACGCACCTCTCTGCCGCAGAGAGAGAAGGCGCCGACAAAAAACTGGTTCCGAACGCAAGAACAAGAGCTGAGGTTGCAAGTATGCGAGGTTTCATTTTTGACCCCTGGTTTGTTTTTATGGGTCGAGTATGAAAATCCCTTGCACCCGGGGCAAACGAGCAAAATTAACCCGCGTGTGAATTTTTTTAACGTCACGAGCAAGCATGGCCACAAGAAACCTCCCCCCTCTGTCGACGCTCAAAGTCTTCGAATCAGCCGCGCGTTTGCGAAGCTTCAAGGGCGCAGCCGAGGAGCTGAGCCTCACTCAGTCGGCGATCAGTCATCAGATCGCTTCGCTGGAGCGTTACCTCGGCACGCCGCTCTTTCGCCGCCTGCCTGGCCGGGTCGAACTGAGTGAAAAGGGCGAGCTTTACTTTCCGGTCATCCAGGACGCACTGGATCGCGTCGCACTGACGACAGACCTGATACGAGAGCGGGAGACGCTGTCTTCGTTGACCGTGCAGGTCTACGTCACCGTTGCCGTTCGGTGGCTGATTCCCAGGCTCCAGGCGTTCAAGGAAGCTTCGCCCGACATTGCCGTCAGCCTTGATGCCAGCTTGCTGGATTGGGATTTCAACCCGGCGCGAGCCGACGTGGCGATCATCTACACGCGAACGCCGGACCGACCGAATGTGACCTACACGCTCCTGCGTCGGGAACGGCTGGTGGCGGTCTGCTCGAAAGAGATAGCCAAGGCGATTACATCACCCGAGGAACTACGACACTTTCCATTCCTGGCGATAACGGGGTGCGGCGAGGATTCGTCGATCTGGACGGAGAGCATCGGGCTCCCCGGCCTCGTGCAGAAAAGCGCACCTCATTTCGACAGCTACCTGCTGGCAATAGAGGCTGCCATCAACGGACAAGGCGTGGCAGTGGTGCCGGAATTCCTGGTCGAAGCCGACTTGCGCGATGGCAGGCTGGCCATCCCCGTCCATGCGGACGTGATGCAACCCGGCGCCTGGTATCTCGCGCATCAGCAAAGTCGCGGTCATGAACGACCGATAAGCAAATTCCGCAGTTGGGTGCTTTCGCAGTAGGTAACGATTCACATCTGGAACGTGCTGACTCACGGCCGAAACGGTAGGAGCGAGCTTGCTCGCGAATAGCCTGGCCGAAATGCTTCGCGAGCAAGCTCGCTCCTACAAACACGCTGGTAGCGACTGGGACGGGAGTTGGAGATGCTGAACAAGCAGGGAAAGGCCGCTTGCCGGAGAGAATGCCAGTGTTAATCGATTAGCCGGGAAAGGGAGGCAGAACTGGACGATCTGTCTCCGCTTTTCTATTCCGCTTTCCGCTGGGTGATCAGGAGGGGGAACTCCCCACGGGCGGCACTGATCTCGATCAGGATCTGATCGACCGTATTCTCCAGGACGTCCCGCCCCAGCAAGGACTGCATCGTGATCCCAGTAATGGCCATACTTTCGCCGGAGGCAGGCCAATGCACTGTCAGCGCCACGATGCCATCGGCGCCAATCTCGCAATTGATGACATGGCCGGGCAGCGATGCCTCCAGCCGCTTTTGCAATCGTTGTTCAAGCTTGGCTCTCATTACTCTCCCCACGTCATACGCCCCCTGAAAACAGAAGGCGTGGATGGGGTATAGCTCATGGAAGGCCAGCGAAGGGAGCTTGTGGTCGACCGTTCGGCGGGAAGCTTGACGGCCCTTGCCAGACGGGCTTCCGGGCGTTCTGTGTCCCAGAAAATTGGCGCCAAGGGAGCGATTCAGCGTGAAACGAAATGAGGCAGGACGTCCCTGTTCCGCCGCTCATGTTGGATCGCGCTGTGCACTCGACTACCGCGATTCACCTGCCAGGATGGCACTCGCCAGTTCCAGGTCACTGCGTGCGCTCAGGCTCGGGTTGGCACTGCGAATGCGTTGCAGCTCCGCCTCCAGATAGGGGCCGCGAATTGCGCCATCGCTGGCGATGAAGCTGCTGGCATCGTCCTGCACCGGGCCTACGAGCTTATCGTCGCCGCCACTGGTGATGTAGCTGGAGGCGGTGGTAGCGCCGGTGGAGATCAGATTACGCAGCAGGTCGTCGTGATCGTCGTGGTCGTGTTTGGCCACGGCGGACGCAAATGGAACAGCGATCAGTGCGAGGGTCGCAGCGGTGTTGCGGAAACGCATGGTGACTCCTTGGGTGTGTGCGTTCCCCTCAGATTGCGGTGGATGAAACGAGTTCCTGACTGCGCTGCAGAAGTCGCCACTTTAAAGCGTGTTGCCGTCTATCCGGTCGCGCCTCCCCCATGAAAAACCATTGATCCAGGTTAAGGGGAGTTGAAGTCTTCGCATGGAAATATGTGCGCATCCCCGCCGCTACCCTGTACCGGACGTCGGGCCACTACGAGGTGATCTGGGAAGAAAGCGGAGCTGTACTAGACTGCACCACCACTGTGCACACGAGGAGTTGCAGTCAGGGCTCTCCGGTCGTCCACAACCACGGATTTCATTTCACTGCATCACGCAATTCGCAGGCCACGGAGGGCCGACATTTCGAAGGAAGAGAGCGTACCTATGTCGCACAGAAAATGTCTGATCGCCGCCGCACTGATCGCAACCGGCGTCGTGACTGGCGTCCAGGCCGATGAATCGGCCATCCAGGCACATTGCCTGGAGAAGTGGAGCGGTGATGCCATGCGCAGTTATTGCGTAGAAGAGCAACGCCTCTCAGCCGCGGCCGTCGCGGGTTACAGCGGCTCGGTTCGTAGCCAATGCGAATCGGAATGGGGCAGCGATTTCCATATGGTCCTCTTCTGCATCAGGGAAGCGCAGCCGCTGCGACAGGCCGCCTCCCTGGAGCAATCCACGAACAACGCAGCGAACTGACATTCCAATAAAAAAGCCCCGCACGTGGGGCTTTTTTATTGGACATGACCTGTGTCAGTTAGCTACCGCCACTTCACTCCAGCAACCCGCCCGCGCCGTACAATTCAGGCCGACGATCCTCATGCAGGTGATTGTGCTGGCTGATGCGCTTGTTGCGAGCTTCATCCAGATTCAGGGTCGCGATGAGGATCTGCTCCCCGCCCTCCTCCGCCGGTCCCGCCAATGGGTAGCCGTCCGGATCGACGATCACCGAGCCCTGCACCCAGTTCACCCCACGCTCGCTGCCATGGCGATCACAGGCGGCGATGAACAGGCGATTGACCGCCGCGTTCGCTTGCACACGCACCACCTCGGCGGGGCGCTCGATGGGTGGGCGCGGACCGTCCGGCCAGTTGACCGGCGCGCACAGCAGGTCCGCGCCGGCCAATGCCGGCAGGCGCACCCACTCGGGGAACTCCAGGTCGTAGCAGATCATCACGCCGATCCGCCCGAAGGCGGTCTCCACCACCGGCGGTGGTTCGTTGCCGGGGGTGAAGATGGCGTTCTCGGCATCCCATAGGTGCGCCTTGCGGTACAGGGCGCGCAGCCCCGTAGCGTCGACCAGCGCGGCACTGTTGGCAACGCGCTGGTCATCCAGCCGCTCGCAGAAGCCGCCGACGATGACGATTTCCAGCTCCCGAGCCAGCGCTTGCCAAAGCTGCAACGTCGGGCCATCCACGGCTTCAGCCGAAGCCTGCGCCTCGGCCAGGTCGTGGAAGACGTAACCGCTCTGCACCAGCTCCGGCAGCACCACGACCCGTGCGCCCTGCAGCGCGGCTGCGCGGATGGCCCGCTCGGCAATGCGACGGTTGTGGGCGAGGTCACCGATCATCGGCGCCAGCTGGCAACAGGCGACCTTGAGGTTTCGGGATGCGTTCACTGGGCAGTACTCCCTGTTGTCAGGTTCGCGGTTCCTGGCTTGCGCCGGCCCGGGTCATTTCGAGGATGTCGCGTTCGCTGATGGCGTCGATGATGCGGCGTTCACTTTCCAGGTCGAGCGAGCGACTGAGGATGAAGTAGGTCAGGCCGGATACCACCAGGCCCACCAGCCAGGCGATATCGACGCCGTCCAGCAGACGCGCCATGGGTCCGACGAAGACCTCCTGGCCAGCCGCGGCATCGAAGATGAAGAAGAACGGGATCATGCAGACGAAGCCCACCACATAGGCGACGATGCCGCGCATTTGCCACGCCCCGTAGATGCCCTTCGGCGTGAAGAAATGGGGGATCGCATAGCGGCCTTTGCGAACGCAGAAGTAGTCCACCAGGTTCACCGCGGTCCAGGGCACGAGGAAGTAGAGCATCAGCACCAGGAAGGTGTTGAGGATGGAAATGCCGTTGCCACGGATCGACATCACGCAGGCGAGCAGCACCAGGGTGATGACGAGGATCGACAGCACCCGCGCGCGCGGCGTCGGGTTGATGCGGCGAACCGAATCGATGCCGGTCAGCAGGGTGAGCATGGCGCTGTAGGTATTGAGCGCGATCACCGGCAGGAAGCCGACCACCGAAACCAGCACCAGTACATGACCCAGCCCCGGCAGCACGGCAGTGCCCACGCGATCCAGCGCCACCAGCGCATCGGACACCTGCAGCAACTGCGCCAGCCAGGCGCCGAGGCCGATCATCCAGGCACCGGAAAGCGACGCACCGAGGAAGACCGCCGCAATCAACTTCGTCCGGCTGGTGTTCTTCGGCAGGTAGCGGGAGTAATCGGATACATAGGGCGCGTAGGAGATGTTGTAGCTGGCGGCGATGGCGAACTGGGTCACGAAAGCTACCCAGCTGAAGCCCAGACTGGTCGGCTCGGCGACGTCTGTCTGCCCGGCACCGAACATGAGCGCGACGGTCACCAGCGCGTAGAGCGGCAGGGTCAGCATTAACGCCCATTTGAAGGCCTTGTGCATCAGGTCATGGCCGTAGATCGACAGCAGCGCGCCGGTAGCGATCACCGCGCAGGCCACGGGAAGCGGCTCCAGCCCGAAGACGTTCTTCAGGCCATCGATGATCAGCGAAACGTTCACCACGTTGAAGCCGACGAACACGAACAGGGTCGCCATCAACGCCAGCACCACGCCGCGATAACCGAACTGTGCGCGGGACTGGATCATCTGCGGCAGGCCCATCTCCGGCCCCTGTGAACCATGGAAGGCCATGAACAAGGTGCCGAACATGATGCCCAGCGCACCGGCCAGGGTCGTCCACAGGGCGGACAGCCCAAGGCTCGGCCCAACGAAGCCGATGGAGATGGTGAAGAAATGGAAGTTGCCAAGGAACCAGAATGGCCCCTGGCTGCTGAGTCGGGCGTGGCGCTCGGACTCGGGGATGTAGTCGATCGAGTGGCCTTCGATGGCCAATCCGCCGCTGGCGTCAGCCGCTTGAACGGGCTGGGTGGACCCTGACATGGGATGCTCCTTCGCTCCTGGTCGAGCGAACTGTTGTTCTTGTGATGATGCGGTCGGCGGGCCACGCAAGGCGCCAGCCATACATCGGGTTCATCTATGTTGGGTGAGATGGCGCCGCCCGAACCCTGTGGCGAACGTCCTCGGCGGCGCCCTATGATGACGCCCGGCGATCTGGCTGTTCCCGGCATCCTGATGGGGATGGAGCCATCGCTGAAGCAGCAATCTAGGTGCCCTGCCGAACTCGTAAAATAGCGCGGGCCAACTGTTCACATAGATCGCCTTCTATGTAATGCACCCACGGAGGTCCCATGCTGGGCAACGTATCCGAACTGGATATCCGCCTGATCCGAGTGTTCCTGGCGGTTGTCGAGGCCGGCGGCATTTCCGCTGCACAGACTGCGTTGAACACCTCGCAGCCCACCATCAGCGCGCAGCTCGCATCACTGGAAACCCGCCTCGGCTTCCGCCTCTGCCAACGCGGCCGGGCCGGCTTCGCCCTGACGGCCAAGGGCAGCCAGTTCGTCGACGCGGCGCGGCGCCTGCTGGCCGCAGCCGAGGGCTTTCGCCTGGAAGTGCAGCACATCAACCGCACCCTATCCGGCACGCTGAACATCGGCCTGCTGGGGCAGATCGACCCCACGGCCAACAAGAAGATCGCCCTGGCCATCGCACGCCTGCGCGCGCGCAACCAGGGGCTGTACTTCCAGTTCACCGAACTGTCGTCGTCGTTCCTCGAAGAGAAGCTCATCAACGGCCATCTGGACCTGGCCATCGGCTATTTCTGGCGGCGCCTCGACAACCTCGACTACCTGGCCCTGTTCCGCGAAACCCAGTCGGCCTATTGCAGTGCGTCCCACCCGCTCTATATCCACGCGGGGGCGCTAGAGGATGCGGACGTGGCCGAGCACGAATGGGTCTGGCCCAGCCACCCGCTTCCGGAAATGCCGGCACCGACCTCCATCGAACGCATGACTGCACTTACCGACAGCATGGATGGCGCTGCCCTGCTGATTCTTTCCGGCCAGCACCTGGGCTTCCTGCCCGAGCATTACGCGGCTCGCCACGTAGAACTAGACCAGCTCCGCGCCCTCAACCCGGAGCAGTTCCGCTATGAAGTGCAGTTCCATGCGGCGGTGCGCCATTCCACCCGGCAGAGCGAACTGGTGAGCACCTTTCTCGCCGAGTTGATGGACGCCTTCGAGCTGACCTGACGGTCTGATGACCTGCGCCGCTCTCAGAAGCCGTATTTCGCCTTCAACGCCTGTATCGCCACCTGCTCCCGCTGGAGAAAGGCGTCGAAACGCTGGATGAGCTCCGGATGGCGGATGCTGGAGAGGTGGTAGTAGCTGTCGCTGAGTGGCAGCAATGTCGGCTCGATCACCAAGCCGCCCTCGCGTCCCAGGCGCTTGAGGTGAAAGTTCGCCACTTGCTGCGCCATGTTGGCGGCGTCGATGTAGCCGGCCATGGCCATGTGGATAAGTCCCTCGGGATTGGGCGCCTCCTTGATGACCACCCGCCCGGCAGCGATATCGCCCTGGAATTTCCACGGCGTGAAGCCACGGACGAAGCCGAGCCGACGGAAGCTCGCCCGCGCCTGGCCCTTGCGCTCCGGCAGCACCAGCATGACGTCCTGAAACTGCAACACCGGTTGCGAGTAGGTGATTCCGGCCGGCTTGTGCGCCACGTCCCAGCGCGGGTTGTCGGGGAAGACCAGGTCGAGTCGCCCGCTCCAGTAGACGTGGAACAGTCGCCGCACCGGCAGCGCCACATAGGTAAAGCGCAGGTTTTCCCGGGCGGCGAAGAGGTCCAGCAAGTCGCGGGCATAACCGCGGTACTCGTTGCCTGGCGGCACTGCGGAATAGATGGGGTAGTAGTCCACCTGCTCCACCCCGATACGGTACTCGGCCGTTTGGCTGGCGTGACCCAACAGCGGCCACACGCTGACAATCAGCAGCGCGACGAACCACAACGCTCGGCAACGACTTGATACCTGCGTACTCGGCATGGATGGACAGGGGGCCTGACGAAAAATGCCGCTCAGTTTAGGCCGGCAGCAACCCGCGAGTCTCCCCCTTTTCAGTCCTTCATCGGCACCCAGACTTCCACCCAGCCGGTTCCGGCCATGGGATCGAAATCGGCACTGTAGTACTCGAACTCCGGCGCATCGGCAGCCTGTAACCCGGACTGCGGCAACCAACGCTGGAAGATCGCCGCAAAGGTCTCGTGGAGGCCGGGGTGGAGATGATGGCACTTGATGGTGATTGTGCGGCGATTTCCTCGGCTATGTCTGCGTTAGCTGTTGCCAGAGATCGGCCATCGGTCCAGGGGCCTTGTAGGAGCTAGCTTGCTAGCGAAACGGGGCCATTCGCTGGCAAGCCAGCTCCTACTGGCGATCCAGCCACTTGCAACACTTAATGCGGACACAGCCATTTCCTTCGCCGACAGCCGGACGGGAATTGCGCAACCAATCCCCGCCGCCGCTGTCCATAATGGCGCGCTCCGTCAGCGCCTCCGGGAGGTTCCTTGTTCGCTGTATCCCTTCGCAGTTTCCTGCGTCAGACCATCCTCGCCCTGCCCTTCGTTTCCACTGCCGCCCTCGCCTGCCCCAGCGGGCAATCGCAGGTGTGTGTGGTGACCTGCTTCTGCGCGCCGGGCAACCAGGGAGACATGGCGCCTTTGCTGGAAGGCGTCAACCAGATGGCCGCTGCCAGCCTGCAACAGTGGATCGTGGAGTCGCGCAACAACATGCCCGCCACCCTGCTGCATCCCATTCCACTGCACATCCGTGCACAGCTCGAGCCCTATTACGACCTGCAGGTGCTGGACACGGCGCGCTACAAGGTGGGGGTCGACACCGAGGCGAACGCCGCCAACACCCTGATGCAGAACCCGGATGTGGAGGCCGTGACGCTGGTAGACGTGATCGTCTTCCGCAACGAGGACGACGCAGAGAACAACGTCGCCCTCTGGGCCCACGAACTGCATCACGTGAAGCAGTACCTGGAATGGGGCGTGGCGGACTTCGCCAAGCGCTACACCCGTGACTACAACTCGGTGGAAGCGCCGGCTTACAAGATCCAGGGCGAAGTGGCGCGGGCGTTGAAGCCGACGGTGGCCAGCAGCGGCAGGAAACTCTGAGTCGGCCATCTGCCCAAACCTTCCTGACGATTCGGCACCGGGCGATTAGAAGTCAGCTCGCCCCTCGCCTCCGCCTGGCGAGGATCAATCCAGATCGGATGCCTGATGCCGCTCCGGGCACTGCTCTTCCGGCTCACCCCAGGTGCGATTGACCCGCCTGCCACGCTTCACCGCGGGCCGCTCGGCGATTTCCTCGGCCCAGCGCAGGACGTGGATGTACTCATGGGCGGAGAGGAATTCCGCTGCCGAATACAGGTTCCCCCGCACCAATTGGCCGTACCACGGCCATACAGCGATATCGGCGATGGTGTAGTCATCACCCGCCAGGTAGCGGTGCTCGGCAAGACGACGATCCAGGACATCCAACTGGCGCTTGGTCTCCATGGTGAACCGATCGATCGGGTACTCGAACTTCTCCGGCGCGTACGCATAGAAATGCCCGAAACCTCCGCCAAGGTAGGGCGCCGATCCCATCTGCCAGAACAGCCAGTTCAAGGTTTCGGTACGCCCTGCCAGGTCCGTGGGCAGGAAGTGGCCGAACCTCTCCGCCAGGTACAGCAGGATCGAGCCCGACTCGAAGACACGGATCGGCACTTCCTGGCTGTAATCCACCAGGGCGGGAATCTTCGAGTTGGGATTGATCCCAACGAAGCCTGTGGAAAACTGCTCACCCTCCGTGATGCGGATGAGCCAGGCGTCATACTCGGCATCGGCATGCCCCAGGGCCAGCAGCTCTTCCAGCAGGACCGTCACCTTCACCCCGTTGGGCGTGGCCAGCGAATAGAGCTGCAACGGATGCTTGCCCACCGGCAGCTCGCGTTCGTGGGTTGGCCCTGCGACCGGCCGATTGATGTTGGCAAACTCGCCCCCGGACGGCGCAAGGTGCTGCCACACCCTGGGCGGAACATAGTGTGCGTCGGACATGTGAACCCCCTGATGCAGGACTGATGGTCTTGAAAGGAACCCGGAGCATTGTAGGGCGACAGCAGCTTCTGGGGTGGCCAACCGGCGAAGGGGCGGCCATGCTCACTCGAGTTCCCGATAAGGCCCGATTGATGCCCGCGCTAGACGAGCCCCACCTTGCCCCCCACAAGGGATCACATGCATCCTCCGTAGCCCTACGGATGGCCGCCGTCCGCACGGACCAGGCATGATGCCCCGCGTGAACCCCCTGACCCATCTCCGCACATTCCTGCTCTGGCTGGTGCTGTTCTGCCCGGTTGCCGCGTGGATTGGCTGGCAGGACTATGCCGACCGCCATGAGCGCTTCTTCCAGGACACCAGCATCGCCCAGCGCATGCTCAGCCAGAAGACGGTGCAGCACGAAGCCGTGCTGGCCACCCTGGCCGCGTTGTCGCACCCGCCAATTCCCGAACGCCTGCTCCCCAGCCTGCAACCCTCCATGCCGCAACTGCTGGGCCTGGGTTTTCTGCGTGACGGAAACTGGGCGGGCAGCCTCGCCGCCCCGCCGAACTTCGCCGCTGCGGTCGAGCAGGCCCGCCAGTTGAAGCGTCCCGTCACGTTGCCGCTGGACGAAGCCCGCTACTGGCTGGTGGCGCCATCGAGCTGGAGCCTGTTGCTGGACGCGCGCCAACTCATCCCGGCCAGCGACTTTCCCCCTTCGCTGGCGATGCTGACGCTGGATGTGGGCGCCGGTCCGCTCACCCTGCTGGCACGCCAATCCGGCGCCGACTCAATGGGCTGGTTGATCGACCTGCACAAACCCCTGGGGGCGGTCAGCCAACCCTTTCCCCTGCACAGCTGGCGCCTGCTGACGCCCGCCGACTGGCCCTGGCTGGAATGGCTGGCCTGGGCGGTCGCCAGTGGCCTCGTGGTGGCCGGTTTCGCGGCCTGGCAGCGGTCGCGCGCCGATGCCAGGCGGCAACAGGAGGAAGCGCGCCTGGCCGCTATGACACGGCTGAGCACCTTGGGCGAGATGGCGGCGGGCATCGCCCACGAACTGAACCAGCCGCTGACCGCGATCCTCGCCCAGGTGCGGGCCGCCGAGCGCCTGCTGGATGACGAAGACGAACGTCCAGCGGTCCGCCAGGCCCTGCTCGCCAGCGCCGGACAGGCACACCGTGCGGCCGACATCATTCAGCGCATGCGCGAGCTGGTTCAGCCCAGTTCGCCGTCACCGCGCACAGCGGTCGATCCGGACGCGCTGGCGGCTTCGCTGCTGTTCCTGCGCGAACAGGAGCTGGCGCGCCGCGGCATTCGCCTGACCTGGCGCAACGCCTCGCCGGGCGCCCGCCCCCGAGGCGACCGGGTGGCCCTGGAGCAGATCCTGCACAACCTGGTGCAGAACGCCGCCGACGCACCAGGCACCCGCAACATCGCCCTCTGCGGCGGCGTTGAAGACGGCGGCTATGCATTCAGTGTCAGCGACGATGGTCCGGGTATTCCCGCCGATTCGCTGCCGCGCCTGTTCGAGCCTTTCTACACCACGCGGCCGCAAGGCATGGGCCTGGGCCTGACGCTGTGCGAAACCCTCGCCGGCGCCATGGACGGCCACATCAGTGTCCGCAACCTCGATCCACGGGGCGCCGGCTTCACACTGCGCATGCCCCTCGCCGGAGCCGACGCATGAGCCTTCCCGCACACTCGCCGCTGGTGTACCTGGTTGACGATGACGATGCCGTGCGCGACGCCCTGGCGCTGTTGCTACGCAGCGTCGGCCTGCGCAGCGAAGGCTTCGGCGATCCCCAGGCCTTTCTCGACACGCTGTCGCCGCAGGCCATCGGCTGCGTGGTGCTGGATATCCGCATGCCGGGCATCGGCGGGCTGGACGTGCTGGCACGACTGGCGGAGGCCTCCGACCTGCCGGTGGTGATGCTCACCGGACACGCCAACGTCGACCTCTGCCGCCGCGCCTTCAAGGGCGGCGCCATGGAATTCCTGCAGAAGCCGACGGACGACGATGTCTTCCTCGACGCGGTGCAGGCCGCCGTGCGCACCCACATCGCCAGCCGCGAGCGCCAGGCGGTGACCCAGGCCGCGGCGGACCGACTGACGCGCCTCTCGGGTCGCGAGCGCGATGTGCTGGAACGCATCGTCCAGGGCCTGAGCAACAAGGAGATCGCGCGCGAGTTCGAGCTGTCGCCGCGCACCGTGGAAACCTACCGGGCCAACGTCTTCGCCAAGCTCGAAGCCGATTCCCTGGCTCAACTCATCCGCCAGTACGCCAGCCTGCTCGACTCACCGCCGTAGCGTTACGGAGACCCTCCCGTAGTCGGGCGAATACCGCGACCGAGTCTTTCGGGACGCACTGGCTGCACCTCAATTTGACGACATGCCCGACTTCGTACTGCTGGCGCTCAATGCCCAGCACATACCGCTGCCTTGTGCCTGGCGAGCCGGCGATGTTTTGCCCAGAGATACCAATCGCGCAAGGAAAACTGCAGCAAGCTGGTGCCACAAAAGGCCTGACGGTCAGAGCGACGCGTTGAGCTCGGAGATCAGCGTCTCGCGGTGCTTGAGCGCGGCCACCGAGGCCTCGCCCAGGCGGCCGGCCACGGCGCTAAGAATGCCCTCGGCGAGTAGCATGAAGGCGCACATGCTGTTGCTAAAGAACAGGCTCTGGTTCGGCACATAGAAGCTATAGCGGGCGATCCTGGCCAGAGGCGAGCTGCTGGAATCAGTCAGCGCGACGACCTTGATGCCGTGCTTGGCCGCCACTTCCGCCGTCGCCAGCACGCTCGGGGTGTACGGGAAGCAGCTCGCCACCACCAGCACGTCACCTTCGTCCAGCTGCGCCAGGGCATCGGCTACGCCCTGCCGGGCGGCATCCAGCGGAGCCACGTCCGGGCGCAGCATGCCCAGGGCGTAGGCCATGAAAAGCGCCAGGGAAGTGAACTGGCGCATACCGTGGATGCGCACGCGCCGGGCGCTGGTGAGCAGTTCGACGGTGGCATCGAAATCGGCGCAATCCACCTGCTCGATCATGCTTGCCATGTTGGCGCTTTCCTGGCGTCCGAGGCGGGTGAGCTGGCCGATGCTGTCATTGCTGCCATTGCTCGGCGCCAGCAGGCGTGACGCCTGGTCGCTGTAGAAGGTTCGCCCTTCGGTGACCTCACGACGGAACACATCCTGGAATCGACTGAAACCGCCGTAGCCCAGCTTCTGCGCCAGGCGCGAGAAGGTAGAAGGATTCACCCCCAACTGTTCGGCCAGTTCGCTGATGGATGACACAGCCGCACGCTGCGGCGCCTCGATCAAGGCGGTGAGCACACGCCGCGAGCTGCTGCCGAGGGAAATATCGGCCTCGCGCCGCTCGATGGCTTCGAGCAGCAGTTTCAAGCCGGCCAAGGTATCTGGGGCATTCGCCATGACAGCATCCATCTGAAGGTTTCCCGGGAGTCTTCCCGGCGGCAGGTGCCCATAGTAGCGGGCCGTTGGCCCAACCGCGATGGGCGCCCCCGTGTCAAACCACGAGCCGGCCAGCGAGGGTCGGAGTGCCGGTTTTCGCTTCCGTGTACACCGCCCAGTCCACCGCCTGCGTACCGATCAGGAACAGGGCGGTGGCCAGGGTGTTCTCGTCGTCCGGGTCATCGGCCGCACTGCGATAGACCGGCAGCTCAGCGTCCGAGGTGTCGCGCAGGATCGCCAATGCCTGGCTACCGTCCAATCGCTCGCCAAGGCCGGCGACCAGACCGTCCACGCGCTGCTGGCGGTTGCCGGAGCTACCGGTGATTCGTTGGGCAACGCTCTCCAGCGCCGGATGCACCAGGTGGTTGGAATGTCCGAACGGACGCACGACCTCGACTACCGAGGCGCGCTCGGAGGTGCCCTCGAAGCTCACCAGGCGATCACTGCCCGCTTGCCCCAGCGCGTGGTGGAAGGCACCGGCCCGGCCTGGGCTGGAGAGGATATCCACAGCCTCGTCGATACTCGCCGCATCCAGGCTGGCGCGTCCCAGCACCTGCCGGGGAAGGCCCGCTGGAATGCTCTGGGGACGGATGTTGTTCACCGTCACCACCAACCCTTTTTCGTTCACTGCGAAGGTGTGGCCGGGAATGGAGCCGGGGTAGACGAACGAGGTGAAGCCGAGACCTTGCTCAGGCGCGACACTGACCAGAGCGCAATGCCCGCGCAATTGCGGAAAGCCATCCTCGTTGTGGGCAATCAGGGTGCCGCCGGTGGTGGGGCCGAGCACCGTGGTGCAGCCATCCACGCTCTGCGGTTGCACGAAATCACCACGGCAGTTCCATAGGAAGACTTCCTCCACCGGCAGTTCCAGGCCGGCGGCCAGACCTTCGAACTCCTGCCAATAACGCGGGAAGCGTCGCTCCACGTCGGCACGCATGCTGCGTGCCGCCTCGCTGGCCGCCAGCCTCGCCAGGCGCTGCCAGAGCTCCAGAGGGCGCAGGTGGCGATGCACCGCTTCGCGGCCGAATCGGCCCAGGCCGACGCCGATTTCAAAGGCGCTGCCGCCAAGCTGGAGGTGAGTGAATGCCATGACTCTCTACCTGTTCAGGAAACGTGCTGAAGGAACTCGCGCAGGCGCGGGCTCGGCGGGTTGCTGATGAGCGCGGCAGGGTCGCCGTCTTCGGCGATGCGGCCCTTGTCGATGAAGATCAGGCGGCTGGCCACCTTGCGGGCGAAATCCACTTCGTGGGTGACGATGACCATGGTCATGCCCTCCTCCGCCAGGTCCTTCATCACGCCCAGGACTTCATGACGCAACTCCGGGTCCAGCGCTGACGTGGGCTCGTCGAACAGCATCAGCTTGGGCTTCACCGCCAATGCACGGGCAATGGCCACGCGCTGCTGCTGGCCGCCGGAGAGCTCCGACGGATAGTGTCCGGCACGCTCGGCCAGACCAACCTTGGCCAACAGTTCGTGGGCCAGGGCCTCGGCGTCGGCCTTCTTCGCACCCCGTACGCGAATCGGGCCGAAGGCGACGTTTTCCAGCGCGGTCATCTGTGGGAACAGGTGGAATTGCTGAAAGACCATGCCGGCCTCCTGACGGATCAGCCGCTCTTCCACCTTGGGGTCGTTGACCTCGAACCCATCGACGTAGAGCTGGCCACCGCTGATGACTTCCAGCTTATTGATGCAGCGCAGCAAGGTCGATTTGCCAGAACCGGATGGGCCGATGATGACCACCACTTCGCCGCTGCCGATCTTCAGGTCGATGTCGTGAAGCACCTGGGTACTGCCAAAGTGCTTGGAGACGCCCTTGAACTCGATCATAGAATTTTCAATCTCCCTTCAATACGGCGCAGGGTGTAGCTCAGGGCCAGGGTGATGATGAGGTAGATGATCGCCACTGCCGTCCAGACTTCCATCGCGCGGAAGTTGCCGGCGATCACTTCCTGGCCCTGGCGCGTCAGTTCAGCGACACCGATGACAATGAACAGCGAGGTGTCCTTGATGCTGACGATCCACTGGTTGCCCAAGGCCGGAATCATCCGCCGGAAGGCCAGCGGCGCGATCACATAGCGCAGGGTGTCGCGGCCCGACAGGCCAAGCGCGAGCCCTGCCTCGCGGAAACCACGGTTGATCGACAGCACCGCGCCGCGGGTGATCTCGGCGATGTAGGCACCGGAGTTGATCATGATGGTGACCACCGCTGCGCCGAACGGATCGATGCGCACCGGCACCATCAGCGGCAGGGCGAAATAGATGAACATCACCTGCACCATGATCGGCGTGCCACGGATCAGTTCGATGAACACCAGCGCCAGCCGGTTGCTGAGGAAGCCGCCATAGGCGCGGGCAAAGCCCGCGACCAGGCCAATGACCACCCCACCCAGAAGCCCGAGGATAGAAATCCAGAGGGTGAGCCTGGCACCCTCCAGCAACACGGGCAGCGCGCTCCAGATGGCATCCCATTGGAAAATCATTGCTCTGCTCCTACTTCAATTTCGGGGATGGGCTTACTGCGGGTCGGTGCCGAACCACTTGCGGTAGATCTGCGCATAGGTGCCGTTCTCACGGAGCGTCTTCAGCGCACCGTTGACCGGCTCACGCAGCTCGCTGCCTTTGGGGAAGCCGATGCCGTACTGCTGCGCCATCATTTGCTGGCCAACGGCTTTGACCTGACCTTCGCCGGCGGTCTTGATGTAGTAGAGGACGTTCGGCGTGTCGTGCATGGCGGCGTCGACACGGCCGGTGCGCAGTTCCAGGTAGGCATTGTCGATGTTGGGGAACTGGCGCAGATCGCTGGTCTTGAGATTGGCCTTGGCGTAGTCGGCGGAAGAAGTGCCGCTCTTCACCGCCAGGGTCTTGCCGGCGACATCCGCCTCGCCCTTGATGCTGTCGTTGTCGCTGCGGACCATCAGCAGGAAGCCGCTGTCGTAGTAGCCGTCGGAGAAGTCGATGGCCTGCTTGCGCTCTTCCTTGATGGTGATGCCGGCGAGCGCCAAGTCTACGTTGCGGGTTTGCAGCGCGGGGATGATGCCGTTGAAGTCCATGGGCTTGAGCGTGTACTTCCAGCCCAGCTCCTTGGCGATGGCCGCCCAGAGGTCGATATCGAAGCCGACGTATTCGTTGCCCTGCTTGAACTCGAAGGGCACGAAGGCGGTATCGGTAGCGACCAGCAGTTCCTTGTCGGTGGCATTGGCGTGGGTGGTTGCGGCGATAGCGAGTGCAGCCAGGGCTGCTTTGAGCAGGTGCTTCATTTGCATGCTTCCTCTCGGTCGTGGACGAACTGGCCCTGGCCGGTGCGGCTTCAGGCGTTTCTGGCAGTCAAGGTTCAGCAGGACCCGAGGAAGACACCCGCTGGTTTGTTGTTGTTAGCTGCTAGGCCACAGCGTCAGAGACGGTCTGCACGGCCACCATGCTTTCGAGCAAGATAAACATGCATTTTTCATAAATGCAATATCGATTTGCGCAAATCAACGACCGCAAGCGCCGCCTGACGAATCCACCAAACCCCAACAAATATGGGGTTAAAGCCTTTATTCCGACCATCACAGCCTCCTCTTCGTGCAAATTCAATCTGCAAATTTTTATTGCACTCAATATTTTTGCAGATATTCTTTGCCAAAAGCACCGGAGGACACCATGAGCCACGTATTCCACCGCAGCCTGACCCAAAGCTATCCGACCGCCGTCCAGGGCGACGGCCCCTACCTGATCGACAGTCAGGGCAAGCGCTACCTGGATGCCAGCGGCGGCGCGGCCGTGTCCTGCCTGGGACACAGCGACGCCAACGTGATCGAGGCGATTCGCGAGCAGGTCGGCAAACTCGCCTATGCGCACACGTCGTTCTTCACCAGCGAGCCGATGGAAGAACTGGCGGACTTTCTCATCGAACGCGCGCCTGAGGGGCTGGAGTCGGTGTACTTCGTATCCGGTGGTTCCGAGGCAGTGGAAGCCGCACTGAAACTGGCGCGCCAATACTTCGTGGAAGTCGGCCAGCCGCAGCGGCGCCATGTGATCGCGCGCCGACAGAGCTACCACGGCAACACCCTCGGTGCCCTCGCCGCGGGCGGCAACGCCTGGCGGCGCCAGCAGTTCCAGCCGCTGCTGATCGATGTCAGCCACGTCAGCCCCTGCTACGCCTACCGCGAGCAACGCGCCGATGAAACGCCGGAAGCCCTGGGCATTCGGCTGGCCGAAGAGCTGGAGACAGAAATCCTCGCGCTCGGCGCCGACAAGGTGATGGCCTTCATCGCCGAGCCGGTGGTAGGTGCCACCCTCGGCGCTGTGCCAGCGGTGCCCGGTTACTTCAAACGGGTGCGCGAAGTTTGCGACCGTCACGGCGTGCTGCTGATCCTCGATGAAGTGATGTGCGGCATGGGGCGCACCGGCAGCCTCTTTGCCGCCGAGCAGGAAGGCATCAGCGCCGACCTGATCACCATCGCCAAGGGCCTGGGCGCGGGCTACCAGCCCATCGGTGCAACCCTGGTCAGCGGCCGCATCGTCGACGCTATCCGCCGGGGCTCGGGCTTCTTCCAGCACGGCCACACCTACATCGGCCACGCCACCGCCTGCGCTGCCGCGTTGGCCGTGCAGAAAGCGATCGAAACACGCCAATTGCTGCCCCGCGTGCGCGGGCTGGGTTCAGCCCTGCAAACCCGCCTGCAAGAGCGCTTCGCGGCCCATCCGCATGTCGGCGACATCCGTGGCCGGGGCCTGTTCCAGGGCGTGGAACTGGTGCGCGAGCGCGCCAGCAAGGCGCCCTTCGACCCGGCGCTGAAGCTCCATGCCAAGGTGAAGAAGGCCGCAATGTCCCAAGGCTTGATGTGCTACCCGATGGGCGGCACCCTCGACGGCCGCCAGGGCGATCACATCCTCCTCGCCCCGCCCTTCATCCTTGAGGAAACGCACCTGGATGAACTGGTCGACAAGCTGGACGCCGCCCTGCGCATTGCGCTGGCCGAGGTGTGAGGAACCGCCGATGAAGATCGAATCAAGACTGACCGCGCTGGACGAAGCCCGGATGAGCGACGCCCAACGCACTGTGCTGAAGGCCATACTCAGCGGCCCACGCGGCAACCTGGACGGCCCCTTCCTCGCGTGGATCCACAGCCCCGAGCTTGCCGATCAGGCTCAGCGCCTCGGCGCCTTCTGCCGCTACGGCACCCGCCTTCCTCTGCGTCTCACCGAGTTGGCCATCCTGTTCACCGCGTCCTGGTGGCAGTCCCAGGCGGAATGGCAGATCCACGAACCCATCGCCCGCCAGGCCGGCGTCAGCGACGCCATAGTCGACGCCTTGCGCCAGGGCCGCGAACCAGCCTTCGAACAGAACGACGAACGCATCATCTATCGCCTCGGCCGCTCGCTCTACGCGACCCGCCGTATCGACGACGCGCTCTACGCCGAGGCCATTGCGGCCTTCGGCGAGCCGGCGACGGTGGAACTGGTCGGTGTATTCGGCTACTACGCGCTGGTGGCCATGACGCTGAATGTGTTCAACGTTCGGCGCGGAACGGATACGCCACTGCCCTTCGCCGAACCTTGATTGCGGTATGCGCGGCTTTTCGAGTCGCGAACGGCCTCACCCATGGCGAGGTGAAGCGCATTCACTGCCTCCCTCACCCCGCCGCAGAAACCGCCGCGCTGCGTGCCTTGCGGGTCATCAGGGTGAACCCGCTGATCGCCGCCACGGCGAACACGGCTTGCACGCCGACCATCGGCCAGGAGTTGCCATCCTGCAGCGCGCCCAGCAGCAGGCCACTCAAGGTCGCACCGAGCATCTGGGAGAATCCCATCAAGCCGGCCGCGAGCCCGGCGCGGTGGGCGTTGGGCATGACCACGCCGGCCACCGAAGCCGGAATCAGCATGCCGCCGCCCAGGGTCACCAGAACCTGTGGCAACGACAGGCCGAGCACCGACAAGCCCAGCGTGGCGTGGACCAGCAAGGTGGTCAGGGCACCCGTGGCCACCAGGCTCACGCCGATACCGACGATACGTTGCGGGCCCAGTTGCATGATCTTGCGCTGGGTGAACAGCGCACCGGCGATCAGTCCGGAAATGGTGGCACCGAAGGCCAAGCCATATTCAGCAGCGCTCAGGCCCAGCAGGCCGATATAGACAGCCGATGAGCCGGCCACCACCGCGAACATTGCCCCGTAAGTGCCGGCCAGGGTGAACGCCAGGGCCCGGCTGGAAGGCTGCTTGAGCAGGTCGAAATAGTTGCGCGCCAGGGTCGCCGGGTGGCCGGCCTTGGGATCGAGGCTGGGGTTGGATTCCCGGTAGAAGGCCAACACCGCCAGCAGCGCCAGGCTACCGATGGTCAGGGAAGCCAGGATGGGCGCGTGCCAGCTGCCCCACTGGGTGAGCAGCCCGCCCACCATGGGCGCCAGGGCGATGGCGCTGAGCATGCCGATCACCGTCAGCGCCAGGGCGGGCGCGGCCTGGGCCTTCCATACATCGCGCACGATGGCCCGCGCCAGCACCAGCGCCGCACAAGCGCCGAGCCCCTGGACCACGCGTCCGAGAATGAAGTCGGTCATGCTGTCGGCAAGGAACATCCAGGCGGTGGCAGCCAGGTAAAGGCTGAGCCCGCCGATCAGCACCGGCCGGCGGCCGACCCGGTCGGACAGCGGCCCCAGCAGCAATTGCCCGAGCCCGAACGCCGCAACGAAGGCGGACAGCGCCGCGAGGCTCGCGCCGTGGTCGGCACCCAGTCCCTGCTCCAGGGCACCGAGGGCGGGAATGATCAGTTGGGTGGAAATTTCGCCCATGGCGGTCAGCACCATGAGGATGGCCAGCAGCAGGCGCGACGGGTTCATGACAGGTCTCCTGCTGCTTCGGCTTCCAGCGCCAGCACCATCAGCTGCCACTCCAGGGCCTGCCAGTCGTCGTGGCTGACGGCGGACGGCGCAACGCAGGCCAGGCCGTTCTCTGCTGCTTGTTGTTCATTGCACATCGCATGCACCTCCGTTGGTCGCTTCGCCCTTGGGCTGACGAATTAGATGACGAGTGACATATATACACGAAATTAGATTATGCCTATCATATTTTCGACCTGCGGTGCTTCGCCCTGATGCCGCCCAATCCGAGGATCGCTCCATGAATCGCCCGCACCTTGCCCTACTCGCCCTGATCCCCGCTGCCCTGCTGGCGCTGAGCGGTTGCAACAGCCAGGCCGATACCTCGGTCAGCGCGCCCCAGCCACGGGCGGTCCTGGCAGCGGACGTACAAGCGGCCGCCCAGCAGAATGCGCTCTATACCGGCGTGGTAGCGGCCCGCACGGCCAGCGACCTGGGCTTTCGCGTCGGCGGCAAGGTGATTGCCCGCAAGGTGGACCCAGGCACCCGCGTGAAGCGCGGCGACGTATTGCTGGTGCTGGACAACACCGATTTCGAACTGGCCCTGCGCACCGCCCGTAACCGCGTCACCGCCGCCGAAGCGGAGCTGCGCCAGGCCCGCGACGACGAAGCCCGCTATCGCCGCCTGGCCGGCACCGGCGCGGTCTCCCGTCAGCTGTACGACCAGGCCGCCACGCGCTTGCGGGTCGCCCAGGCCGAGCAGGCCGCCGCCACTTCCGAAGCGGCCCAGGTGGAGAATCGCCGCACCTACTCGACCTTGCAGGCCGATGGCGACGGCGTGATCACCGATGTGCGGGTGGATCGTGGACAGGTCGTCGCCGAAGGCCAGATCGTCGCCAGCCTCGCCCATGACGGCGCGCGCGAGGCGGTGATCGATATCCCGGAAACCCAGCGTTCCCTCGCCAACCACACAGCCCGCGCCTATCCCTACGGCGCCTCGGGCGACGCAGTACCGGCCACCCTGCGCGAGCTCTCTGCCGCGGCGGATACCACCACCCGCACCTTCCGCGCCCGCTACACCCTGGGCGGAGACTCCTCCGCCCTGGCCATCGGGTCCACCGTCACCCTGCAACTGGACGGCGCCGACCACCAGCAACTGGTGCGCGTGCCGCTGGGCGCCCTGCACGACAAGGGCCAGGGCACCGGCGTCTGGGTCATCAAGGCGGACAGCACGGTGGAACTGCGCCCGGTGCACGTGGTGCGCCTGGAGCAGGAAGAAGCGGTACTGGAAGGCGGCATCCAGCCGGGTGAGCGCATCGTCGCCCTCGGCGCCCACCTGCTGAACGCCGGTGACAGCGTGCGCGAACTGCCGGCGCCGTCGCTGGCCCTGGAGAACTGAGATGAGCCGCTTCAACCTTTCCGCATTCGCGGTACGCAATCGGGCGGTGACCCTCTTCCTGATCATCGCCACGCTGGTCGCCGGCGCCATCGCCTTCAACAAGCTCGGCCGTGCCGAAGACCCGTCCTTCACGGTCAAGACCATGACCATCACCGCCGCCTGGCCGGGCGCCACCGCGCGGGAGATGCAGGAACAGGTGGCGGACCGCCTGGAGAAGCGCCTGCAGGAACTGGACTTCTACGACCGGGTGGAAACCATCGCCCAACCCGGCTTCGTCTCGATGAAGCTGCAGTACCAGGACTCCACCCGACCCGGCGACATCCAGCAGCTCTTCTACCAGACCCGCAAGAAGCTCTCCGACGAAGCCAAGCGCCTGCCGCAAGGCGTGGTCGGCCCCTTCTTCAACGACGAATACTCCGACGTCTACTTCGCCCTCTACGCGCTGGAGGCCGACCAACTGCCGCACCGCCAGTTGGTGCAGATGGCCGAGGACCTGCGCCAGAGCCTGCTCAACCTGCCTGGGGTGAAGAAGGTCAACATCCTCGGCGAACAGGCCCAGCGCATCTTCGTCGAGTTTTCCTACCAGCGCCTGGCCACCCTCGGCCTGAAACCCGAACAGATCTTCGAAGCCCTGGGCAAGCAGAACGGCGTGGCGCCGGCAGGCTTCGTCGAAACCAGCGGCCCACGCGCCTACATCCGTCTGGATGGCGCCTTCGACAGCCTGAAGCTGATCGAGAACGTGCCGATCAACGCCAACGGCAAGCTGCTGCGCATCGCCGACGTGGCCACAGTCAAACGCGGCTACGAGGACCCGCCGAGCTACCGCATCCGCCACCAGGGCGAACCGGCACTGATGCTCGGCGTGATCATGGAACCGCACTTCAACGGCCTTGAACTGGACAAGTCCCTGCAGGCCGAGGAGGACCGCATCCATGCCGGACTGCCCCTGGGCGTGAAGTTCGACAAGGTCTCCGACCAGGCGGAGAAGATCCGCATCGCGGTGAACGAGTTCATGCTCAAGTTCTTCGTCGCCCTCGGCGTGGTGATGCTGATCAGTCTGCTGGCCCTGGGCTTCCGCGTCGGTCTGGTGGTCGCCGCCGCCGTGCCGCTGACCCTGTCCATCGTCTTCGTGATCATGCTGATGACCGGCCGCGAGTTCGACCGGATCACCCTCGGCGCGCTGATCCTTTCCCTGGGCCTGCTGGTGGACGACGCCATCATCGCCATCGAGATGATGGTGGTGAAGCTGGAGGAAGGCCTCGACCGCATCCAGGCCGCCACCTTCGCCTGGACCTCCACCGCAGCGCCCATGCTCACCGGCACCCTGGTGACCGTCATCGGCTTCCTGCCGGTGGGCTTCGCCAAGTCCGGCGCGGGCGAGTACGCCGGCAACATCTTCTGGATCGTCGGCTTCGCCCTGCTCGCCTCCTGGGTGGTGGCGGTGTTCTTCACGCCCTACCTGGGAGTGAAGTTGCTGCCGAAGATCCAACCCGTCGCTGGTGGCCATGAAGCGCTCTATGCCACCCGCCTCTACCAGCGCCTGCGCGCCCTGGTCACCTGGTGCGTGAACCACCGCAAGACCGTCACTGCCCTGGTGGTGACAGCCTTCATCGCCAGCGGCCTGGGCATGGGCATCGTGAAGAAGCAGTTCTTCCCCAACTCCGACCGTTCGGAACTGCTGGTGGAGGTCTACATGCCGCCGGGCAGCGCCTTCAAGGCCACCGAATCCGTGGTCGCTGAGGTGGAAAAAGCCCTGCTGGAAGAACCCCAGACCAAACTGGTCGACGCCTACGTGGGCGGCGGCGCACCGCGCTTCTTCCTGTCCCTGAACCCCGAACTGCCGGACCCGGCCTTCGCCAAGATCATCGTGCAGACCGCCGACTCCAAGGCCCGTGATGCCCTCAGGGAACGCATGCAAGCGCGCATCGCCGCCGGCGAATTCCCCTCGGCACGGGTGCGCGTCACTCAGTTAGTGTTCGGCCCGCCGGTGCCGTTCCCGGTGGTATTCCGCGTGTCCGGTCCCAACCTCGACCAGTTGCGCCAGATCAGCGAAGAGGTGCGTGCCGTGGTCGCCGCCAACGCCATGACCCGCGACACCTTCGTCGACTGGGGCGAACGCAGCAGCTCCTATCGTCTGGTACTGGACCAGGACCGCCTGCGCCTGCTCGGCTTCACGCCCAATGAAGTGAAGAGCCAGCTCAACGCCCTGCTCACCGGCAATCCGGTGACCGAAGTGCGCGAAGGCACCCGCACCGTGGCCGTGATGGTGCGAGCCCAGAACACCCAGCGGGAAAACCTCGGCGGTATCGAGGGGCTGACCATCACCAATGCCGCCGGCGTGTCGGTGCCGCTGGAACAAGTGGGCCGCTTCCAACCGCTGATGGAGGACCCGATCCTCAAGCGCCGTGACCGTGCACTGACCTTCGAAGTGCGCGCCGACATCATCAAGGGCACCCAGCCGCCGGATGTGGAGAAGGCCGTGTTCGCCGACCTGCAACCGCTGATCGCCAAGCTGCCGGCCGGCTACAAGGTGACCATCGGCGGCCCGGTGGAAGAAAGCGCCAAGGCCAACAAGGCCCTGGCCGTGCTGTTCCCGGTGATGATCCTGCTGACACTGGTGGTGATCATGTTCCAGGTGCGTTCCTTCAGCCGGATGTTCATGGTCTTCGCCACAGCCCCCCTGGGCCTGATCGGCGCCATGCCGGCGCTGCTGCTGTTCAATCAGCCCTTCGGCTTCAATGCCATCCTGGCGCTGATCGGCATCGGCGGCATCCTGATGCGCAACACGCTGATCTTCACTGACCAGATCGACCAGGAACTGGCCCACGGCCGCCCCCTGCGCGAGGCCATCATCGAAGCCACGGTACGCCGCGCCCGCCCGGTGCTGCTCACCGCCCTGGCAGCTGCGCTGGCCTTCATCCCACTGACCTTCTCGGTGTTCTGGTCATCCCTGGCCTATGTGCTGATTGGCGGCGTGCTGGTGGGCACCGTGTTGACCCTGCTGTTCCTGCCGGCGCTGTGTGCACTGGTGTTGCGGGCGAAGAAGCCGGAGACCAGCAACCAGGAGCACGTGGCATTGACGTAGGTTGGCGCCAAGCGCAGCGCGGCCCAACACTCAGGCCTCGTGGCCTCCGCGTTGGGTTTCGCTGCGCTCGCGGAACGCCGCCCGACCCAACCTACAATTGAGGCACCCGTAACTCGGTGCAATCCGGGAGCTCTTCTTCGGGTGGATCACGCTTCACCGATCCACCATGCGCGTTCCAGCCGGACCTCGCTGGTGGATGTAAAGAGCGACATCCACCCTACGCCACTGCTGCTCACCTCCTCATGGGAAATCAGCCGCTCCCACAGGCCGGGCGAGACACTGGGGCGCGTTATTCCGCGCAGCAGCTATGCACCTTGGCGGGCTCATCCTCATAGCGATCGTGGTAGGTCATCCAATCCATGATTTCCTGCTCGTCGCGGCCCTTGGGCAGCAGGTCGAGGAAGTTGTAGGCGCCCACCAGCAGGTCCAGGCCACGGGCATAGGTGGAATAGGTGTGGAAGATTTCCCCCGCGTCGTTGCGATAGAACACGCTGAGGCCCGGCATGTCCTCGCCCGGGTCCTTGCTGGTGCCGTAGTTGTAGCGCGCGGTGCCGGCGGCGATATCTTCGGGCCGGGCGGCCACGCCGAAGTCCTGGTTGAAGGAACTGCCCTGGGACGACACCCACTTGAACTTCCAGCCCATGCGCTTGCGGAAGGCCTGGAACGCCTGCAAGGGCGCCCGTGAAGCGCAGAGCAGGGTCACGTCGTGGTGCTTCAGGTGCTGGTTCGCTCCATCGATATGATCAGCGAGGAAAGAGCAGCCCGGGCAGCCTTCCTCCCAACCGGGGCCGAACATGAAGTGGTAGACCACCAGCGTGCTGCGTCCGTCGAAGAGGTCGGCCAGGGTTTCCCAGCCGTCCGGCCCCTCGAAGGCGTAGACCTGGTCGATGCGTACCCAGGGCAGCGCCCGCCGCTCGGCACTGAGCTTGTCGCGCTCACGGGTGAAGGCCTTTTCCTTGCGCAGCAATTCCTCGCGCGCTTGAAGCCATTCTGCTCGGGAAACTACGGGATGCTTGTCGATCTTCATGGTGCGCACTCCTGAACCAGACATTGATAGGGACTCGCCCTAGTGGTCGTCCGGCAGAGGATGCGCTCGACAATTGCGCCAAGAGTTGGCGACGAGCGGCGTCATCTCAGAGGCTGTGCCCGCGTCTGGCCTCCAGGCGCTGGACGGTGGCGCTCGGCGTCTCGCCGAACAGCTTGCGGTACTCGCTGGAGAAGCGCCCGAGGTGATTGAAGCCCCAGGCCAGGGCGATCGCCGAGATGTTCCGCTGGGAGCGGTCCTCGAGGATTTCCTGGCGCACCGCAGTGAGCCGGTGCTTCTTCAGGAACGCCATGGGCGACTGGTCGAAATACCTCCTGAAGCCTTCGAACAGTTTGAAGCGCGAGACCCCGGCCGCGCGTTCGATGTCCTCCAGGCAGATTTCCTCGCGGGCGTGGGCCTGGATGAAGGCGCGGGCACGCAGCAGGTAGTGCGGCAGCTTGATCTCCAGGCGCTCGCGCAGTTCGTCCGAATAGTTGTTCGGCTGGGCCAGGATCAGCCCCTTGATCAACGCGCTTTCCAGGTCGCGGGTGAAGAACAGCTGCCCATAGAGATCGCGACTGCGCTCCAGCTCGTCGATCAGGTGCCGGGCCATGCGCCACCAGGACGCCGCCGCACCTTCCACCGCATCCATCTCGGCCTGGAAGCACAAGGGCGCATCCACGCTGCGTTGCAGCAGGTCTTCCAGGGTCTGCTGCATGGCCGCGCGGGGAATCGCCACCTGCAACTTGTGGCAGTCGCCGCCGATGGTCAGTTCCTGGTGTTCGTGGGGCGAGAGGATCACCCCCGCGTCGCGATCCGAACGCAGCAGGCGCCCGGACTTGGCCAGCTCCTGCTCGCCGCAGAGCGGCAGGCTGAGGCTGTAGCAATTGAGGTTCATCTCGTCACCGACGCCGATGGTGACGTCGGTACCGTATTCGACATAGCCCAGCGTGGTGGACATCGAGGGCAGCACATTGGCGCTGTGGTGGAACTGGATACGTTCGGGCTTCGCCACCTTCAGCTGGTGGGGACCGCAGATATTCGACATCCAGGAACGGGCTCCGGCCAGATCGTAGCGATCTGCGGAAATGTCTCGAAAATGGGGATGGTTCTTCGTAGTCATCACGCGGCACCCAACACGGCAATGGGAGATGCGCGCTCTGGCGGCGCGTCGAGTTGAATCAGGCAAGCTCCATGCCACGCCAGCACGATCCGTCGAAGACCAGAAATCGAGGATAACATCGGCCCACTTTCTGGATAGGACCGTTCCTCGCTCCGTCGGAAAAATCACTCCAAAGAACCAGCGCGCCGTCTGAACGCCTCATCCCAGAGCCCTTCTGCCACGCCGTGGAGCACACCCTGTGCGCCTTCAGTGCCGCAACCGCCGACCTCTGCAGGTGCAACCCGATGGGGCACCTCAAGGCCAACGAAAGGCTGCGGTGTTACCCCATTTGGGAAGTGCGCGCAGGCCAAGGGTTACCCGCGCTGCAGCAACGGATAGCCTTCGCCAATTTTTCGGATAGCGCGCAGCGGACGAATCGGCTAGCCAACGGCCATTTCGCCGTTCTGCCGTTACCTCGGGCCGTGCCAGGCCTGCCAAGCGTTACCGCGCCCCGCCGCAGCGCTGTCGAGGTGAATTCAAGTCCCCTTTCCACTCCCATCGCTATCCGCTTGCTGGACGAAGGCTATCCACTTATTCCGCTTGCCCCTGAACTGCTGCAAGCCGCGCCCCTTGTGGCTTGTGGGCCGATGGCAAACGGCAAAATTTACGGCGCAGCTTCGCCAACTATGCGGATAGACCGGGAAAGTCCCGGCTCCTTCTAATGGCCTCCACTGATTCGCCCGATGTGGAAGGTGCCACCCATGAATACTTCGAATAAGAACATTGCGCAGTGGAGAGAGTACGTCAGCGGCTGCCTGGACTTCCGTCCGGAAGAAGGCGTGTACCGGATTGCCCGCGACATGTTCACCGAGCCGGAACTGTTCGACCTGGAGATGGAACTGATCTTCGAGAAGAACTGGATCTACGCCTGCCACGAAAGCGAGATCCCCAATGCCCACGACTTCATGACCCTGCGCGCTGGCCGCCAGCCGATGATCATCACCCGTGACGGCAATGGCGAGCTGAACGCCCTGATCAATGCCTGCCAGCATCGCGGCGCCACCCTCACCCGCGTCGGCAAGGGCAACCAGTCCACCTTCACCTGCCCCTTCCACGCCTGGTGCTACAAGAGCGATGGCCGCCTGGTGAAGGTCAAGGCGCCCGGCGAATACCCGGAAGGCTTCGACAAGGCCACCCGTGGCCTGAAGAAGGCACGCATCGAAAGCTACAAGGGCTTCGTCTTCATCAGCCTCGACGTCGCGGGCACCGACAGCCTGGAAGACTTCCTCGGCGACGCCAAGGTGTTCTTCGACATGATGGTCGCCCAGTCGCCCACCGGTGAGCTGGAAGTGCTGCCCGGCAAGTCCGCCTACACCTTCGACGGCAACTGGAAACTGCAGAACGAGAACGGCCTGGACGGCTATCACGTCAGCACCGTGCACTACAACTACGTGGCCACCGTGCAGCACCGCCAGCAGGTCAACGCCAGCAAGGGCAGCGCCAGCAGCACCCTGGACTACAGCAAGCTGGGGGCCGGCGACACCGAAACCGACGACGGCTGGTTCTCCTTCAACAACGGCCACAGCGTGTTGTTCAGCGACATGCCCAACCCCACCGTGCGCCCCGGTTACGCCACCGTGATGCCGCGTCTGGTCGAGGAGCACGGTCAGGGCAAGGCGGAGTGGATGATGCACCGCCTGCGCAACCTGAACATCTACCCCAGCCTGTTCTTCATGGACCAGATCAGCTCGCAGCTGCGCATCGTGCGTCCGCTGGCCTGGAACAAGACCGAGATCATCAGCCAGTGCATCGGCGTGAAAGGCGAATCCGACGCCGATCGCGAAAGCCGCATCCGCCAGTTCGAGGACTTCTTCAACGTCTCCGGCCTGGGCACCCCCGACGACCTGGTGGAATTCCGCGAGCAGCAACGCGGCTTCCAGGGTCGCCTGGAACGCTGGAGCGATATCTCCCGCGGCTACGGCAAGTGGGTCACCGGCGCCACGTCGAACAGCCAGACCCTGGGCATCGCCCCGGTGATGACCGGCACCGAATTCACCCATGAAGGCCTCTACGTGAACCAGCACGCCAACTGGCAGCGGTTCCTGCTCAAGGGCCTCGACCAGAAAGCCCTGAAACTGCAGGAGGTGCAGGCATGAACCAGCAGCTGCAATACCAGATCGAGCAGTTCCTCTACGCAAAATCCGCCCTGTGCGACGCCCAGGACTGGGACGCCTATCTGGAGCTGTTCGACGAACAGTGCGAGTACCACCTGCCGCAGTGGGAGTCCGAGCACCAGTACACCACCGACCCGAAACGCGGCATGTCGCTGATCTACTACAGCAACCGTTCGGGCCTTGAAGACCGCGTGTACCGCATCCGCACCGGCAAGGCCGCCTCGACCGTGCCGATGCCGCGCACCCTGCACCAGATCAGCAACGTGCGCATCGCTGAGTGTGACGACGGCCAACTGGAGGTGAAGGCCAACTGGCACACCCTGTACTACCGGCTGGGCCAGGCCGAGCAGTTCTTCGGCCATGCGACCTACCATCTCAAGCCCGTGGGCGAGAGCTGGAAGATCACCCGCAAGCACATGCTCCTGCTCAACGACACCATCAACTCGGTGCTCGATTTCTACCACCTGTGATCCAGCGGAAGTACGCGCCATGAACCACAAGGTCGCCTTCAGTTTTGCCGACGGCAAAACCCTGTTCTTCCCCGTGCACGGCAACGAGATCCTCCTCGACGCCGCCCTGCGCAACGGCATCAACATTCCGCTGGACTGCCGCGAGGGCGTCTGCGGTACCTGCATGGGCCGCTGCGAATCCGGCCGCTTCGAGATGGATTACGTGGACGACGAAGCCCTGTCGGAACAGGACCTCGCCCAGCGCAAGATGCTCACCTGCCAGACCCGCGTGCAGTCCGACGCCTCCTTCTACTTCGACTTCGACTCGGCGCTCTGCGGCGCCTCGAAGACGGTGCACGAGCGCGGCATCGTCACCCATGTCGAGCAGGTGTCGCCGACCACCGCCATCCTCCACCTGGATGCCGGCGTCGACGGCCAGCAGCTGGACTTCCTGCCGGGGCAGTATGCCCGCCTACAGGTGCCGGGCACGGACTCGAATCGCTCCTACTCCTTCGCCAACCGGCCGAATGCGGAGAACAAGCTGCAATTCCTCATTCGCCTGCTGCCGGACGGCGTGATGAGCAACTACATCCGCGAGCGCTGCAAGGTGGGTGACGAGATCCGCTTCGAGGCCCCGCTGGGCGCCTTCTACATGCGCCACATCGAGAAGCCGCTGCTGCTGGTGGCCGGTGGCACCGGCCTCTCGGCCTTCCTCGGCATGCTCGATGAAATCGCCGAACGCGGCGGCTGCGGCCAGCCGGTGCACCTGTTCTACGGAGTGCGCCAGGTGGCGGACCTCTGCGAGCTGGAGCGCATCCAGGGCTACGCCGAGCGCATCCCGGACTTCAGCTTCACCCCGGTGATCAGCGAGGAGGGCCAGGACTGGAACGGCAAGCGCGGCTACGTGCCGGAGCACTTCGACGCCGCGGTCCTGCGCGAAGCCCCCTTCGACATGTACCTCTGCGGCCCGCCGCCGATGGTCGAGTCGGTGAAGACCTGGCTCACGGAAAACGGCATCGACAACGGCCACCTGTATTTCGAGAAGTTCACCGAGAGCAATACCTGACCGCTTCGTAGGATGGCGTAGAGCGAAGCGAAACCCATCACCACATCGATGGGTTTCGCAGGCTCTACCCATCCTACGGGGTGGCGAATGCGCGATGCGTTCGCGAGCAAGCTCGCTCCTACGACGGCACACAAAACAACAAACACGCTCCACCCGCTCCACCAACTGCCCAAACAACAACTATGCAGGCCGAGTCACGACGGCACTGCGCAACCAAGGCGGTAACCATGAAAAAGACCCTTGAACTTGCGATGCTCGGGGCCGCGCTGGCCTCTTCCCTCCCCGTCCTGGCACAGGACCCTGTGCGCATCGGCTTCATCACTACCCTCTCCACCCCCGCTGGCTACCTGGGCGAAGACGCCCGCGACGCCTTCCGCCTGGCCATGGACCAGGAAGGCGGCAAGCTCGGCGGCGTGCCGGTGGAACTGGTGGTGGAGGACGACGGCCTGCAACCCGCCAAGGGCAAGCAGATCATCGACCGCATGAGCCTGGACGGCATCTCGCTCTACACCGGCGTGATGTTCTCCAACGTCCTCGCCGCCGTGGTCAACGGCGCCACCAAAGGCGACAGCTTCTACATCAGCACCAACGCCGCGCCCTCCAACCTCGCCGGCGCCCAGTGCAAGCCCAACTACTTCGCCGCCTCCTACCAGAACGACGTACCCCACGAGATGGCTGGCGTCGCCGCCAACGACCTGGGCTACAAGAAGATGGTCATCCTCGCCCCCAACTACCAAGCCGGCCGCGACGCCCTGGCCGGGTTCAAGCGCACCTTCAAGGGTGAGGTCACCGAGATCTACACCAAGCTCAACCAGCTGGACTTCTCCGTGGAACTGGCGCGCATCCGCTCGCTGAACCCGGACGCGGTGTTCCAGTTCCATCCGGGCGGCGGCGGCATCAACTTCGCCAAGCAGTACGGCAGCTCGGGCCTGGCCAAGAGCATCCCGATGGTGGTGCCGGTGTTCTCCATGGACGAGCGCATGCTCGCCGCCACCGGCAACGTGGCCGAGGGTGTCAACGTGGTCAGCGGCTGGAACCCGCAGTCCGACAATCCGGCCAATCAGGCCTTCGTCAAGGCGTTCACCGAGAAGTACAACCGCGCACCCACCATGTACGCCGCCCAGGGCTACGACACCGCGCGCCTGATCGGCTCCGCCCTCAAGGCCACCAACGGCGACATCAAGAACGCCGAGGCCTTCCGCAGCGCCCTGCGTAATGCCCGTTTCGACTCGGTTCGTGGCGACTTCCGCTTCGGCAGCAACCAGCACGCCGTGATCGACTGGCACCTGCTCAAGGTCCAGCCCGGCGCCGACGGCAAGCTCACTGAAGTGCCGGTGAAGACCATCGCCAAGGCCCAGGTAGACAGCTACGCGGCCCAGTGCGCGCTCTGATCCCGACCTGAACCGCCAGCCCGCCGGCCACCCCGGCGGGCCATCACCGCAGGACTTCGCCATGCTGTTGCTCGAACAACTTCTCAACGGCCTGCAGTACAGCGCCCTGCTGTTTCTGCTCGCCTCCGGCCTGACGCTGATCTTCGGCATCATGGGCGTGATCAACCTGGCCCACGGCGCCTTCTACATGGTCGGTGCGTTCTGCGCCGCCTACACCGCCATCGCCAGCGGCTCCTTCTGGCTCGGCGGTCTCGCTGCCCTGGCCGGTGCCGCGCTCTATGGCCTGGTGATCGAGACCGGGATCATCCGCCGCCTCTACAACCGCGACCATCTGGACCAGGTGCTGGCGACGCTGGCCGTGGTGTTCTTCAGCAACGAACTGATCACCCTGCTGTTCGGCCGCAGCCCGCCGGCCATGCCCACGCCGGACTGGTACAACGCCTTCGTCGAAGTGCTGCCCGGCCTGATGTACCCGGTCAGCCGCCTGCTGTTCATCGGCGCCGGCCTGCTGGTGGCCCTCGGCATGTGGCTGCTGATCAACCACACCCGCCTGGGCATGCTGATCCGCGCGGGTGCCGACGACCACGAGATGGTCGGTGCCCTTGGGGTCAACATCAGTCGCCTCTACACCCTGGTGTTCGTCTTCGGCTGCATGCTCTGCGGGCTGGCCGGCTTCATGGCGGCGCCGCTGCTTTCGGTGGAGATCGGCATGGGCGAGAAGGTGCTGATCACCACCTTCGTGGTCATCGTCGTTGGCGGCGTGGGTTCGGTACGTGGCGCCCTGGTCGGTGCCCTGCTGATCGGCATGGTCGACAGCCTCGGCCGCGCCTATATCCCACCGCTGCTGGACCAGCTGCTGCCCGCCGACGTCAGCGGCGCCCTGAGCGGCGGCCTGATTTCCGCCAGCGCCTACATCGTCATGGCCCTGGTGCTGCTGGTACGTCCGCGCGGCCTGCTGCCGGCCCGTGCCTGAGGAGAATCCCATGTCCCGTCGACTGATTATCGACCTGGCCTGCCTGGCCACCTTCGCGCTGATGCCGCTGCTGGCGGCGCTGCTCGACGAACCCTTCCTGGTCAGCCTGTTCACCCGCCTGGCCATCTACGGCATGGCCGCCGCCAGCCTGGACCTGCTGATCGGCTACGGCGCCCTGGTCAGCTTCGGCCACGCCGCTTTCTTCGGCCTCGGAGGCTACGTGGTCGGCATCGTCGCCTTCCACACCTCCCAGGGCATGCCGCTGTGGGGCTGGGAGGGCAGCAACAGCGCGCTGCTGGTCTGGCCGCTGGCCCTGCTCTGCTGCGCCCTGCTCGGCCTGGTGATGGGCTACCTGTCGCTGCGCACCACGGGCGTGCAGTTCATCATGATCACCCTGGCCTTCAGCCAGATGCTCTATTTCATCCTCGGCTCGCTGTCCCTCTATGGCGGCGACGACGGCATCCTGCTGAACGAGCGTAACGCCCTGCCCGGCCTCGACCTGAACGACGCCAACCAGTTCTATTACCTCTGCGTCGGCCTGCTGGTGGCCTGGCTGCTGTTCTGCCGGCGCCTGGTGGGTTCGCGCTTCGGCTTCGTCCTGCGCGGCCTCAAGCAGAGCGAGCGGCGCACCGTCAGCCTCGGCCTGAAACCCTTGCGCTACCGCCTCACCACCTTCGTCATCGCCGGTCTCGGCGCCGGCCTGGCCGGCGTGCTCTGGGCCAACTACGCGCTGTTCGTCAGCCCCGACATGGCCTCCTGGCAGAAGTCCGGCGAGCTGATGGCCATGGTCATCCTCGGTGGCGTCGGCACCCTGCTCGGCCCGGTGCTGGGTGCTGCGGTCTACCTCGGTCTGGAACAGCTGCTGAGCCTGTGGACGGAACACTGGCTGCTGATCTTCGGCCCGCTCCTGCTGCTGGTGGTGTTGTTCGGTCGCCAGGGCATCCATGGCCTGCTGATGGCCGGCGCCAAGTCGCGCAAGGCGGCCGCGCAGCCGGACCCCATCGTCACCGCCCGCGAGGTGCACCCATGAGCGCACAACTGTCCATCCGCGGCCTGGAGAAGGCCTTTGGCGCGGTGAAGGCCACCAATGGCGCCAACCTGGAGCTGGCCGCCGGCGAGCTGCACGCCATCATCGGCCCCAACGGCGCCGGCAAGTCCACGCTTATCTCGCAGATCGCCGGGGAAATCCGCCCGGACAAGGGGCAGATCCTCTTCGCCGGGTGGGACATCACTGACGTGCCGGCCCATGAGCGGCCACGCCTGGGCCTCGCCCGCTCCTTCCAGGTCAGCCAGCTCTACCCGGACTTCAGCCTGCTGGAGAACGTCGCGGTGGCCATCGCTGCCCGCGAAGGCAAGAGCTTCGGCATGTGGCGTCCGCTGTCTCGCGACCGCCGCCTGCTCGACCCGGCGCGCGGTTACCTGGAGCAGGTCGGCCTCGGCCGCCGCGCCGAAGACCTGGTGAGCGAGCTGTCCCACGGCGAGCGCCGCCAGCTGGAACTGGCCCTGGCGCTGGCCCAGGAAGCCTCGGTGCTGCTGCTGGACGAACCCATGGCCGGCATGGGCGCGGAGGAGTCCGCGCGCATGACCGAGCTGCTCCAGTCGCTCAAGGGTCGCTACGCCATCCTGCTGGTGGAGCACGACATGGATGCGGTGTTCGCCCTGGCCGACCGCATCACCGTGCTGGTCTACGGCCAGACCATCCTCACCGGCTCCGTCGAAGAAGTCCGCCGCAACGCGCAGGTCCGCGCCGCCTACCTGGGGGAAGAACATGCTTGAAGTCAGTGGATTGCAGGCCGGCTACGGCCTGAGCCAGGTGCTGTTCGACATGCACCTGAAAATCGAACAGGGCGAAGTGGTGTCGCTGATCGGCCGCAATGGCATGGGCAAGACCACCACCGTGAAATCCATCATGGGCCTGCTCAAGCCGAGCGCCGGGAACATCCGCATCCACGGCAAGGAGATGCGCGGCGCCACGCCCTACCGCATCGCCCAGGCAGGCCTCGGCCTGGTGCCGGAAGGCCGCCGCACCTTTGGCACCCTGAGCGTGAAAGAGAACCTGCTGGCCACCGCCAGCAAGGGTGGCAAGTGGGACCTCAATCGCATCTACGCGCTGTTCCCGCGCCTGGAGGAACGCCAGGAGCAACTGTCCAAGACCCTTTCCGGCGGCGAGCAGCAGATGCTGGTGGTGGGCCGCGCGCTGATGACCAACCCGCAGTTGCTGATCCTCGACGAAGCCACCGAAGGCCTGGCCCCGGTGATCCGCGAAACCATCTGGAACTGCCTGGCCACCCTCAAGGCAGAGGGCGAGACCATCCTGGTCATCGACAAGAACCTCAAGGAGATGGCGCGAGTGGTAGACCGCCATCACATCATCGAGAAGGGCCGCCAGGTCTGGCAGGGCACGCCAGCGGAGCTGGCGGCTGCCCCCGAGCTTTCGCACCGATACCTGGGCGTCTAGAGCACCGCCCCGATCCGCCCGGTCCGTAGTCACGACGGACCGGCAACCCCGACGCAACCCGACTCCCGCCGGCTTCGCAAAATGCCGGCGGCGGACGGCTGCGCCCAAAAACCAGAAGAAGAAGAGCCTTGCGATGATCTACAAGTCCCGTGCGTTATCCCTCCTTTTGAGCACCCTCCCCCTCAGTGCGCTGGCCGCGGAATCCGGTTTCATCGAGGACTCCACCGCCACCCTGCAGCTGCGCAACTACTACTTCAGCCGCGATTTCTCCGACATCGTCGGACCGAACAAACAGTCCAAGGCCGAGGAATGGGCCCAGGGCTTCATCCTCAACTTCAAGTCCGGCTATACGCCGGGAACCGTGGGCTTCGGTATCGATGCCATCGGCACCCTCGGCATCAAGCTCGACAGCAGCCCCGACCGGGTCAACACCGGCCTGCTGCCGGTGCAGGAAGACGGCGAGGCCGCCGACGACTACAGCCGCCTGGGCGTCGCCGGGAAGATGCGCATTTCCAAAACCGAGCTGAAAGTGGGCGAGTTGCAGCCCAACCTGCCGGTGCTGATGTTCAGCGACATCCGTCTGCTGCCGCCCAGCTACCAGGGCGCCAGCGTCACCTCCAGCGAGATCGCCGGCCTCACCCTGCAAGGTGGCCATCTGACTGGCACCAGTCTGCGCAACGAGGCCGGCGACGACAAGATCCAGGCCCAGATCGGCTACCAGCCACAGCGCCAAGCCTCGAGCGACGCCTTCAACTACGCCGGCGCCGACTATGCCTTCAACGCCAACCGCACCACGGTGGGTGCCTGGTACGCGCAGCTGGAAGACATCTACGACCAGCGCCTGATCAGCCTCAAGCACGCCGAACCTGTGGGCGACTGGGTACTGGGCGTCAACGCGGGCTTCTACGACTCCAGCGAAGACGGCAAGAAACTGATCGGCGAGGTCGACAACCAGGCCTTCTACTCCCTGTTCTCGGCCAAGCGCGGCGGCCACACCTTCTTCGTCGGCTACCAGGGCATGTTCGGCGACCAGGGCTTCCCGAAGGTGTTCGCCAACATCACCCCGCTGGGCAACGAGGTCCCCACTTACGAGTTCGCCTCGGCGGATGAGCGCTCCTGGCAGGTGCGCCACGACTACGACTTCGCCGCCCTCGGCATCCCCGGCCTGACCACCACCCTGCGCTACATCAAGGGCGACAATGTCGACACCGGCAAGGGCTTCGAAGGCGAGGACTGGGAGCGCGACCTGGACATCGGCTACGTGATCCAGAGCGGCTCGCTCAAGGGCCTGGGCGTGCGCATCCGTAATGTCACCGCACGTTCCAACTACCGCACCGACATCGACGAAAACCGCCTGATCCTCAATTACACATTGGCACTGTTCTAAGACCGAGCGCCGTGGCCAGGAATGGGCACGGCCTACAGGTATTTTTTCCCCACTGGAGAAATCCACCATTGCCCAGCAGTCCCTGGCACAGATGAAGTGCGTTGCCACAACACGCTACGAAATCGTCCAGCGCATCATGCAACGGCTGGACGAGAAGCAGCGGATCACCGGGCAGTTGAGGGAGTTGCTGGGCTGACGCGAATCAGCAGGGATAGGCACAGGTTTCTGTGGGCTGCTTTTCCTGTGGGGGCGAATTCATTCGCGATGCAGGCCGAAGGTCTGCCCTCTGAACCTCACCTGGGGGCACTGCGTGCCCGTTAGCGATTGAAATCGCCCCCACAACAGATAGATCCACGCCCCTTACAACCCCATCAATTCGCATATCGCCCGATACAACGGCGCCCCCGGCTGGCCCAGCTCCAGGACCACATCGAAATGGTTCTTGCCGGGCGCTTCGACAAAGCGCCCCGGCAGCCCACCCGCGCGCCAAGCCTCGAGGAAGTCATGGGACTGGCGAGCGAACTCCGCCGTTTCCAGCGCCCCGTAGCTGATCACCAGTTCGGCACCCCGCGTCGGCAGGTGGAAGGCCGGGCTGTTGCGCCGCGCCGCCGCCTCGTCCATCCCCATCCAACCGTTGATATGGGTTTCCAGCAGCGGCCGCAGGTCGAACAGCCCACTGATGGGAAGCGCACCACACAGCACGTTGCCCGGCACGCCGTAGCGCCCGTGCCAGCCGCCGGCCAGGAGCATTCCCGTGAGATGCCCGCCGGCAGAACTGCCACTGGCATACAGCCGCTGCGGGTCACCGCCGAACTCGGCGATATGGCGATGCAGCCAGGCCAGCGCGCGGCGGGTCTGGTCGACGATGTGATCGAGGTTCACGGCCGGGGCCAGGTCGTAGTCCAGCACCACCACGCACGCACCGGCGGCGGTCAGAGCCGGCGCCATGAACGCCGAGTCGGCCTTGGACAGCGCACGCCAATAGCCGCCGTGAATGAACAGCAGTACCGGGGCATCCCGCTGAACGGCCGGAAAAATGTCCAGTCGCTCGGCGGCTCCTGGCCCGTAGGGCACATCCTTGAAGCACTTCAGACGCGCATGGGCTGCGTCGCTCAGTGCGCGGTACTGGCGCGGGTACTGCTCGTAGTCCTCGACGCTGGCGCGGGCGTTGTATTGCACGTCGTAGTAGGCGGCCAATTCGGCCGGATCACTGGGGCTGGTCATGGGCACCTCCGAGGGTTGTCCGTCGATTAGGCGGCATCCAGCGAACGGGCGAAATCCGGATAGTCGGGGATGGTTATCCGGGGAGTTGGGGTGCTCGTTGTGGGAGCGAATTCATTCGCGAAATCGCGCGGGCGATCAACTCCCCTCACCCCCGGCCCCTCTCCCGGAGGTAGAGGGGTGACTCGCGCCGGGCACTCACCAGCCATCCTGCACGGACAGCCCCCTCTCCCTCTGGGAGGGTCGGGGTGAGGGAAGCAGAGTTCGGCAATATCCCGAAAGTCAGTACCAACCCACCGCCCATAAAAAAGCCGGCCAAAATGGCCGGCTCAAACAGCGGGGGAACCAGCCTCCCCCGCCGATTCGGTGACTCAGGCTTCGGCGCGAACGCGGTCGCGGATGGCTTCCTGCTCCGGGCTCGGAGCCGACTGCAGTTGGAAGTCGAAGTCGATTTCGGCGAAGCGGTCCACGGCGCCACGGGCGGCGGCAGCGGCGGCGTCTTCGGTGAAGCGGATCTCGCCCACCAGGCCATCACGGGTGGCGTAGGCGAAGTCGTCCCACAGGTATTCGTCGCCCGACAGGTTGATCTGGGTGGTCAGGTGGCGATAACCCGGCGCGGAGATGAAGAAGTGGATGTGCGCCGGACGGTTGCCGTGGCGGCCCAGGTGGTTCAGCACTTCCTGGGTGGTGCCATCCGGCGGGCAGCCGTAGCCGGACGGCACGATGCTGCGGGCACGGTAGCGGCCTTCGGCGTCGGTGACGATGCGACGGCGCAGGTTGTAGTCCGACTGGGTGGTATCGAAGTAGGAGTAGGTGCCCTTGGTGTTGGCGTGCCACAGGTCGACGACGGCGCCGGCGATCGGCTTGCCATCGGCGTCCTTCACCTGGCCCTGCAGGAACATCACGGTACCGGCGTCGGTGCCGTCGTCCATGCGGGTTTCGCCTTCGGACAGCGGCGCGCCGGCCACGTACAGCGGGCCTTCGATGGTGCGCGGGGTGCCGCCGGACAGACCGGCCTGCTCGTCCTGGGCATCCAGCAGCAGGTCCAGGTAGTGCTCCAGGCCGAGGCCGGCAACCAGCAGGCCAGCCTCACCACGGGCGCCCATGCGGTTGAAGTAGTCCACCGCTTTCCAGAACTCTTCGGTGGTGACTTCCAGGTCTTCGATGATCTTGATGGAGTCGACCAGGATGCGGTTCACCAGCTTCTTCATGCGCTGGCTGCCCTGGTCATTGTTGAAGCCGCTCACTTCCTGGAAGAACTTCTGGACGCTTTCGTTGCTGGACAGTTTGATAGTCATGGCTATTTCCTCATCTTGTTGTTATCGGGCGCGAATCGATCAGCGATCGTCTTCGTGAATCGATGACGGGTGGCGGCAGAGACCGTCCACCTCGATCTCCATGTAGGGGAACAGCGGCAGCTGCATCAGGGTGTCGTGCAGTTCTTCGACACTGGCGAGGTCGAAGACGCTGTAGTTGGCGTAGTGGCCGGCGATGCGCCACAGGTGACGCCACTTGCCCTCGCGCTGCAGGCGCTGGGCCAGTTCTTTCTCGTCGGCCTTGAGCTTGGCAGCCTTGGCCGGGTCCATGTCGACCGGGAGTTTCACGGTCATCTTCACGTGGAACAGCATGGAAAGGTCTCCTGTTTACTTGCGGCGGAAGAACGCCAGGCGCTCTTCGTCCAGGGCCAGGCCAAGGCCCGGAGTACGCGGCACGTGCAGCTGGAAGTCGCGGTAGACCGGCGCTTCGCTGACGATTTCCTCGGTCAGCAGCAGCGGCCCGAACAGCTCGGTGTGCCAGGTCAGTTGCTTCAGGGTGACGAAGGCATGGGCCGACGCCAGGGTACCGATGGAGCCTTCGAGCATGGTGCCGCCGTACAGGGCGATACCGGCCGCTTCGGCGATCTGCGCGGTGCGCAGCACGGCACGCGGGCCACCGTTCTTGGCGATCTTCAGGGCGAAGATGCTGGCGGCGCCGTCAGCGGCCAGGCTGAAGGCGTCTTCGACGCTTTCGATGGATTCGTCGGCCATGATCGGCGCCGGGCTGCGCTGGTTCAGGCGCACCTGGCCGGAACGGTTGATGCGCGAGATCGGTTGCTCGATCAGGTCGATGCCATTGTCACCGAGGATGCGGCAGGCACGCAGGGCAACGGACTCGTCCCAGGCCTGGTTCACATCGACACGCACGCTGGCGTTGTCGCCCAACGCTTGCTTGATGGCGATCACGTGCTTGAGGTCGCGGTTCACTTCGCCCGCGCCGATCTTCAGCTTGAAGATGCGGTGACGGCGGATTTCCAGCATGTGCTCGGCTTCGGCGATGTCCTTGGCGGTGTCGCCGCTGGCCAGGGTCCAGGCCACTTCCAGGCCGTCACGCACGCGGCCACCGAGCAGCTCGCTCACCGGCAGGCCGAGGCGCTTGCCCTGGGCATCCAGCAGCGCGCTTTCCAGGCCGGACTTGGCGAAGGTGTTGCCCTTCGCGGCCTTGTCCAGGCGCAGCATGGCGGCGTTGATGTTGTTGGCGTCCTGGCCGATCAGCAGCGGAGCGAGGTGGCTGTCGATGTTCTGCTTGATGCTTTCCGGGCTCTCGTTGCCGTAGGCCAGACCACCGATGGTGGTGGACTCGCCGAGGCCTTCGATGCCATCGGAGCAGCGCAGGCGAATCACCACCAGCGTCTGGTTCTGCATGGTGTGCATGGCCAGCTTGTGCGGGCGGATGGTCGGCAGGTCGACGATGATCGTCTCGACGCTTTCGATCAGGACTTGGCTCACTTCAATACCCATCAGGTTCGTTTCATCTGGTCCCGATAGTGGCCGCGACAAATCGCGGGGTCCAATATAGAGTTTGTCTAGCACGATACCTTCAAGGTATCGAATATCTCACACCACCACCGCCCCGGAGTCACCATGGAGCTTCGCCATCTGCGCTACTTCCAGGCGCTTGCCGAAACACTCAATTTCACCCGTGCCGCTGAGCGTCTGCACATTGCTCAACCTCCGTTGAGCCGCCAGATCCAGCAGCTCGAGGAGGAACTCGGGGTGGCCTTGCTGGAGCGTGGCAGACCCCTGCGTCTGACCGAAGCCGGACGCTTTTTCCACGAGCATTCCCGCACCCTGCTCGAGCAGCTGGGCAAGGTCTGTGACAATACCCGCCGCATTGGGTCGGGGGAAAAAGCCTGGCTCGGCATCGGCTTCGCACCCTCCACCCTCTACGGTGTTCTGCCCGACCTGATCCGCCGCCTGCGCAGCGATGCCGGCCTGGAGCTGGGGCTTTCCGAGATGACCACCCTGCAACAGGTGGACTCCCTCAAGGCCGGCCGCATCGATGTCGGCTTCGGCCGCATCCACATCAACGATCCAGCCATCCAGCAGGAGGTGCTGACCCTCGACCCGCTGGTGGCCGCCCTCCCCGCCGGGCACCCATTGCTGCCAGGTCCCGTGAGCCTCACCGATCTCGCCCAGGAGCCTTTCGTGCTCTATCCGGGCAACCCTCGGCCGAGCTACGCCGACCATGTGCTGTCACTGTTCGCCGCCTATGGCCTGCAGATCGAAGTGGCGCAATGGACCAATGAACTGCAGACCGCCATCGGCCTGGTCGCCGCCGGCATCGGCATCACCCTGGTGCCGGCATCGGTGCAGGTGCTGCACCGCATCGACATCGGCTATGCCAGCCTGCAGGAAGCCCAGGCCACCTCACCCATCATCATCAGCCGCCGCGTGGGCGACGCATCGCCGGCTCTGACCCATTGCCTGGCGCTCATCGAAGAGCTGGCCGAGGGGCATATCGGCTGAACAGCGGACACCTTGTGGGGGCGAATTCATTCGCTGAGCAGGCCGCAGGTCTGCCCCTGGGATACTCGGGTCAGCTTCGCTGCCCATAGCGAATGAATTCGCCCCCACAACAAGCACTCACTCCCTGGCACGTTCGTAGGGTGGATCACGCTTCATCGATCCACCGATCGTGGCTAATCCTGAACTCCATTGGTGGATGTAAAAAGCGACATCCACCCCACCGGTCTTTGTGGGAGCGAATTTATTCGCGAATGAATTCGCCCCCACAAAAAAGCGACCGCCCCTACCGCAAGAAAAAAAGCCCGCAAAGGAGTGGAACGGGCTGAGGTAAAGCGTGAAAAAAGACGCTACTGCAACGGCGAGAACTTCGCCGGCAGGTAAGCGGTGGAATGCATTTCGCGCAATTGTGGACCGGAGTTCTCAGGTGGCCAGACGCCGTCCTCCACTGCCCGCGTGCGCACGTCGAGGCGCTGTTCCAGGGTCGCGTAGGGCCAGATGTGCAGGTAGCGCGGCGTGCGACCGTCGGTGGCGTAGAAGGCCGCGTAGACCTGTGAATAACTTTCCGTGGTACGCGGGCCGACGGCTTTCTTCCAGCCTTCCAGGGTGGGGGTCAGGCCGGAGGGAATCAGGTTGTATTCGCGCAGTTCGTAGAAGGGGCCATGAGCACCCGGTGCCAGGGGTTCGAGGAAGGGGAACAGGCTGTAGTTCTCCACCTTCATGTCCAGCATGAATTCTTCGATACCGAAGGCATCCCGTGCCAGCAGGAAGCGCTCGCGCTCGGTCTGGCGGGCGTTCTCGTCGGCGAAGCCACGCAGTACGGCGATCTGGTTCAGCGGACCGATTTCCGAGGCCCAGCAGCCCACCAGGGTGCATCCCGGCGCCGCCTCAGCCAGTGTCGATTCCAGGCGCGCCAGCGCTGCAGCCGGAGTGCGCACGCGCAGAGTGAAGGTGATGAGTTCGTAGAGTCGCATCGGAGTCTCGCTGCCAGTCAAAAAATGCGGGACCGACCGTTTCCGGTCGGCCCGGCGGGTCAGAACTTGAAGGTGTACGTCGTGATCAGGCGGTTCTCCTGGTAGTCAGGGCCCGACACATTGCCATTGCCGTAGCGGGTCTTGACGTCGATGTTGCGCCATTCGAAGCCGACGCCCTTGAGCGGGCCGCTCTGCACCACGTAGCTGAGGTAGAGGTTGCGCTCGCTCTCGACGTTCTGGTCCAGCGCGTTGTTGCCACGGTCGATGCCGGTGCCGCGCAGGTAGCGCGTCATCAGTTTCAGGCCGGGCACGCCGTAGGCAGCGAAGTCGAGGTCGTAGCGCAGCTGCCAGGAGCTTTCGTTGGGTTTCACGAAACCGACGGTGGACCAGTTCACCAGGTACGGCTGCGGCGCATAGCCGTTGAGCGTCGGGAAGACACTCTCGCCGAGCATGCGCTGGTAGCCGACGCCGATGGCGTGGGCGCCTTTGCGCAGGGTGGTCATCGCGCCGTAGGAATGGTTGTCGATATCGCCGTACAACGCCTTGCCGTCTTCGCTGTTGTCGAAGTAACGCAGGTCGGTCTTCAGGCCATAGCCGCCGCCCAGGTCGGCGGTGTGGGTCGCCCCCAGGTAGTGCTGCTGGTAGATGTCTTCCAGCTGGCCGTAGAAGTAGCTGGCGGTGAGGCTAGGAGTGAAGGCGTAGGTGGCACCGCCGAAGTTCAGGCCATCGCTGCGGCGTTTGATGTCCGGGCCGTTGAACAGATACATCTTCTCGCGGTTGGACGACTCACGACTGCTGATCTCGGTGAAGCGCCCGCCGGTCAGCGTCAGCCGGTCCACTTCACGGGATTCCAGCAGGAAGCCATGGAAGGTGGTGATCAGTTGGCGGGAATCGTCGTAGAAAGCCACCGGCAGCATCGGGCGATGTTCGCCGACCTTCAGTTCGGTCTTGGAGTAACGCATCTTTCCGGTCAGCGCGGCGCGGCCATAGTCGCGCACCTGCTCACCCTTGCTGTCGTCGTAAGGAATGATGGTGTCCGGGCCGCGACCGCCACCACCGTCCAGGCGATAGGCATATTGCCCGGATACATCAAGACCGAACTGAAAAGTGCCTTCGGTATATCCGGAGATGGCGCGGAAATCGAAACCCTGAGTCCAACTTCCGATACGCGATTTCGGCGCATCATCCTGTTTGAAGTCACGATCGATATAGAAGTTACGCAGGCCAAGGCTGATTTGCCGATCCTTCACGAAGTCCGCCTGGGCAGACATCGGCATGAGCATCCCCATCAGGCCTGCGGCAGCTACGCCGCTGGCCAGCCAGCTTTTCTGAAACATGGAAGTAATCCTTTCTTACATGTGCATGCAAGGCACATCGAGTGGGAGCAGATTAATTAGCAAGAAGTGTAACTTCGGCAGCTAATCCACAGTGTTGTTTTTATAACCACTTACTGCAAAAAAGTTGTAGCAAGGCCCGCCACCCGAACATGTACGGGCGCCCTCGATTTATAGTTATGGGTAAAACTTTCAAACGAATGAATTACAACTTCATCCGATATTCCGGAATGACTCCGAAATTCTTTTCAACACCGCGCGTTGGGCTTCGCTGCGCTCAGCCACAACCTACGAAGTTCGCCGTAGGAGCCAGCTTGCTGGCGAACATCCCTGCGACGATCTTTCGCGAGCAAGCTCGCTCCTACATGAAGCCAACCCACCAACTCGATTCAGTTGGGCTTCGCTGCGCTCTGCCCAACCTACGGGAGCGAGCACGCTTTGGTAGGTTGTGGCTGAGCTACGCGAAGCCCAACAAAACAACCCCAAAACACCGGATCAGCAGGCCGAACGCGACGCGTCGCCCAGGCGGTGATAGGCGCGGTTGAAGTACACCAACCCTTCCTGGTTCTTGCCGTGGCGAATGCCCAGCACCTCGCAGTAGAAGATGGTGTGCGAACCCACTTCATGGGCCTGGGCGATGCGGCAGTCGAAGCTCACCAGGGCATCGTCGAGCAGCGGCGAGCCGCTCTCCAGGGTGCTCCAGCTGGCGCTGGCGAAGCGTTGTTCGGAGTCCAGTTCGCGGTTGGCGAACACACCCGAGATTTCCTTCAGCTCGGCGGTCAGCACGTTCACGCTGAGCACACCGTTCTGCTTGAAATGACCGTTGGCGAACGAAGAGCGGTTCATGCACACCAGCAGCGTCGGCGGCTGGTCGGTGACGCTGCACACCGCTGAAGCGGTGAAGCCCCAGCGGCCCGCTGCGCCATCGGTGGTGATGACGGAAACGGCGCCGCCCAGCAGCGCCATGGCATTACGGAATCCATTGGTATCGACCATGGTCTTGCCCCTCTGCTGTCAGATGTCCAGTACCAGTTTTTTTGACTTGGCACGCGAGCAGCAGACCAGGATCTGGTCGTTGGCGGCCTTCTCTTCATCGGTCAGGTAGACGTCGCGGTGGTCCGGTTCGCCTTCCAGTACGTCGCACAGGCAGGTACCGCAAACGCCCTGCTCGCAGGAAATCTCGATCTTGATGCCCACGCCGGCCAGTGCATCGACGATGCTCTGACCCTCGGCCACCTGCACGGTCTTGCCGCTGCGCGAAGCGACGACTTCGAAGCTCTCGCCGCTGGCATCCACTTCCACCTGGAAGTACTCGCGGTGGATGTGATCGTCGGCGTAACCGGCCTTGCGCGCCTCAGCGATCACCCAGTCCATGAACCCGGCCGGGCCGCAGACATAGACGTGAACGTCGTCAGCCGGCTGACCCAGCACGGCGGGCAGATCGAGCTTCTGCGCGGCGTCTTCGTCGTCGAAGTGGGTGCGCACGCAGGCGGCGAAGTCGGCGTTTTCCAGCTCGTCGAGGAAGGCGGTACGGCTGCGCGAACGGCCGCAGTAGTGCAGCTCGAAGGCGCTGTCCTTCGCGGTCAGTTCATGGGCCATGGCGATCATCGGGGTAATGCCGATACCACCGCCGATGAGGATCGAACGGCTCGCGCCGGTAGCCAGCGGGAAGAGGTTGCGCGGTGCGCCGATGGCGACCTCGCTGCCTTCCTGCAGCAGTTCGTGGACCGCGACCGAACCACCACGGGAAGCCGGATCACGCAGCACGCCAAGGCGGTAGACGGAGGCGTTGGCCGGGTCACCGCAAAGGGAGTACTGGCGCACCAGGCCGGATTTCAGGTGGATATCCACATGGGCACCGGCCTCGAACGCCGGCAGGGGTTTGCCCGACGGGTCGGCGAGGTCGAGGATCACTACGCCCTCGCCCTGCTCCACCCGCTTGCGGACCACCAGATTCAACACTTGCTCACTCATACCGGCCTTCCCGCACCCTCGTAGGTGCTGATTGTTCTGTTTCGTTGTTACTTGCCGCACTGCACGCACGACACTGCTTTGTCAGGTTGCGCACTCAGCGCATAAAAAGTCCGCCGTTCACATCCCAGGTCGCCCCGGTGGTGAAGTAGGCCTCCGGGCGTGCCAACTGCACGACCAGGTCTCCGAGGAAATCGGCATCGCCCAGGCGCTTGACCGGGATGTTGGCCAGCAGCCCTTCCATGCGTTCAGCCGGCACGGCCGCGCGCACCGCCGGGGATTCGATCGGCCCCGGAGCGATGGCATTGACGGTCACGCCATTGGCCGCCAGCTCCTTGGCGAAGATCTTGGTCAGGGTGACGATGGCGCCCTTGGACGCGGCGTAGTGCGCGCCCGTAGCGGTGCCGCCGTTCTGCCCGGCCAGGGACGCCATGTTGACGATCCGCCCGTAGCCGGCCGCCGCCATGTGCGCACCGAACACCTGGCAGCCGACGAAGACGCTGCGGGTGTTGAGGCTCAGGACGCGGTCGAACTCCTCGGGGCTGATCTGCATGACCGGGGTGGTCATGGTCATGGCGGCGTTGTTCACCACCACGTGCAGGGCGCCGAAGCGTTCCAGGGTCGCTGCCAGCGCCAACTCGAAGTCGGCCTTGCTGGCCACGTCGAGTTTCAGCGCCAGACTGCGCTCGCCACTGGGGTCGAGCCTGTCGGCGGCGGCCTGGGCGCCTTCCAGCGACAGGTCGGTGATCACCACCGCGTAACCGGCGGCGAACAGGCGGCTGGCGATGGCGAGGCCGAGGCCCTGCGCGGCGCCGGTGACGAGTGCAATCTGGCTCATGGCGGCGTCCTTACAGGATGTAGCCAATACCCGCGAGGGTATCGGTGGAGTTGATCAGCTGGATCAGCTTGCGCTGGATCTTGAAGCACTCGCCTTCGCGCTTGAGCTGGAAGGTGATGTCGGCGGTGTAGTGCTTGAGCACGTCCTTGCGGAACTCCCGCAGGTTCTGTGCGCAGCGCACGGTCACCACGCCGTCTTCCTCACCCAGCACGCGGAAGCGCGACAGGGCACGCACGGTGCGGGCGCGCGGGCTGGTGGAGATGGACTCGCCGCCGATCAGGCGCTGCACGCGCAGCTGACGCATGTGGTGGTCGTCGTAGGCGTAGTTCAGGGTGTTCTCGAAGTCGGTTTCGTTCGGATCGATCGGGATGATGTAGGTGCCCTTCTCGGTCCACAGGTTCAACCAGGCGTCGAAGTCGCCGTGGTCGAGCATGTCCGCTTCCTGCCAGATGAAGGCGCTGACGTGGTTGAGCAATTCAAGGTTCATGGTTTTTCTCTCAAATAGTGCGTTTCGTGGCGACGCCATCCCTTGCCCCTCTCCCGCTGGCGGGAGAGAGGCGGATGAGGGTCAGACCGACATCATCTTTTTCCACTGCTGGTAGGCAGCGCGCATGCCGGTCTCGGCGCTCACGTCGCTGATCAGCCCGTCCTCGCTCGGCTTCTCGCCGGGCAGGCCGCGGTTGAGCATGATCCAGAGGTCGGTGCCCGCCTGGGCGCCCTTCTGCACGCGCTCCCAGGCCTCGGAATCGTCCGGAGTGCCGAAGCCCATGGGGCCCTGGAAGTGTTCGTGCAGGCGCAGGCGGTAGCGGTTGGCCACGGCCGGGCCGCCGTCCATGGTGATCACTGCGTGGTGGATTTCGGTCTCGTTCACAGCGACCGGCTGCAGCACGCGGAAGAAGGCCATGGAGCAGGCCACGTTGGGGAACAGGTTGAGGTTGAAGCCGGAACCACCCACGGCGCGGACGATGCGGCGCACCTGCTGTTCCTCGATGCCTTCACCGCGCAGCTCTTCGGCCAGGGCCTCGAAGCGCTCGGGGATCGGCTGGTCGAGGTTGGCTTCCAGGTCGACCAGTTCGGGGATCATCACCATCACGCTGTGGCCGTTGCCGAGGTCTTCGACGTAGCCCGGGCCCTTAACGAAGTCGAAGAGTTCCAGGGTCTGCTCGTCCACCGAAGACAGGAACGACTTGTGCACCAGCGGGAAGTGGTAGGCGTCGGTGGTGTTTTCCAGCTGGATCTTCCAGTTGCCGGGGAAGCGGAAGCGGTGCTCGCCGGAAACCTTCACGCCATAGCCGGCACCCTGCTTCATGAACAGGTCGATCCACTTCTTGGCTGGGCCGAGGAAGTCCACCAGCGGCTCGATGTCGTCCTTGAAGGTGGCGAAGATCATGCCGTTGTATTCCTCGACACGCAGGCTCACCAGCGGCAGCTCGCCCTTGTCCAGGCAGTCGGCGTAGCTCTCCGGGTGCGGCACGCCGCGCAGGCTGCCGTCCAGGGCGTAGCTCCAGCCGTGGTACGGGCAGACGAAACTGTTGGTCTTGCCCTTCTTGTGCTCGCAGACGGTGGCGCCACGGTGGCGGCAGCGGTTGAGCAGCACGTGCACGTCCTTCTTGCGGTCACGCACGACGATCACCGGCTGCTTGCCGATGTAGGTGCTCTTGTAGCTGCCGTTATCGGGAATCTCGCTGGCGTGGGCGACCCAGATCCAGGTGCTGTAGAAGACCTTCTCCAGCTCTTCGTCGAAGATGCGGGCGTCGGTGTAGAGGGCGGTGTGCACGCGGTCGTGCAGCACCAGGTCGGCCGGCGAGCTGGCCAGGTTCACGGTTTCGATCAGGTTGGTCACGATCACTCCTCGTCGACGCAAGGCGCCGACTTGCAAAATTTCTTGTCGGTGGCTTCCGTAGGAGCGAGCTTGCTCGCGAACCCCGGTCGCTCTCCTTTCGCGAGCAAGCTCGCTCCTACACACAGGCAGGCAGGTGTCTTCATTTGCCGGGAACCGGCAGGTGCGCGTCGCTGTTCCACGCCTCCACCGGACGGCTGAACAGGTTCTCGGTCTGGAAATGCGCCATGCGCCATGCGCCCTCCTCCTCGCGGAACTTCACCGTCAGGCGCGCCGCATTGAGGTGCGAGGCGCCGCTGGCGAAGGTGGAGGTCTGCAACATCACCCAGCTGCCGACCGCTTGCGCGCCTTCGACGCGGATCAGCTCGGAGCAGAGGAAGTGCACGTTCAGGGCGAAGTGCGCCGGCTCGACCATGTAGGTGGCGAACATGGCGCGGATCGCCTCGCGGCCCTGGTAGCCACCGAAGCTCTTGGCGTACTTGGCGCCCTTGCCTTCCCAAACGGCGTCGGCGGTGAACAGGCCGGCCAGTTCGTCCAGGGGCGTACGGGCATCCAGCGCGTCGCACAGCTCCATGTAGCGATTCATGCAGGCGCGCACGGCGTGTTCGCTTTCCAATTGGCGCAGGCGTTGCTCAAGGGCTTCGGTCATGGCGGTCACGCGCGCTGGATGATCAGTTCGCGGCCGGTGCGGGCCTCGACCTTGGCGTAGCGCCACAGCTTGTAGGTGCCATCACCTACCGGCGTGGTGCGGAACAGGTTGCAGGCGGCGTGCACGGTTTCGATATCCGGTACGTCGGCCAGCAGGTAGGTGGTCCAGGGGTAGCCGGTGCTTGGTCCGACCATGCTCTGGTCGTCGTCCATGTTGCCGAACACCTTCACGCCGGGCAGGTCGTGGATGCCGTTCCACATCTCGCTGAAGGCGGCCCAGACCTGCAGTTGTTCCTCGCGCGGGGCGTCGAAGAAGTTCTGGTTGATACCCATGCAGAAGAGGACGCGCAGGGCTTTCTTATCGCTCATCGAAATCACCGATCAGTCAGTTGGAATTCACAGGTAGCCGGGCAGCGGCTTGTTGCCGAAGAAGATCGCGCCGGCGTTCTGGTAAGTCATGTCGCCCATGAAGGCGTGCTGGGTGACCACCAGGGTGTCGTTGACGAAGCGCGACAACGGGTTGTCCCGGTACACGCCGGTCATGCCGGAGAGCATCTGCGCGGTACGCGCCACTTCGGCGGACACGCGGGTGGCGTGAGTGGAGGACAGGCGCAGCAGGTTGGTCTGCTCGACGCTCACCGGGTCGCCGGCCAGCAGGCTGGCCCAGGCGTTTTCCATCGCCTCGTAGAACCAGGCGCGGGCGGCGCGCAGTTCGGCTTCGGCCTTGGCCATCTGCATCTGCGCCAGCGGGCGGTCAGACAGGGCCGGGGCACCGGTGACGGAGAAACGACCGGTGGCCATACCGGAGAGGTAATCCAGGGCGGCGCGGGCGACGCCCAGGCCCACCACCGAAAGCACCTGGGTGGCGAAGGACAGCGACGGGTAGCGGAACATCGGCTCGTCGAGGTTGGCCGGGCCACCGCGGACGAAGGTCCACTCTTCGGGCACAACCACACCGTCGATCACCACGTCGTGGCTGCCGGTGCCGATCAGGCCGATCACGTCCCAGGTTTCCTCGATCTTCACCTTCTCGCGCGGCATCACCGCCAGGCGCGGCAGGCCGACGGTGTCGCCGTTCTTCGGGCTGATACCGACGCCGATCAGGTTGGCACCCATGCAGCCGCTGGAGAATTTCCAGCGCCCGTTCACTTCCAATCCGCCCTCGACGAAGACGGCCGGCTGCGGCGGGAAGATGCCGCCGGCGAAGACCACGTCCGGGCCGTTGGCATAGACCTTTTCCAGGGTCGCCAGGGGCAGCGCCGCGAGGTACACCGGGTTCATGCCGAAGCTGGCGACCCAGCCGGCGGAACCGTCGGCGGCGGAGATGTCCTCCACCATCTGGCAGAACTCCATGGGCGAGCGCTGGTCGCCGCCGAAGCGGGTGGGCACCAGGGCACGGTAGACGCCGAGTTCCTTAAAGCGCTCGATGACGTCCTGGGAAATGAATTTCTGCCGGTCGAATTCCTCGCGCCGGGCACGCTCACGGATGTCGGCGAGCAACGCCTGGAATCCTTCACTCGCGGTAATCGGGGTGGGGCGCTGGTAATCCAGCTCGCTTAGCGAAGACATGGGGCTCTCCTGGTGGGCTTCTTGGTTATTGTTCGAGGCGCCGCACGAGCTCACGGGCGACTGCCAGCAGCAGTTCGTCCGCGCCCTTGGCGGCAACGAGTTGAAGGCCCACCGGCAGCTTCGAGGCGCCCTCGAAGGGAATGCTCAGTGCCGGGTGGCCAGTGAGGTTGAACGGCCGCACGAATGCGGTCATGCCGATGGCCGCGCGGGTGTCGGCGGCCTCCGTTACCAGGGCCGGGTAGTTCGGCATGGTCGGCAGTGCGAGGATCGGGTAACGCGCCAGAGCGGCATCCACTTCGGCGGTGAAGGCGGCGCGAATGGCTTCGGCCTCTTTCAGGTCGGCGTCGGTGGTCTTGCTGGCGGCCAGCAGGCGGGACGCCACATCGGCGCCCACCAGGCCGCTTTCCACCAGGTGACCGCAGGCGTTCCAGGTCTCCCGATTGATGATGGCCAGGCCCGCGTCGTAGGCAGCCTGCATGCCCGGCAGCGGCGCCTTGAACAGTTCGAAATCGGAGGCTTCCAGCACGGCATCCAGGGCGGCCAGCACCTCCGGATCGGCCTCGACCGGCACGACGCCGAGACGAATGCCGCTGACGGTGGGCAACACACTGAAGGAAGGATCGATGGCAGCCATGGCCTCGATCAGCAGGTCGATCCTGGCGGCGAAGGGACCGACGCAATCCAGGGAAGTCTGTGCCGGCATCACACCCGCCCGGCTGATGCGGCCGAAAGTGGGTTTCAGGCCAAACACACCGCAGCAAGCGGCCGGTACTCGCACCGAACCGCCGGTATCGGTGCCCAGGGAAAAGTCGCAGAGACCGGCAGCGACGGCGGCCGCCGAACCACTGGAGGAACCACCGGGTACGCGGCCGGGATAACGCGGGTTTTCCGCGGTGCCGGTCCAAGCGTTGAGGCCGGTGGTGCCGAAGGCCAGCTCATGCAGGCTGGTCTTGCCGGTGATGCGGCAGCCGGCATCCAGCAGTGCCTGGACCACATCGGCATGGCGCACGGCGTCGGGCGCTTCTTCCAGCGCACGGCTGGAAGCGCGGGTCGGATGGCCGGCGATATCGATGGTGTCTTTCACCATCACGGTTCGCCCCGCGCCACCCAGCTCCAGCCTCTCGACCACTATCGTCATTTGCATCACCCATTGGTGTTCTTGTTGGTGCTCGACTGCCCCGTCGGGGGTGTCGATTACGTAAATCCAGAATCGAAAGAATTACGTGAAATGTCAATTGAATTATCACTGGAAAAGGAGTGTGTAGATTAGGTGCATTTTCACGTAACAAGGCACTCTTTACGTGCATTTATGTAACAGCCATAAAATGGATATTTCACGTAAATCAACATATAAAAGTCATTATTTTCAATTATTTACAACTCACATAAGAACTATTCACATCGCACATATCGAAATTTATCGCGCGTAGCGCCTCCTTCAAAGTGAGCGATTATCGAACGGAATATTTGCAATTTATTGCGAATTTTTTGGCGATAAATAAGCGATTTTTTAGCCTGAAAACCACAAGAATCAGCCAGGAAAACGCCCTGCAAAGGACGCTGGAAAGCCGATTGCCACTGGCATGAAGTCGCTTTGCAGAAAGGTCCGACGGGAGAGTCAGCAAGCGCTGACTTGAGGGGAAAGCGGGAGGGTTCAACGGGGCTGCCTCGGTGCTGCACCGCCACGGCGCAGCTTTTTCTGGCACGGGAGCTGCAATTTCACTTCCCGCCGAGCGGGATACCCGCCGGTAGCGCCACCAGGCGCCAGAACAACAAAAAGGCGGCAAGCGATCCACGCAACCGGTGCCCAGCAGGGGCCGGGCGCGACCTGCGGATCGTTGCCTCTCGAATAGCCTTGCAACCCTCGGAGAACGTCATGCTCTTCAAACAAGCCGTGTCCACCTTGCTCCTCAGCGCCGCCGTCCTGGCCAATGCCCAGGCCGAAGTGAAAGTCGGTGTCATCACCTCCTCCACCGGGCCGCTCGCCCTGGTCGGGCTTCCCCAGAAGAACTCGACGCCGCTGCTGCCCACCCAGGCCGGGGACCAGACGGTCACCTACATCCCCCTGGATGACGGCAGCGACCCCACCGCCACCGTCAAGGCGCTGAAGAAGCTGATCAGCGAAGAGAACGTCGACGCCATCATCGGCCCAAGCGGTTCACCCAACGCCATGGGCGTCATCCAGTTCGTCGCCGAAGCCGGCGTGCCGCTGCTGGCGCCAGTGGGCACCGCGTCCGTGGTGCTGCCGATGAACGAGCAGAAGAAGTGGGTGTTCAAGACCACCCAGAACGATGACCTGATCGCCAAGGCGCTGGTGGACGACATGACCGCACGCGGCGTGAAGACCCTCGGCTTCATCGGCACCGCCGATCCTTACGGCGAGAACTGGTCCAAGGTGCTGGGCGCCCTGGCCGCCGCACACGGCATCAAGCTGGTGGCCAGCGAGCGCTTCCAGCGCCAGGACACCTCCGTCACCGGCCAAAGCCTGAAGGTGCTCGCGTCCCGCCCCGACGCCGTCCTGGTAGCCGCTCCGGGCAGTGCCGCAGTACTGCCGCAGACCACGCTGTTCGACCAGGGCTATCGCGGCCAGATGTACCAGACCCACGGTGCCGCCCTGCCGGACTTCCTCAAGCTCGGCGGCAAGAAGGTCGAAGGCACCATCCTCGCCGCCAGCCTGATGCTGGTACTGGACGAGATCCCCGACAGCCATCCCTCCAAGCAGGTCGCCGGTGAGTACGTGGCTGCCTACGAGAAGCTGAACGGCAGCAAGCCGGCCACCTTCGGCGCCAATACCTACGACGCCGGCCTGCTGCTGCAGAAAGCCATCCCGCTAGCCGCCGCCAAGGCCACACCGGGCACCCCGGAGTTCCGCGCCGCGTTGCGCGACGCGTTGGAGTCGAGCCACGAGCTGCCCGCCACCCAGGGCGTCTACAACATGACCCCGGAAGATCACAGCGGCTTCGACGAGCGCGGCCGTGAGCTGATCCAGGTGAAGAACGGCACCTGGACCCTGCTCGGCCGTAAGTGATCCTTGTGGGGGCGATTTCAATCGCTATGCGGGCCGAAGGTCCGCCCTTCGGATTCCACAGGGGCAGCTACGCCGCCCTTGGCGAATGAATTCGCCCCCACAGAAAGGCGCTCCACAGGGTGGACATCGCTGTTGATGTCCACCCTGTGGAGTCCGGATCAAGCACAGATGGTGGATGAAGAAAGCGTCATCCACCCTACGTACCGCAACAAGAGTTCCCACCATGAATCTCCAGATAGCCCTGCTGCTCGGCCAGGACGGCATCACCAACGGCGCCATCTACGCGCTGTTGGCCCTGTCGCTCCTGCTGGTCTTCACCGTCACGCGCATCCTGCTGATCCCCCAGGGCGAGTTCGTCACCTACGGCGCGCTGGCCATGGCCAGTCTCCAGGCTGGCCAGCCCACCGCGCTGGTCTGGCTGCTGTTCGGCCTGACCCTGGCCGATTGCGCCATGGACCTGTTTGACGCGACCCGCGCCAGCCGCGGCTTCCGCTTCCCGAAACGGATAATCCCCAAGCTCGCCTATGCCCTGGCCATGGTCGGCCTGGTCCGCAACCTGCCGCTGGCCGAACTGCCCATGGCGGTTCAGGCGCTGCTCACGCTGGCTCTGGTCGTACCGCTCGGTCCGCAGCTCTATCGCCTGGTGTTCCAGCCGATCGCATCGGCGAGTTCGCTGGTGCTGCTGATCGTCTCCATCGCCGTGCACGTGGCCATGGTCGGCCTCGGCCTGCTGATGTTCGGCCCCGAAGGCGCGCGCACTGCGCCCTTCTCCGAGGCCGGCCTGACCCTCGGCCCCGTGACCTTCAACAGCCAGACCCTGTGGGTGATCGCCGTGTCCCTCGCGCTGATCATCAGCCTGTTCCTGTTCTTCGAGCGCAGCCTCTACGGCAAGGCCCTGCGCGCCACCGCGGTGAACCGCCTGGGCGCTCGGCTGATGGGCATCTCGCCGACCCTGGCGGGCAAGGCCACCTTCGCCCTGGCCACTTTCATCGGTGCGCTGTCGGGCATCCTCATCGCCCCCATCACCACGCTCTACTTCGACTCGGGCTTCGTCATCAGCCTCAAGGGTTTCGTCGGCGCCATCATCGGCGGCCTGGTGAGCTACCCGGTAGCTGCGCTGGGTGCGCTGGGCGTTGGCCTGATCGAGGCCTTCTCGATGTTCTGGGCCAGCACCTACAAGGAGATCATCGTCTTCACCCTGATCATCCCCTTCCTGCTCTGGCGCTCCCTCACCAGCCGTCATGTGGAGGACGATGAATGAATCCGCGCTACCTGATCCTCGCCCTGGTGGCCGTGCTCGGCGTTGCGCCGCTGGTGCTGCCGCCCTTCTACGTCACCCTGCTCAACTACATCGGCCTCTACACGCTGGTGGTCCTCGGTCTGGTGCTGCTCACCGGCGTCGGCGGCATGACCAGCTTCGGCCAGGCCGCCTTCGTCGGTCTCGGTGCCTACACCAGCGCCTACCTGACCACGGTGCAGGACCTGCCGGGCTGGCTCGCCTGGGCCAGCGCCTCGCCCTGGCTGACTTTGCTGGTGGGCCTGGTGCTCACCGGTGCGGTGGCCCTGCTGCTGGGCGCGCTGACCCTCAAGCTCTCCGGACATTACCTGCCGCTGGGCACCATCGCCTGGGGCCTGTCGCTCTACTACCTGTTCGGCACCCTGGAATCCCTCGGCGGCCACACCGGCGTCAGTGGCCTGCCGTCGATCTCGCTGTTCGGCTGGGAGCTGAACAAGGGTGAGGAGATCTACTACCTGATCTGGGCGGTGTTGCTGTGCGCCATGCTGATCACCCAGAACCTCCTGGATTCCCGTGAAGGCCGTGCCATCCGCGCCCTCAAGGGCGGCCAGTTGATGGCCGAGTCGATGGGCGTGAACACCTTCCGCGCGAAGATGGTGATCTTCCTCATCTCCGCGCTATTCGCCGCTGTGTCGGGCTGGCTCTACGCGCATACCCAACGCTTCGTGAACCCCACGCCTTTTGGCCTGCACATGGGCATCGATTACCTGTTCATGGCGCTGATCGGCGGAGTGGCCAGCGTCTGGGGCGCACTGCTCGGCGCGGGCGTGCTGACCATGCTCAAGCAGTGGCTGCAGGACCTGCTGCCGCACCTGTTCGGCAGCACCGGCAACTACGAGGTGATCGTCTTCGGCCTGCTCATCATCCTGCTGATGCAACGTGCGCCGGGCGGCCTCTGGCCCCTGCTGCTGCGCCTGGTGCCGGATGCCTGGAAACCGCGCCCGTCGTTCAAGGCCGTGGATGCCGCCGCCGAGCTGCCGCGCCGCGACCTGCCCGCAGCCGGCGAAGTGCTGCTGGAAGCCCGCAACGTCACCCGCCGCTTCGGTGGCCTGGTAGCCAACAACGAGATGAACCTGGATGTGCGCGCCGGGGAAATCCTCGCCCTGATCGGCCCCAACGGCGCCGGCAAGAGCACCCTGTTCAACCAGCTGTCCGGGGTCGACACACCGACTTCGGGTGAGGTGCTGTTCCGTGGCCAGCGCATCAACGGTATCCCGTCGCGCGCGATCGCGAGCATGGGCATGAGCCGCACCTTCCAGCATGTGAAGCTCCTGCCGGAAATGAGCGTGCTGGAGAACGTCGCCATCGGCGCCCACCTGCGTGGCCACAAGGGCGTGCTCGCCGCCGCCTTGCGCCTGGACCGCGCTGAGGAAGCCGAACTGCTGGGCGAAGCCCGTCGCCAGCTGGAACGCGTCGGCCTGGGCGACTACCTGCACGTGGAAGCCGGTAGCCTGGCCCTGGGTCAGCAACGCATCCTCGAAATCGCTCGCGCCCTGTGCGCCAACCCTTGCCTGCTGCTGCTCGACGAACCGGCTGCCGGCCTGCGCCACAAGGAGAAGGAAGCCCTCGGCCTGCTCCTCAGCCGCCTGCGCAGCGAAGGCATGGCGATCCTCCTGGTAGAGCACGACATGGACTTCGTCATGGGCCTGGTGGACCGGGTCGTGGTGATGGAATTCGGCCAGCGCATCGCCTACGGCCTGCCAGCCGACGTACAGAAAGACCCGGCGGTGCTGGAAGCCTATCTCGGAGGTGCTGAGTGATGAATATGCCGATTCAAGACCTGAAGCAGCCGGAAAACCTCGCCGCCAACCCGGTGCTGGAGGTCAGCGACCTGAGCGTCGCCTACGGCAAGGTGGAAGCCCTGTCCAACGCCAGCCTGCGGGTCGGCCAGGGGCAGATCGTCACCGTGATCGGCCCCAACGGCGCCGGCAAGACCACCCTGCTCTCCGCCATCATGGGCGTGCTCGGCTCACGTGGCCGGGTCGCGTTCGACGGCAGCCTGGAGGCGGTGCCGGAGGTGGAAGTGATGGTGTCGCGCGGGCTCGGCCTGGTGCCGGAGAAGCGCGAGCTGTTCGGCAGCATGACGGTGGCCGACAACCTGCTGCTCGGCGCCTTCCAGCGCCACCGCAGCGGCAAACGCGACCATGGCGAAACGCTGAAGGAGGTCTACGACCTGTTCCCGCGCCTATGGGAACGCCGCGACCAACTGGCAGCCACCCTCTCCGGCGGTGAACGGCAGATGCTCGCCGTGGGCCGCGCGCTGATGGCCAAGCCCAAGCTGCTGATGCTGGACGAACCCAGCCTGGGCCTCGCACCGCTGATCACCCGCGAGATCTTCCGCATCATCACCACCCTGCGCCAGCAGGGGGTTTCCATCCTGCTGGTGGAGCAGAACGCCCGCGCCGCGCTGCGTGTGGCCGACTACGCCTACGTGCTGGAGACCGGCCAGATCGCCATGCAGGGCCCCGCCGCGCAATTGGCCGATGACCCGCGCGTGATCGAGGCCTACCTGGGCCTGGCCAGCAAGCACCAGGAGATGCTCGCCAGCTGACGATGCTTAGGCCCGGCCGCAAGGTCGGGCCCCGTCCACGGAGGACACTATGAAACCATCCCCTATCGCAGCCTTCGCGGAGCCCCCGATTTCCCGCCTCGACCCGGAAGGTCGCCTGCTGCACTGCAACGACGCCTACCTGGACATGTGTGGCTACCGCCGCGAGGCGCTGCTGCACCAGCCCTTCAGCAGCATCAACCACCCCGGCATGCCCGCCGTGGTCATCGAGCGCATGTGGCAAACGCTGCGCGCCGGCGTGCCCTGGAACGGTCCACTGATGGGCCGCCACCAGGAAGGCGGTGTGTTCTGGAGCGACCTCTACGTGGTGCCGCTGTTCGAGGGCGGCCAGTTGGTGGCCCTGGGCACCGTCTATCACCCCATGGACCGCACAGGCTGCCTGCGCGCCGACGGCCTTTATGCGCGCTTGCGCCAGGGCAAGCCGGCCGAGTCCGCCGCGACACGGACGCTGCGCCTGCTGGGCGAACACAGTGTCGCCGCACTGGCTGCCCTGGGGCTGGCCGGCGCGACCCTGACCGGTCATCTGAACGCTGGCCTCGGCCTGGCCCTGCTCGGCGGGCTTGGCGCCATCAGCCTGCAGGCCGCCCATGTACGCCAACGCGGCGTGACCCGGGGCCTGGAGAGTTACCCACAGGTCTACAGCGATCCGCTGCTGGCACCGGCCTACAGCCCGCGCGGCGGTGCTGATGCCCTGCTGGACATGGCCATGGGCAACCTGCAACTGCGCCTGCGCACGGTGATGGCGCGCATCCATATCAACGGCGACATCCTGCGCAGCCGCGCCGGGGAGTCCTCGGCCCTGGTGGCCAGCGAGGCCGGTCAGCTGGAACGCCAGCTCGAAGAAACCGAGCAGTCGGCAGCGGCCATCCGGCAGATGAGCAGCACCATCCAGGAGCTGTCGCGCAACCTCCAGCACAGCGCCGGCGCCACCCAGGCAGTGGACGACCTGGCCCGCGACGGCGAGCTACTGGCCAGCCAGAGCCAGGTGTCGATGCAGGCATTGCGCGGATCGGTGGAAGACATCGGACAGGCGGTCGGTCAGCTCGCCGAGTCCATTGACTCCATCAGCGGCATTGCCGAAGTGATCCAGAGCATCGCCGAGCAGACCAACCTGCTGGCGCTGAACGCCGCCATCGAGGCCGCCCGCGCCGGCGAGTCCGGTCGTGGCTTCGCCGTGGTGGCGGATGAAGTGCGCACCCTCGCCTCGCGCACCCGCGACTCCACCGAACAGATCCAGCAGTCCATCGAACGCCTGCGCAGCGGCAGCGCCCAGGCCCTGGCCACCGCGCAGCGAGGGGAGCAGGCGGCGCAGCAATCCAGCGCCGATGTGCAGGACGTGCGCGAAGCGCTTCGGCGCATCAAGGACGAAGCCGGCCAGATCAGCGGCATGAGCCTGCAGATGGCCACGGCCATCGAGGAACAGGGGCAGGTGGCCGAGGAGGTCAGCCGGCAGATCGCAAGGATCGCCGGGCTTGCCGAACAGAGCGCCGGCCAGGCCCAGCGCAGCACCCAGATCGGCCAGGAACTGCACCAGCTGGCCAACTCCCAGCTCGATCTGGCCCAGCGATTCCTGCACGGCTGACACCGGCGGGCCGCTCCTCTAAGCGGCCCGTCCGACTGATCGGGATCAAGGCGGCGCCACGCGGCTGTCGACAGCCCACGCGCAACCCCCTATAACTCTCCCCCTGTCAGCACGAACCTTGCCCCACTCGCATGAGCACCCCGAAAAAGCGCCTCAACCGATACAACCCTGCCAGCGACGATTTCAAGAAGGAGGAGTTTCCCTTCTACTGGATCGCCCGCGTCTATGGCCGCTACAACATGGCCATGGAAAAGACCCTGAAGAAGATCGACCTGGATATCCCCCGCTGGCGCATCCTCTTCATCCTCAAGGAGAACGGCCAGTCGAGCATCTCGGAAATCTCCGAGCACGCCATCGCCAAGCTCTCCACCGTCACCAAGATCGTCTACCGCATGAAGGACGACGGCCTGGTGGACACCGCCCCCTGCAGCAACGACGGCCGCGTCACCCAGGTGACCATCACCGAGAAGGGCCGGCACATGGTGGAAGAGATCCAGGTGAACACTGCGCACATCTTCACCAACAGCTTCAAGGACCTCACCGAAGCCCAGATCGCCAAGCTCAACGGCACCCTGGAAAAGATCTACGCGAATCTGCCGGAGGGTTGATCCTCCGCCCTACTTCGGAATGCCTTTTCCTTGTTGTGGGGGCGAATTCATTCGCTATGCAGGCCGCAGGTCTGCCCTTTGGGGGCACTGCGTGCCCCTTAGCGATTGAAATCGCCCCCACAGGTGATCCATCCCGCCCTACGCCCGCGCGAACTCCGCCGCCTTCTCGATCAACCCCGCCTCCGGCCGCACGCCGGTGTAGAGCACAAACTGCTCAACCGCCTGCAGCACGATGACTTCGGCGCCAGTGATCACCGGCTTGCCCAGCTCGCGGGCGAGGCGGATCAGTGGGGTTTCCACCGGCAGGGCCACCACATCGAAGACCCAATCCGCCGCTTCCACCTGCTCGCGGGTGAAGGCCAGCGAGTTCGCTTCCGGGCCGTCCTGCATGCCGATGGGGGTGACATTGACCAGCATCTGCGGTTTCTCGTCGCCCAACTCTGCCCGCCACAGATATCCACAGCCACGGGCCAGCGCCGGGCCGGTTTCCGGGTTGCGGGCGACCATCGTGCCGTGGCGGAAACCGCTGTCGCGCAAGGCGCTGGCCACGGCCTTGGCCATGCCGCCGCTGCCCCGCACGGCGAAACGAATGTCGCTCGGCACTGCGTGGCTCGCCAGCAGGCTGGCCACGGCGCTGTAGTCGGTGTTGTAGCCCTTCAGCCAGCCGTCATCCGCGACGATGGTGTTGACCGAGTCGATGGCCGAAGCCGAGGCGTCCAGCTCATCCAGCAATGGAATGCAGGCCTCCTTGAACGGCATGGACACCGCACAACCACGAATGCCCAGCGCGCGGATGCCGCCAATGGCCGCCGGCAGGTCGGTAGTGGTGAAGGCCTTGTAGATGAAGTCCAGGTCGAGGGCTTCGTACAGATAATTGTGGAAGCGCGTGCCGAAATTGCCGGGGCGTCCGGACAGCGACATGCAGAGCCGGGTGTCGCGGCTGATGGGGCGGGGCATTGGTTTCTCCGTTTGGCAGCGAGGCCTTTGCTTTTCTGTGGGGGCGAATTCATTCGCTAAAGGGGCACGGAGTGCCCCCAAGAGCAGACCTTCGGTCTGCATAGCGAATTAATTCGCCCCCACAAGGAAAGGGAGACCCTGCGCGAGTCCTCAGAAAATGTAATCCGTGGTCAGGAAGTTCGATTCGCGATTGCGGATGATCTCGCTGACCAGCTCCTTGTTATCCGCCTGGAATTTGGTCGCCACCAGGGTACGGATGGAGAACACCCGCAGGGCGTCATGTACCGACAGCGTCCCTTCCGCCGAGTTCTTGCGGCCGTTGAACGGGAAGGTATCCGGGCCGCGCTGGCACTGGGCGTTGATGTTGATGCGCCCCACCTGATTGGCGAAGGCATCCACCAGGCGACCGACCTGGGCCGAGTCGTTGCCGAACAGGCTGAGCTGCTGGCCGTAGTCGGAATGCAGCACGTAGTCGATCACCTCCTCCACTTCGCGATACGGCACCACCGGGATCAACGGGCCGAACTGTTCCTCATGGTAAAGGCGCATTTCCGGGCTCACCGGGCTCAGCACGGCGGGGTAGAAGAAGCTCTGCCGGTGGCTGCCGCCGCCCGGATTGACCACTTTGGCGCCCTTGGCCACGGCGTCTTCCAGCAGCGCATTGAGGTAATCGACCTTGCCCGGCTCAGGCAGGGGCGTAAGGGCCACACCGTCCTCCCAGGGCATTCCGGGCTTGAGCGCGGCCAGCTTGGTGCAGAACTTGTCGAGGAAGGGTTCGAGCACGTCTTCATGGACGAAGAGGATCTTCAGCGCGGTGCAGCGCTGGCCGTTGAAGGACAGCGCGCCGGTGATGGCTTCGCTCACCGCGTTGTCCAGGTCCACCTGGGGCAGGACGATGCCGGGGTTCTTCGCATCCAGGCCCAGCGCCGCGCGCAGGCGATGCGGGCGCGGGTGCAGCTTCTTCAGGTCGGCGGCGCCGGAGTGGGTGCCGATAAAGGCGAACACGTCGACCTTGCCGCTGGCCATGATGGCGCTGACCGTCTCGCGGCCACGCCCGTAGATGATGTTGATGACCCCGGCCGGGAAGCTGTCACGGAAGGCCTCCAACAGCGGGCGGATCAGCAGCACGCCGAACTTGGCCGGCTTGAACACGACGGTGTTGCCCATGATCAACGCCGGGATCAGCGTGGTGAAAGTCTCGTTAAGCGGGTAGTTGTACGGCCCCATGCACAGGGCCACGCCCAGCGGCACGCGGCGGATCTGACCGAGGGTGCCCTGCTCCAGTTCGAAGCGGCTGGAGCGGCGATCCAGCTCCTTGAGCGCTTCGATGGTGTCGACGATGTAGTCGCAGGTGCGGTCGAACTCCTTCTCGGAATCCTTGAGGTTCTTGCCGATCTCCCACATCAGCAGCCTGACCACCGCCTCGCGCTGCTCGCGCATCCGGGCAAGGAACTTCTCCACATGCTGGATGCGCTCGGCCACACGCATGGTCGGCCAGGCACCCTGCCCATGGTCATAGGCGGCAACGGCGGCCTCCAGCGCGGCCAGGGCGGCATCGGCATCCAGCAGCGGAGTGCTGCCGAGCACCACCTGCTCGTCACCCTTGTCGCCAGCCAGGAAAATCGGGCTGCGCACCGCGGCCACCGGGCCGTCCCAGCGCAGCAGCTCACCGTTGACCAGGTATTCGCGCTGTTCGATGGGTGCCCCCGGACGGTAGCGCTCGGGAATCTGCTCGGCAGTGGGGAACAGGGCATCGAGGTTGTTGTTGTCGGTCATTGCGCTTTCCTCTGATTCGGAACCACTGGGGATCGGTTTTAGCCTGATTCTGTCGCTTGGTAAATCGTTTCAGCAAACCGTTTGGCGGAATCTGTTCCCGCATGGGATTCGGTGTCGAGGGGTGTTGGAAATCCTGTGGGGGCGATTTCAATCGCTAAGCAGGCTGCAGGCCTGCCCTAAGCCTCGTGGGGGCACTACGTGCCCCTTTGCGAATGAATTCGCCCCCACAAAGAAGCGGAACGAGCAAGGCCCGACGTCAGTGCAACAGCTCCAACGCCGCTGCCGTGGTCTCCTGGATGCGCTGCCAGTCGCCGTTGCGGATCCAGTCCTTGTCCATCATCCAGGTGCCGCCCACGCACATCACATTGGGCTGTGCCATGTAGTCGCGCAGGTTGTCGGGGGTCACGCCGCCGGTGGGGCAGAAGCGGATTCCCGGGAAGGGACCGCCGAACGCCTTGAGGGCCTTCACGCCGCCGCAGATTTCCGCCGGGAACAGCTTGAAGCGACGGTAGCCCAGGGCATAGCCGAGCATGATTTCCGAGGCGCTGCTGATGCCGGGCAATAGCGGCAACGGGCTGTAGACACCCGCGCGCAGTAGCTCCGCGGTGCAGCCGGGGGTGACGATGAACTGCGAACCGGCGGCTTCGGCCTCGGCGAGCATCCATTCGTCCAGCACGGTACCGGCGCCGACGCAGAGTTCCGGGCGCTGCTCGCGCAGGGTGCGGATGGCGGCGAGGCCGTGCTCCGAGCGCAGGGTGATTTCCAGGGTATGCAGGCCACCGGCGGCCAGGGCATCGGCCAACGGCAGGACATCCTGCTCGCGCTCGATGGTGATCACCGGGAGGATGCGCGCCGCGCCGCAGAGGATGTCGATCAGGGCAGCCTTGTCAGCCATGTTCGGCACGGCTTCGCGACTGGTCGCCCGATTGCTGGGAGGGCTGGTCATGGGTGTTCCTTCGGGCTCAAGGGCACCAGTGGATTTCCAGTGGACGACGGAGGAAGGCGCGGATCGGCATTGCCGCCACGTCTTCGCCCGCCAGCGCGTCGGCCAGGGTGGCCAGCTTGGCCTGGCCCTGCACCGCCAGCAGTGTCAGGTGGGCACTGTGCAGCAGCGGCAGCGTCAGCGTCAGGCGCTGCCGCGGCACGCTGGGTGCCAGCATCGGCAGGCAACGCTGCGGGCAATCGCTGCGCAGCGCCTGTTCCAGGTTCGGGCTGCCGGGGAACAGCGATGCGGTGTGACCGTCCTCGCCCATGCCGAGCACCAGCACGTCGATGGCGCCCAGCTCGGCCAGGGCCTCGTCGGACAGGCGCGCCGCCTCATCGAGACTCGGCGCACTGCGGTAAAGACCGAGCAACTGCGCATCGGCAGCAGCTCCGCGCAAGAGGTGCCGACGTACCAGGCCTTCGTTGCTATCGGTATGACTGACCGGCACGAAGCGCTCATCAGCGAGGCTGACGGTCACCTTCGACCAATCCAATTCCTCTGCGGAAAGCCGCTCGAAGAACGCCACCGGGCTGCGGCCACCGGAGACCACCAGCACGGCGGAGCCACGGGTGTCGACGGCATCGCGCAGGGCGTTGGCGACGGTGATGGCCAGCTCTCCGGCCAGTTGTTCCGGGCTGCCGAGACCGAGCCCGGTGACCTGCGGCGGCAGGTCGAGATTACAGATCGCCATACCAACTCCTGCCCTCACGGGTGATCAATGCGATGGAGGCCACCGGCCCCCAGGTTCCCGCCGCGTAGGGCTTGGGTGCGTCGCCCTGCTGCCGCCAGCCGGCAATCAGCCGGTCGCACCAGGTCCAGGCGTACTCGATTTCATCCTTGCGCACGAAGAGGTTCTGGTTGCCCTTCATCACTTCCAGCAGCAGCCGTTCGTAGGCGTCCGGAATCCGCGCGCTGCGGTAGGTGTTGGAGAAGCTCAGCTGCAGCGGATCGCTACGCAGCTTCATGCCTTTGTCCAGGCCCTGTTCCTTGGTCATCACCTGCAGGGAAATGCCCTCGTCCGGCTGCAGGCGGATAACCAGGCGGTTGCTGATCAGCGGCCGCTGCTCGGGGGCGAAGATGTAGTGCGGCGGTTCCTTGAAGTGTATGACGATCTGCGAAAGCTTCTGCGGCATGCGCTTGCCGGTACGCAGGTAGAAGGGCACGCCGGACCAGCGCCAGTTGCGGATTTCCGCACGCAAGGCGACGAAGGTTTCGGTGTCGCTGTGGGTGTTGGCGTTGTCTTCCTCCAGGTAGCCGGGAACCGGCTTGCCGAGGATGTTTCCAGCCACGTACTGGCCGCGCACGACCTGCTGGCTGAGTTGTTCGACGCCGATGGGCGCCAGCGCCTTGAGCACCTTCACCTTTTCATCGCGGATGCTGTCGGCGGAGAGATCACTGGGCGGGTCCATGGCGATCAGGCAGAGCAGCTGCAACAGGTGGTTCTGGATCATGTCGCGCAGTTGCCCGGCTTCATCGAAATAGCCCCAGCGACCCTCGATGCCCACCTGCTCGGCCACGGTGATCTCCACGTGGGAGATGTGGTGCTGGTTCCACTGGGTCTCGAACAGGCTGTTGGCGAAGCGCAGTGCGATCAGGTTCTGCACGGTCTCCTTGCCCAGGTAGTGGTCGATCCGGTAGGTGCGGTCTTCCGGGAAGTGCGCCGCTACGGCGTTGTTCACCACCCGCGACGACTCCAGGTCGTGGCCGATGGGCTTCTCCAGCACGACGCGGGTGCGTTCGGCCAATCCTGCAGCAGCCAGGCCGGCGCAGATGGCGCCATACACCGACGCTGGCGTGGCGAAATACGCGATCAACTGAGACACCGGGCCGACGCGCTCGGCCAGCTTCGGGTAGGCCTCTTCGTCGAAGAAGTTCATGGACAGGTAGTCGAGGCGCGCGAGGAAGCGCCGCAAGGCTTCCTGCTCAAGATCACCGGACGGGACGCGCTGGCGCAATTGCTCGTCGATGGCGGCGATGTGCAAAGCAGGGTCGCCACTGTCTCGCCCCAGGGCGAGGATGCGCGTATCGGCCGGCAGGAGGCCGGCACGATCCAGTTGATAGAGCGCGGGGAACAGCTTGCGCAGTGCCAGGTCACCCAGGCCGCCGAACAAGGCTAGGGTGCAGGGTTCGACTGGTTGTGAGGCCATGATATTTGTTCTTCTATCAAACATGAGCCTATGAATACACCCAGCCCTGCCTCGCAGCAAGACAAAATGTAGTAATAAAACTACATTTATCGACACCCGAGATTGCGGTGGCTCCCCCTGGGTACGCTCAGTACGATAGGCCACCGCTTGCAGGCCCCTTTCCAGGAAACCCAATGGACCGCGTGCACAACCTGCTGGAGCAGATCCAGAATCGCCTCGACGAACTCAACAAGGCCGAGCGCAAGGTCGCCGAAGTCATCCTCCGCGACCCGCAACAGGCCACGCGCTACAGCATCGCGGCGCTGGCCCAGTCGGCCAAGGTCAGTGAGCCCACGGTGAACCGCTTCTGCCGCTCGTTCGGCGTCAACGGCTATCCGGAACTGAAGATGCAGCTGGCCCAGAGTCTGGCCAGCGGTGCCGCCTACGTAAGCCAGGCGGTTGCCGCCGACGATGGCCCCGAGGCCTACACGCGAAAGATCTTCGGCAGTGCCATCGCCTCCCTGGACAGCGCCCTGCAAAGCCTCGACGCACAGCTGATCAGCCGCGCCGTGGACCTGATGATCCAGGCGCGGCAGATCCACTTCTTCGGCCTGGGCGCCTCGTCCTCGGTGGCGCTGGACGCCCAGCACAAGTTCTTCCGCTTCAACCTCGCCGTGTCCGCCCATTCCGATGTGCTGATGCAGCGCATGCTGGCCTCGGTGGCTCACACGGGCGATCTGTTCGTGATTATTTCCTACACCGGCCGCACCCGCGAACTGGTGGAAGTCGCGCGTCTGGCACGACAGAACGGCGCCTCGGTACTCGGCCTCACCGCCGCCGGCTCGCCGCTGGCTAGGGCCTGCACCTTGAGCCTGAACATCCCGCTGCCGGAAGACACCGACATCTACATGCCGATGACCTCGCGCATCATCCAGCTCACGGTACTCGACGTCCTCGCCACCGGCATGACCCTGCGCCGTGGTGTCGACTTCCAGCCGCACCTGCGCAAGATCAAAGAGAGCCTCAATGCCAGCCGCTACCCGGCGGATGACGAACCGTCCGTAGGTTGAGGCTGAGCTAAGCGAAGCCCAACATTTCCGGCCTGCCTCCCTGTTGGGCTTCGCTGCGCTCTGCCCAACCTACCAGGGAACATCAGGATCTCTGCTGGAGTGCAACGCCCGCCCCTTCCAGGCCGGGATGTTCAGCGGTCACCAGCCACACTGGGATGCCTTCGACGTAACCGCTCATGCGGCCCTTGTCGGCAAAGGCGCGGGCGAAGCCGCTCTGCTGGAAGAATGCTGCGAAGCGCGGGACCATGCCGCCGACGATGTAAACGCCACCACGGCCGCCAAGGGTCAGCACGATGTTGCTGGTGACCCGGCCGAGCCAACTGCAGAACAGCTCCAGCACGTCTTCGGCGATTGGCTCACCCGCCAACGCCGCCGCGCTCACTTCGGCGGGTGACGCCAGACGGGGCGCATGGCCATCCACTGCGCAGACGGCGCGATAGAGCTGCAGCAAGCCATTGCCACTGAGCACGCTTTCCGCACTGACGTGGCCGAGTTGGCCATGCAACTGCTGCCACAGGGTTGCCTCGCGCAAATTGCCGATGGGCAGGTCGACATGGCCGCCCTCCCCCGGCAACGCTTTCCAGCGCCCCTCGCCCAGCGGCAGCAAGATACCGACGCCAAGGCCGGTTCCCGGACCGATCACCACCGCCGGGCAATCCGGACGGGCAACGCCCGGGCAGACCTGCAGTTTTTCGTGCGCGTGCAGGCGGGTCATGCCCAGCGCCATGGCGGAGAAATCGTTGATCAGCAACAGCTCGTCCACCAGCAAGGCCCGACAGAGCGCAGAGCGGTCGAGCTTCCAGTGATTGTTGGTGAAGCAAAAATGCTCGCCATCCACCGGCCCGGCCACGGCCAGGCACAAGGTGCCGATATCGCCTGGCGCACATCCAAGGCTGGCAAGGTAATGCCTGATGGCCTCTTCCGGCCCGGCGAAGTCGGCCGTGGCGAGCACGCGCACCGACTCCAGCTTCTGCTCACGCCACAGGGCGAAGCGGGCATTGGTACCGCCGATGTCGCCGACCAGCGCCAGCTTCACGTGAGGCTCGTGAGATTGCGAGTGAAGGCGCTGGCGCCCTGCTCTGCCGTGCTGAAGGATTCGCGCATGAAGGCAAAGAGTTCGCGGCCGGTACCGATGTTGGGTTCCAGGTCCCACGGCGCCAGCTCGCGCGACGCGAATTCGGCGGCGTCCACCAGCACTTTCAGGGTGCCGGTGGTGCCATCCACGCGAATCAGATCACCATCGCGCACACGTGCCAGCGGGCCGCCGTCGAAGGCCTCCGGACAGACGTGGATGGCGGCGGGAATCTTGCCCGAGGCGCCGGACATGCGCCCGTCAGTGACCAGCGCCACCTTGTAGCCACGGTCCTGCAGCACGCCGAGGAAGGGCGTCATCTTGTGTAGTTCGGGCATGCCATTGCTGCGCGGCCCCTGGAAGCGCATCACCGCCACCAGGTCGCGGTCCAGTTCGCCCGCCTTGAAGGCGTCGGCAAGCGCCTGCTGGTCGTGGAAGACTCGCGCCGGAGCCTCCACCACCTGGTGTTCGGGGGCCACTGCGGAAACCTTCATCACGCCGCGCCCCAGATTGCCTTCCATGACCCGTAGCCCGCCCTCCGGCGAGAACGGGCGCGCCACCGGGCGCAGGATGTTGTCATCGAGACTCTTGCCCGAACCTTCGCGCCAGACCAATTCCCCCTCCTCGAGGAAAGGCTCCTGGGTGTAGCGACGCAGACCGGGGCCCGCGACTGTGTTGACGTCTTCATGGAGCAGGCCGGCATCGAGCAATTCGCGCACCAGGAAGGCCACGCCGCCCGCCGCGTGGAAGTGATTGATATCGGCCTTGCCGTTCGGATAGACGTGGGCCAGGGTCGGCACCACCTCGGAAAGATCAGCCATGTCCTGCCAGGTCAACTGGATGCCGGCGGCCTGGGCAATGGCCGGAATGTGCAGGGTGTGATTGGTGGAACCGCCGGTGGCGTGCAGGGCCACGATGGCGTTGATCAGCACGCGCTCGTCGACTATCTCGCCGATGGGCATGAACTGCCCGCCTTGCTTCGTCAGGCGCGTTACCTGGTGCGCCGCTTCCACGGTCAGGGCCTCGCGCAATGGCGTGTTCGGATTGACGAAGGATGCGCCCGGCAGGTGCAGGCCCATCACTTCCATGAGCATCTGGTTGGTATTGGCGGTGCCGTAGAAGGTACAGGTACCGGGGCTGTGGTAGGCCCGCATTTCCGATTCCAGCAGTTCGTCGCGGCTGGCCTTGCCCTCGGCATAGCGCTGGCGCACCTCAGCCTTCTCCTTGTTGGAGAGGCCTGACGGCATCGGGCCGGCGGGGACGAAGATCGACGGCAGATGGCCGAAGCGCAGCGCGCCCATCATCAGGCCGGGGACGATCTTGTCGCAGATACCGAGGAACAGTGCCGCGTCGAACATGTTGTGGGACAGCGCGACGGCGGTGGACATGGCGATCACCTCGCGACTGGCGATGCCCAGTTCCATGCCCGGCTCGCCCTGGGTGACCCCGTCGCACATCGCCGGAACCCCGCCGGCCACCTGTCCTACCGAACCGATATCGCGCAGGGCCTGGCGGATTCTTTCCGGGTAGTCCTCATAGGGCTGGTGGGCCGAGAGCATGTCGTTGTAGGCGGTGACGATCGCGACGTTGGCCGAATCCATCAGGCGCAGGCGCTGCTTGTCACTGCCGCCGCAACCGGCCACTCCATGGGCGAAGTTGGCGCACTGCAGCTTGCCGCGCTGCGGGCCATCGCTGGCCGCCTTCTGGATCATCGCCAGGTAGCGCTCGCGGGTTGCGCGGCTGCGTTCCACCAGGCGCCGGGTTACTTCAAGTACGCGGGGATGCATGGATTCGACTCCAGATAGCGGGCGGGATTTGTATTGATAGAAACCACAGTACGTTCATCGCCGCGCAAATTTCACTAAGAAGCGCCAAATATTTTGTTGTTACAACAACAAAGCCTAAGAAGGGGCCTTGCCATTCATATAGACCACCAGGCGGGCCGGCGGCGCGCAGCATAACGCCGTCCTACTGCGTCACCTATCTCGTCGAAGGCCCATTCCAGACGCTTATGCCTGAAGCGATATTGGATTAGCGCGAAACGCTCTAAAAATTATCTTGCGCACAAAATAATTCAACATTAACTTCTGCCTCATCAAATAACTTAGTGCGCAAAATATTAACGAACAAACCAACACCGGAGAATCGCCATGAAAGCCCTGATCACCTTCACTGCCGTCCTCGCGTTTTCCTCCGCCAGCTTCGCTGATGCCAAGCCGGACAGCCGCCGCAGCGGCGCGCTGTACCCGGAATGGCTGATCAACCACGACGGCTGATCCAGATAACCCGACCACCCACGCACACCACGCAACCCATACCGACTGAAAAGGAAACCATCATGAGCATCGAAAACGTTCTCTACCGCGCCTACGCAGAAGCCACCGGCGGCCGTGACGGCCGCGCCATCTCCTCCGACGGCGTACTCGACGTCAGCCTGACCACCCCGCGCGAGCTGGGCGGCGCCGGCGGCGAAGGCACCAACCCCGAGCAACTGTTCGCAGCCGGCTACTCGGCCTGCTTCCTCGGCGCGCTGAAATTCGTCGCTGCCCGCGACAAGCACAAGCTGCCGGCCGATACCTCCATCGAAGGCATCGTGGGCATCGGCGCCATCCCCACCGGCTTCGGCATCGAGGTGGAGTTGCGTATCGACATCCCCGGCCTGGACCGTGAAGAAGCCCGCGCCATCGTGGACAAGGCCCACATCGTGTGCCCCTACTCCAACGCCACCCGCGGCAACATCGACGTGACGCTGACCCTGGTCTGAGTCGCGCAAAAAACGAGGACGGGCATCCCGAAATGGGGTGCCCGTTCTTTTTTATTGCCCAGAAATCGAGTTGTAGGAGCGAGCTTGCTCGCGAACATCGTGCGCTCAATCTTTCGCGAGCAAGCTCGCTCCTACACAGTTCCAGTCGAAATCACCCCCTACACTGAACGCACTTCAAACCAGCCAAGGAGTGCCACATGATCCTCTCCACCACCCCCACCCTCGAAGGCCGGGCCATTCGCGAGTACAAAGGCATCGTGGTCGGCGAAGCCATTCTCGGCGCCAACGTGTTCCGTGACCTGTTCGCCGGAATCCGCGACATCATCGGCGGCCGCTCCGGCGCCTATGAGAAGGAACTGGCCAAGGCCCGTGAAATCGCCTTCGAGGAATTGTCCGAGCGCGCCGAAAAGCTCGGTGCCAACGCAGTGGTCGGCATCGATATCGACTACGAGGTGGTCGGCCAGAACGGCAGCATGTTGATGGTGAGCATCAGCGGCACCGCCGTGAGCATCTGAGTCAGGACTTCCGGGCCTTCGCCATCTCCTTGTCACGGGCGAGCTTGTAGGCCACGTAGTACTTGTAGATGTTGCCCACGTAATCGACCGTCTCGCGCCCGACCAGGCGCGCGGCGGCGTGCTCGACGTTGCCGAACCAGACGTTCTTGTCCAGGCCGGACTTCTCCGCCAGGCGGCGGAACTTGCGCAAGTTTCCCGGCCCCGCGTTGTAGGCAGCGAAGGTCATCAGGGTACGGTTGAGCGGCGTCAGCTCGGGATCGTTCAGGTACTTGTCGGCCAGCAGGCGCATGTACTTGCTGCCGGCCTCGATGTTGCGGTCAGCGCTCTTGTCGATTTCCTCGATGGCCACGCTCGGGTCGGCGGCGGTGCTGGGCAGCAGTTGCATCACCCCTACCGCACCACGATGGCTGCGCGCCTCCTGATTGAGCTGGGACTCCTGGAATCCCTGCGCCATGAGCATCAGGTAATCGAAGTCGTAAGTGCCGGCGTGCTTCTCGAAAATGCCAACCAGCGCGGCGAAGCGCTTCAACTCCTCCTCATCGGTGGCGTCGAAGAGCTCCTTGCTGTTCTTCACGTACTTGTTGCGCAGGCTGTTGCCGAAGGTGGTCCCCAGCTTGTGAGTCTTGACGAACCCATCCAGAGCCTTGAGGAGCTGCGGGCTCTCCTTGCGGATCGCCCAGGCGAGCTGGATATCGTCGCGGACGGGCATGTCCACATGGATATCCAGGTCGACGAGCACGCTCTTCCAGGTCTCGGCGATGTAGCGGTCTACCACTACCGCGTTGATCAAGCCGGCGTTGACCATCTCCAGCAGGTCCTCGGACTCCAGGTTCTCGTCCGCCGGCTTGATCACGATGGGCTCCAGTCCCTTTTCCCGGAAACTGGCATTGAGTTCGATCAGGTGCTCGTAGTAGCTGCTGGATGGCCGCACCATCACCTCCTTGCCTGCGAGGTCATCCAGCTTCTCGATCGTCACGCTCTTCGGCCCGGTGACCACCACTTCACGCACCCCACTGGCGAAGGGGGCGGTGAAGTCCACCATCTGCTGGCGTTTGTCGGTGATCGACAGACCGCCAGCGGCAATGTCCCCCTCCCCTTCGACGAGTTTGGAAAGCAGTTCGCCGCGACCGACCGGAATGAACGCGACACGCCACTGCAAGGACTTGTTCTTGTTGGGGTGTTTCTTGTTCAGCCAGGTCTCCAGCGCCTTGCCGATCTCGTAGGCGATGCCCCGCTGGCGTCCCCGATCCACCGCGAAGAAGGTCTTGCTGTAGGGCACCAGGATGCGCACCAGGCGCCGCTCGCGCATGCCATCGAAGTCCCCTTTCCAGGCCTTGGGTAAAGGAAGCACCAAGGCATCGACCTCAGCCTCCTCGGCCTTGCTCAGCTCCGCGCTGGGGAGCTCCTCAGCCCAGGCTCCCCGCGCCAGCATCAACACGGTCAACACCAGCATCAGCCGCAGGAAATGCAGCGACCTCATGACACACCGCCTTCACCGCCATGGGGCGGTAAGAATCAGAAGACTTCCTCGATCATCCGGAATGGATAAGACGCCGACTTGTACTTGCCCAGTTTGCCGCGCTTGGGCAGCTCAACTTTCTGATCGCGGGTCAGGTCCTTGTAAGGGATCTGCTTGATCAGGTGGGTAATGATGTTCAGCCGCACCCGCCGCTTGTCCTCCGAATTCGCCATGTACCAGGGCGCCCAGGACGAATCGGTGGCGGCGAACATGTCGTCGCGGGCACGGGTGTAGTCGTCCCAGCGTGCATATGACTTGAGGTCCATGGGCGACAGCTTCCAGATCTTGCGCCCGTCGTCGATACGGTCCTTGAGCCGGCGGGTCTGTTCCTCGGCGCTCACCTCCAGCCAGTATTTGAGCAGGATGATTCCGGACTCGACCATCAACTTCTCGAACAGCGGCGCGACCGTGAGGAACTTGTGCGTTTGCTCCTCGGTGCAGAAGCCCATGACCCGCTCGACACCGGCGCGGTTGTACCAGCTGCGGTCGAATATCACGACTTCACCGGCCGCCGGCATATGCGGAAGATAGCGCTGTATGTACATCTGGGATTTTTCCCGCTCGGTCGGCGCCGGTAGCGCTACTACACGAAATACCCGGGGACTGACCCGTTCGGTGATGGCCTTGATGGTCCCCCCCTTACCCGCTCCGTCGCGTCCCTCGAAGATGACGCAGACCTTGAGCCCTTCGGCTACGACCCACTGCTGGAGCTTCACCAGCTCCACATGCAGGCGCTTGAGCTCGCTCTCGTACTCCTTGCGCCCCAGGCTTTCCTGTTCCGCCGCTTCTTTTCCGGACGCCTTCTTCTTGCCCTTCGCCATGACCTTCTCCGTTGTTGTGGACGTGATCAGTAAAAGCTAGCTGACGGCTGGCGACTTGCAGGGGCGTCTGCTCACTCTCCGTCGGCAGCTCCCCGGAAAGCACAACGCCCCGACCTGCCGGGCAGGTCGGGGCGTTGCTGATGGGCTACCTCAAGCGGTCATTCGGCCAGGCTGAGGTCTGCAGTCGGTTCCGCTTTGCTGCGGGTGGCCAGGCAGTAGTAGAGCGGCGCGGTCACCAGCAAACCGGCCAGCCAGGAGAGGTCTACGCCGTCGATGTAGTTGGCATAGGGCCCGGCATAGAGCGCAGTGTTGGCGAACGGCAGTTGCACCAGGATGCCGATGAAGTAGGCGGTGATGGCGTGCGGGTTGAAACGCCCGTAGATGCCGCCGTCGGCCTGGAAGATCGACGAAATGTCGTAGCGACCACGCTTGATCAGGTAGAAGTCCACCAGGTTGATGGTGGCCCAGGGCACCAGGACCAGCAGCAGCGCCAGGATCAGCCCAATGAAGTGGGAGATGAAGTTGGCCGAGGCGCCCAGCGCCATGACGCAGCAGCCGGCCAGCACCACGGCGGACAGGATTACCCGCACGCGGATGCTCGGCGTCCAGGCGCCAGCGAAGGTCTGGATCGAGGTGACGATGGACAGTACCGCGCCGTACAGGTTGAGGGCGTTGTGGCTGATGATGTTGAGCAGGAACAGCACCATCAGCACCGGACCCAGCACACCGGTGGCCTGTTTGACGGCTGCCATGGCCTCGGTGCCTTCCGGGGTCGCCAGCACGGCTACCGCGCCGAAGCTGAAGGACAGGATGGTGCCCAGGCAGGCGCCGAAATAGGTGGCCCAGAACGGTTTGGCGATGCCGATGGTGGCGGGCAGATAGCGCGAGTAGTCCGAGACGTAGGGCGAGAAGCTCAGTTGCCAGATGATTCCCAGGCAGATGGTCGCCAGAAAGCCCGACAGGTTGAACGCGCCACGGCCGAAGAAGTCCGCCGGCAGCTCGCTGCAGAAGATGGTGATGAAGCCGGCCAGCAGCGCGCCGCCCATCACCCAGGTACCAATGCGGTTGAGGGTGTGGATGAAGCGGTAGCCGATCACGCCAATGGCTGTCGCGCTGATGGCGCCGATGATGATCGCCGCTGGCAGTGGCACGGCAGGGGCGATGCCATGAATCGACTCGCCGGCCAGGACAATGTTGGAAATAAAGAAGCCGACATAGATGACCGCCGCGAACAGCACGATCAGTAGCGCCCCGTAACGACCGAACTGGCCGCGACTCTGGACCATCTGCGGGATGCCCATCTGCGGCCCCTGGGCGGAGGCCAGGGCGATGAAGACACCACCGATCATGTGTCCCAGCACGATGGCCAGCAGGCCCCAGAGCAGGTCGAGGTGGAACACCTGGACCACCATGGCCCCGGTGACGATCGGCAGTGGAGCGATATTGGTGCTGAACCAGAGCGTGAACAGGTCACGGGCCTTGCCGTGACGCTCGGCGGGCGGGACATAGTCGACGGTATGGTTCTCGATCAGCGTCTGCTGGGAATTCTCGGACATCGTCTTGCCTTGCTTATTGTCTTTGTAGAAAAGCCACGAAGGGGCGCAATCGGGAGCTGTGACTTAGGCGGCGGCCGCCCGATAACGAACACCATATTATGGTATTCCAAGACTCAGACAAGGCTTTTTTGGACGTCAAACTGTACTGAAAATACGCTTTTGAGCAGCTGAATCGATCCACCACATCTTGCCAATGGCCCGTACTCAGCGGCTTACAGAGCACCTGACAACGTTCGTCGGGCAAAGAGAAAGCCCCGAAAAATTCCACTTGCATTGAAAGTATTACGGTATACCATCAGACGCAGATGCGCTGCCGGTCGCAGCCACTTGCTCCCGATAGGTACCCCGAAATGATCGACACCAATGCCTACAAACAAGTCATGGGCTCCTTCCCTTCCGGCGTCACTGTCATCACCACCCTGGATGACGACGGGCAGATCGTCGGACTGACCGCCAGCGCCTTCAGCTCCCTGTCCATGGACCCGGCCCTGGTGCTGTTCTGCCCCAACTACAGCTCCGATTCCTACCCGGTGCTGATCAAGAGCAAGCGCTTCGCCATCCACCTGCTTTCCGCCGACCAACGCGACGAGGCTTATGCCTTCGCGAAGAAAGGCAAGGACAAGGCCCAGGGCATCGACTGGACCCTGAGCGAATTGGGCAACCCGATCCTGGCCAATGCCACCGCCATCATCGAATGCGAGCTGTGGCGCGAATACGAAGGCGGCGACCACGCCATCCTGGTGGGTGCGGTGAAGAACCTCATCGTTCCCGAGCAGGACGTGATCCCGATGATCTACTGCCGCGGCAAGATGGGCGCGCTGCAGGCCTTCGCCTGACATCAAGTTGATGTGTGCTTTGATTCCCGCCCCCTTGATTGGGGGCTTTTTTTTGCCTGCGAATCGGGAGAATTACGGCGGGGCAAAGCTTTTGTGGGGGCGAATTCATTCGCCAAGCAGGACGTAGTCCTGCCGTAGGTCGGTGCCGAGGAACGAGGCCCAACGCCTGCGGACACTCCGTCCGTTGGGCTTCGCTTCACTCTGCACCAACCTACGAAAAGGTCGTGCCGACGAGGGAATCCAACGCTCTTCCTGTGGGGGCGAATTCATTCGCCATGCAGGACGTAGTCCTGCCGTAGGTTGGTCCGAGGAACGAGGCCCAACGCCTGCGGACACTCCGTCCGTTGGGCTTCGCTTCGCTCTGCACCAACCTACGGAAAGGTCGTGCCGACGAGCGAATCCGACGCTCTTCCTGTAGGGGCGGCGAATTCATTCGCCATGCAGGACGTAGTCCTGCCGTAGGTCGGTGCCGAGGAACGAGGCCCAACGTCTGGGGACACTCCGTCCGTTGGGCTTCGCTTCGCTCTGCGCCAACCTACGGGAAGGTCGTGCCGACGAGCGAATCCGACGCTCTTCCTGTAGGGGCGAATTCATTCGCCAAGCAGGACGCAGTCCTGCCGTAGGTTGGGCTGAGCGCAGCGAAGCCCAACAGCGATGCCCACGGCAAGGTTGTTCTGGCGGAAAGACCTTGCAGATATTCCGTATTATGGTATACCAATATCCAGCAATCCGCCGAGCAGGTCAGAAGGCCCCTGGCGGCGTCACCCCACCGCAGCGGCCGCTCCGTGGCCACGCAGAAAAAGGTTCGAGGTAAGCGACATGAAATTCTCTTTGTTCGTGCACATGGAGCGCTACGACGAGCAGGTCAGCCACCGCCAGCTGTTCGAAGATCTGACCGAGCTGACGCTGATGGCCGAGGCCGGCGGTTTCAGCACCGTTTGGATCGGCGAGCACCATGCGATGGAGTACACCATCTCGCCGAGCCCCATGCCGCTGCTCTCCTACCTCGCCGCTCGCACCAGCACCATTCGCCTCGGCGCCGGCACCATCATCGCGCCCTTCTGGCACCCCATCCGCGTCGCCGGTGAGTGCGCGCTGCTGGACGTGATCAGCAACGGCCGCATGGAAGTGGGTCTGGCCCGTGGCGCTTACCAGTACGAGTTCGACCGCATGGCCGGCGGCATGCCCGCCACCAGCGGCGGCCAGGCGCTGCGTGAAATGGTGCCGGTGGTGAAGGCCCTGTGGCAGGGCGATGTCGCCCACGACGGAGAAATCTGGAAGTTCCCCACGTCCACCTCCTCGCCGCGTCCGATCCAGAAGCCGACCCCGCCGATCTGGATCGCCGCCCGCGACCCGGACTCCCACAACTTCGCCGTGGCCAACGGCTGCAACGTGATGGTCACTCCGCTGATGAAGGGTGACGAGGAAGTGGTGGACCTGAAGAACAAGTTCGAGGCCGCCCTGGCCAACAATCCGGACGTGCCGCGTCCGCAACTGATGGTGCTGCGTCACACCCACGTGCACAGCGCAGACGACCCGGAAGGCTGGAAAGTCGGGGCCAAGGCCATCTCGCGCTTCTACCGCACCTTCGACGCCTGGTTCGGCAACAAGGAAACCCCGGTCAACGGCATCCTCCAGCCGAGCCCGGAAGAGAAGTTCAAGGACCGCCCGGAATTCGAACTGGAGAACATCCACAAGAACACCATGATCGGTACCCCGGAAGAAGTGATCGCGCGGATTCGCCACTACCAGGAACTGGGCGTTGACGAGTTCAGCTTCTGGGCAGATAACAGCCTGTCCCACGCCGAGAAGAAGAAATCCCTGGAGCTCTTCATCAAACACGTGGTGCCGGCGTTCCGCTGACAGATGCCGCAAGGCGGCCGGGTCGGGCGATCCGGCCGCCTTTCACTCACCCACAGGTGGTCGAACGCCATGTACAAGACTGGCATCACCCTCTGCTCCCGCAACCCACTGCCCGGGGCCGCCATGGCCTACCTGCGCGGCAAGTGGATGCCCGCCCATCTCTTCCTCAAACGCCTGCGCTCCTCCGTCACTGCCAAGCAGAACGGCTTCTGGCAGATAGTCCGCTAAGCAACTCTCAACGCTGAAATTCGCCCGCGTCCGACGTTTCGCCGCTCGACCGAGGTGCCTCCGTGCGCCCGATCGATGCTGCCTGTCGCCGCGCACTCATGGCCGAACAACAACAAGAGTTGCTCATGAACACAGACAGAGCTTTCCTCGTCATCGACATGCAGCAGGAAGATGGTTTCCCCCTGCATGGCTTCGATCAGGTTATCCACAACAGCGCCCGCCTGCTGGACGCGACCCGACATGCAGGCATCCCCATCTTTTACACCCGCCACATTAACGCGGCGGACGGCAGCGACCTGCCGCCCGGCGAACCGCTGGACCCCACCGGCCGCCCGCTCAGCTACTGCGCCGGCACTCGCCAGGTGGCGATCATCGAGCGCCTGTCACCACGCCCCGGCGACCGGGTGATCGACAAGCCGCGCTACAGCGCCTTCCACCGCACCGACCTTCACCAGCAGCTCCGCCAACTGGGCGTACGCCGGCTGGTAGTCAGTGGCGTGCTCACGGACGCCTGCGTGCTGGCCACGGTGCTGGACGCCTTCGCCCTGGGCTACGGCGTCGACCTCATCGCCGACGCCTGCACCAGCACCACGGACGCGGCACATAACGCCGCCCTGCTGATCCTGGCCAACTGGGTCTACGCGATCGAGTTCTTCTCCACCGCGCAGTACCTCAAGGCCCTCGACGGCCAGCCGCACCAGTCCTGCCGCCCAAGCGAACCGGACCAGTTCGCCCACCGCCCCGAGCAGTTCGTCGCCACCATTGCCCGCCTGCACGCTGCCCTCGGCCTGCAGCGCCGTGACCAGGAGTAATCGCCATGCACGTCGAGAAAAGAAGCATCGATTTCATCCCCGAACACGAACGCCATGGCAAGCCAGGGTCGCTGTTCTACATCTGGTTCGGCGCCAACATGAACATCACCACCATCGCCTCCGGCGTGCTACCCGTGGTGATCGGCCTGAACCTGTTCTGGAGTGCTATGGCGATCCTCCTCGGCTCGCTGATCGGTGCCGTCTTCATGGCCTCGCACTCGGCCCAGGGGCCGAAGCTGGGCATCCCGCAGATGATCCAGAGCCGCGCCCAGTTCGGCGTGATCGGTGCCGTGCTGCCGCTGCTGTTCGTGATGCTCATCTACCTGGGCTTCTTCGTCAGCAACACCTTGCTGGCGGCCCAGGCCATCGAGTCGGTGAGCCCGCTGGGCGGCGACGCCAACATCTACCTGATCGGGGCGCTGTGCTTCGTGGTGGCACTCTATGGCTATCGCCTGATCCATCGGTTGCAGAAGCTGCTATCGCTGCTCTCGGTGCTGGTGTTCCTGGTCGCCACCGCCCTGGCCCTGGGCCTGCCGGTGCCTGAGGGGCAGTGGTCACCGGTGGGGTTCTCGCTGGCCAAGTTCATGGTGGCGGTGAGCATCGCGGTTACCTGGCAGCTCTCCTATGCCCCCTACGTCGCCGACTACTCGCGCTACCTACCGAGCAACACGCCGATGTCGCGGGTGTTCTGGTTCAGCTATGCCGGCACCGTGGCCGGCGGGGCCTGGATGATGATCCTCGGGGCGATGCTGAGCGTGGCCATCGGCGGTTTCTCCGATAACGTCGGCAGTCACCTCGCCCTGATGTTCGGTAGCGCCGCCTTGCCGCTGTTCGCCTTCATCCTCTACGGCCAGGTGGCGATCAACGTGTTCAACCTCTATGGCGCCTTCATGTCCACGGTCACGGTGATCGAACCCTTCGCCCGCCTGCGGGTGACGCCACGCGTACGGGGCCTGTTCATGCTGGCCATCAGCATGCTCGCCACCGCCTTGTGCACCATCAGCCAGGAAGACTTCATCAGCTATTTCCTGAACTTCATCTTCTTCATGAGCTACTTCCTCATCCCGTGGACCGCCATCAACCTGGTGGACTACTACTGCCTGAGGAAAGGCGACTACTGCGTGCCGGACATCTTCGACCTCGACGGCCGCTACGGCCGGGTCAACCTGGCGGCCTGCGGCAGTTTCCTGCTGGCGATCCTGTTGGAGATTCCGTTCATGAACACCACCCTTTATGTCGGCCCCATCGCCAACGCGCTGGACGGCGTCGACCTGGCCTGGGTGGTGGGTCTGCTTGTGCCGGCGCTGACCTATTACGGGGCGATGCGGCGCAACCTCGCGCGCGATCTCCAGCTGTTGTAACTCGTAGGCAGGCCGTAGGTTGGTCCGAGGAACGAGGCCCAACGTCCTATCCGTTGGGCTTCGCGTAGCTCAGCCACAACCTACGAATGCCCCATGCTCCTTGTGGGGGCGAATTCATTCGCGAAAGGGCGCGCAGCGTCCCCCGAGAAAATCTCCCGGCCGGACCTGCTGTCCGGTTAGCGAATGAATTCACCCCCACAGCTCTACCTCCACGGAATCTCGTATTACGGTATTCCATATTTTCCCGTATCCTTCGCGCCCCTTCTGCCGCCCCCATGGCGCGGCATTCCTGGGTTCTCCCCTTCTCCAGATGACCTTCCGTCGCCGAGGCCCACCCTCTCCCGGCGGCTGACTCTTGCATATTCAATATTATGGTATACCATCAGACAGCAAGAGATTTCCCAAACCAGGAGAGCCCAATGAGCTTCGAAATTCGCAAGATCGTCAGCTACGTGGAAGAGACCTTCATCGAAGGCGGCAAGGCCACCGACAAACCGGTGACCATGGTGGGCCTGGCCGTGGTGATCAAGAACCCGTGGCTTGGCCGTGGCTTCGTCGAAGACCTCAAGCCCGAGATCAAGGCCAACTGCTCCGACCTCGGCGCGATGATGGTCGAGCGCCTGACCGCCGCCATCGGCGGTGCCGCGAAGATCGAGGCCTATGGCAAGGCCGCCGTAGTCGGCGCCGACGGTGAAATCGAACACGCTTCCGCGGTTATCCACACCCTGCGCTTCGGCAACCACTACCGCCAGGCAGTGAACGCCAAGAGCTACCTGAGCTTCACCAACAAGCGTGGCGGCCCGGGCACCTCGATCCAGATCCCGATGATGCACAAGGACGACGAGGGCCTGCGCTCCCACTACATCACCCTTGAAATGCAGATCGAAGACGCACCGCGTGCCGACGAAATCATCGTCGTGCTGGGCGCTGCAGATGGTGGCCGCCTGCACCCGCGCATCGGCAACCGCTACATCGATCTGGAAGAGCTGGCCGCCGAGCAGGCCCAGTAATCCCAAGGCCCGTGCAGGAGCGATCCATGATTCGGCTTACCGCTGAACGCACACCGGCCGGCACCAGCTATCTGGCGACCGGCCAAGGCCACCCCGTGGTACTGATCCACGGTGTCGGCCTGAACAAGGAAATGTGGGGCGGCCAGATCGTTGGCCTGGCCCCGCAGTTCCAGGTCATCGCCTACGACATGCTCGGCCACGGCGCCAGCCCGCGTCCGGAATCGGGCACCGGGCTGGTCGGTTACGCCGAGCAGCTGCGCGAACTGCTGGAACACCTGAAACTGGAGCGGGCCACCGTGATCGGCTTCTCCATGGGTGGCCTGGTGGCGCGGGCATTCGCCCTGCACCACCCGCAGCAGATTGAAGGGCTGGTGATTCTCAACAGCGTGTTCAACCGCAGCGCCGAACAGCGCGCCGGGGTGATCGAACGCACCCGCCAGGCCGCCGAACACGGCCCGGACGCCAACGCCGAAGCGGCCCTGTCGCGCTGGTTCAGCCGCGAGTACCAGGCGGCCAACCCGGCGCAGATCGCCGCCATCCGCCAGACCCTTGCCAGCAACGATCCGCAGGGCTATCTGACTACCTATGAGCTGTTCGCCACCCAGGACATGTACCGCGTGGATGACCTCGGCGACATCAAGGTGCCGACCCTGGTCGCCACTGGCGAACTGGACCCGGGCTCGACGCCCGAAATGGCTCGGCAACTGGCCGAGCGCATTCCCGGCGCCCAGGTGGCTGTGCTCGACGAGCAACGGCACATGATGCCGGTGGAGTCGCCGCGTCTGATCAACCAGATGCTGCTGGATTTTCTCCAGCAGGCGCAGACCTTACAGAACCAAGCAAAGGGGATCGTCGCATGACGCTCGCACGCTTCCAGATGTGCATCGACGGCCAGTGGGTCGATGCGCTGTCCGGCAAGACCTTCGAAAGCCTCAACCCGGCACTCGCCGCGCCCTGGGCGGAACTGCCCGATGCCGACGAGGCGGATGTCGAGCGTGCCGTGCAGGCGGCCCAGAAGGCCTTCATGAACCCGGCCTGGCGCGGCCTTTCCGCCACCGCGCGGGGCAAGCTGCTGCGCCGCCTGGGTGACCTGATTGCCGAGAACAAGGAACACCTAGCCCAGCTGGAAAGCCGCGACAACGGCAAGCTGATCCGCGAAACCCGCGGCCAGGTCGGCTACCTGCCGGAATTCTTCCACTACACCGCCGGCCTCGCGGACAAGCTGGAAGGCGGCACCCTGCCGCTGGATAAGCCCGAGCTGTTCGCCTACACCGTGCACGAGCCGCTGGGCGTGGTCGCCGGGATCATCCCGTGGAACAGCCCGCTCTACCTGACTGCGATCAAGCTGGCCCCGGCGCTCGCCGCCGGCAACACCATCGTCCTCAAGCCTTCCGAGCATGCCTCGGCGACCATCCTCGAACTGGCACGCCTGGCCCTTGAAGCCGGCATCCCGGCGGGCGTGGTCAACGTGGTCACCGGTTTCGGCCCGAGCACCGGCGCGGCACTGACCCGTCATCCGCTGGTGCGCAAGATCGCCTTCACCGGCGGCGCCGCCACCGCCCGCCACGTGGTGCGCAGCAGCGCGGAGAACTTCGCCAAGCTGTCGCTGGAGCTGGGCGGCAAGTCGCCCAACATCATCTTCGCCGACGCCGACCTGGACAGCGCCATCAACGGCGCCGTGGCCGGCATCTACGCTGCCTCCGGGCAGAGCTGCGTGGCCGGTTCGCGCCTGCTGGTGCAGGACGAGATCTACGACGAGTTCGTCGCGCGCCTCGTGGCCCGCGCCCAGCGCATCCGCATCGGCAACCCGCAGGACGAGAGCAGCGAGATGGGCCCCATGGCCACCGCGCAGCAACTCGCCGTGGTCGAAGGCCTGGTGGCCGACGCCCTCGCCGAAGGTGCGCGCCTGCGCATGGGCGGCAAGCGTCCGGCAATCGATGAGCAGGGCTGGTACTACGAGCCGACGTTGTTCGAGTGCGACAGCAACTCGATGAAGATCATGCAGGAAGAAGTCTTCGGCCCGGTGGCTTCGGTCATCCGCTTCAAGGACGAGGCAGAAGCCCTGGCCATCGCCAACGACTCCCAGTTCGGCCTCGCCGCCGGCATCTGGACCCGCGACCTGGGCCGTGCCCACCGCATGGCCCGTGACGTTCGCAGCGGGATCATCTGGGTCAACACCTACCGCGCGGTTTCGGCCATGGCGCCCATCGGCGGTTTCCACAACAGCGGCTATGGCCGCGAGAGCGGCATCGATTCGGTGCTGGCCTACACCGAGCTGAAAACGGTGTGGATCAACCTCTCGCAGGCCCCCATGCCAGACCCCTTCGTGATGCGCTGAGAGGGTACCACCATGATCGAACCCGGCATCTACAAAGAAGTGATGGGCTCCTTCCCCTCCGGCGTCACGGTGGTCACCACCCTGGACGCCGAAGGGGACATCGTCGGCATCACCGCCAGCGCCTTCAGTGCCCTGTCCATCGACCCGGCCCTGGTGCTGTTCTGCCCCAATTACGCCTCGGATACCTATCCGATCCTGCGCGACAGCAAGCAGTTCGCCATCCACCTGCTCTGTGCCGACCAACAGGCCGAAGCCTACGCGTTCGCCAAGAAGGGCAAGGACAAGGCCAAAGGCATCGACTGGCAACTGAGCGAGCTGGGCAATCCGCTGCTGACCAAGGCCACCGCGATCATCGAGTGCGAGCTGTGGCGCGAGTACGACGGCGGTGACCACGCGATTATCGTTGGGGCGGTGAAGAACCTGATCCTGCCCACCGACGAGGTCACGCCGATGGTCTACCACAAGGGCAAGCTCGGCGCCCTGCCGGAGATTTCCTGAGTCACCTTCAGGGCCGCTGCTCGCCACTCTCGACAGCGGCCCTTTTTTATTCGCACGTGTAGGAGCGAGCTTGCTCGCGAACCTGCTCCAGGAGCCTTCGCTGGCAAGCCAGCTCCTACAGCAAAAAGGAGCCCACGATGAGCAACGAGAAGTACGAAAAGGGCCTGGAAATCCGCACCCAGGTGCTGGGCGAGGCCTATGTGAACAAGTCGATCCAGAACGCCGACGACTTCACCCGCCCGCTGCAGGAGCTGGTCACCGAGTACTGCTGGGGCCACGTCTGGGGCCGGGAGGGCTTATCGCTGAAAGAACGCAGCATGATAAACTTGGCGATGATTTCGGCGCTCAACCGCCCCCACGAGCTGAAGCTGCATGTTCGCGGTGCCCTGCGTAACGGCCTGACCCGCGAGCAGATCCGCGAAATCCTTCTGCAAGTCGGCATCTACTGCGGTGTGCCGGCGGCAGTCGACAGCTTCCGCATCGCCCGCGAAGCCTTCGCCGAGGCCGACGCAGAGGCACAGGGTTGACCGCCGGCACCACCTGATGATGGAGCACCCCGTGGTGCTCCTTCGTTTCTCCTACGGACAGCCATAACCAGAGCGGACCACATGAAACGCTTGCCCCTCGACGACAGCTTCAAGGTCAACCGCAATCCCGTCACCCTGCGCGAGATCGTCCTCGACAAGCTGCGGGGCGCCATCATGAACTTCCAGCTGCTGCCCGGCGACCGCCTGGTGGAACGCGACCTCTGCGACCGTCTGGGCGTCAGCCGCACCTCGGTACGCGAGGCCCTGCGTCACCTGGAATCGGAAGGCCTGGTGGAGTTCGCCGATGCCAAGGGTCCGCGCGTGGCCATCATCACCCTCGAAGACGCCTGCGATATCTACGAGCTGCGTTGCGTGCTCGAAGGCCTGATCGTCCAGCTCTTCACCCTCAACGCCAAGGCCAAGGACATCCGCGCCCTGGAGAAGGCCCTGGCGGAAAACCGCGAGGCCCTCGAGGAAGGTGACCTGCAGCAGGTGCTGGAGTCGGTCCAGGGCTTCTACGACGTGCTGCTGGAAGGCTCCGGCAACCACATCGCCGCCACCCAGCTGCGCCAGTTGCAGGCCCGCATCAGCTACCTGCGCGCCACCTCCGTGTCCCAGGAGAACCGTCGCGGCGCCAGCAACAAGGAAATGGAACGCATCGTCGAAGCCATCAAGAGCGGCGACCCGCTGGCCGCCCACCAGGCTTCGGTGGACCATGTCCGCGCCGCCGCCAAGGTGGCCCTGGACTACCTCAAGTCCAAGCAGGACGAACCGGGCAAGGTGCGCGACATCGCCAACCCGATCGCCCTCAAAGAGCCGCGCATAGGGCGCTGACGCCATGCCCGCCCCGCGTTTCTGCCCCCAGTGCGGCTCAGGCGAACTGAGCCGCCGGCAACCCGACGGGGACACCCATTCGCGCCTGATCTGCGGCGGCTGCGGCTACATCCACTACGAAAACCCGAAAGTCATCGCCGGCTGCATCATCGAGCAGGACGGCAAGTACCTGCTCTGCCAGCGCGCCATCCCGCCGCGCCCCGGCACCTGGACCCTCCCCGCCGGCTTCATGGAAAACGGCGAGACCACCGAGGAAGCGGCCCTGCGCGAGGTCTGGGAAGAGAGCGGCGTGCGCGCCGAGATCGTCTCGCCCTACTCCATCTTCAGCGTGCCGAAGATCAGCGAGGTCTACATCATCTTCCGCGCCATCGCCCTCGACGTGACCGGCCAGCACGGCCCGGAAACCATGGACTACCGCTTCTTCGCCCCCGAAGAGATTCCCTGGGACGCCATTTACTACCCCGCCATCCGGCAGATTCTCGAGCGCTACATCGAAGAACGTGCGGCGGGTGTGTATGGCATCTACATGGGCAATGACGATACCGGGAAGATTCATTTCATCCGGTAGCGTTGCCAGGCGAGGAATACGTTGTAGGGGCGAATTCATTCGCCAAGCAGGCCAACGGCCTGCCCCTTGTGGTTTTGGGGCGCTTCGCGCCTTGGCGAATAAATTCGCCCCTACAGGAAAAGCCCCCCGTTCAGAGCTCCACCCCCTCCACAATGATCACCTCCGCCTTCGCCACGCCCTGGCGATATCCACAGGCCTCCTGGTATTCCGCCGAGTGGTAGCAGGCCAACGCCTGCTCGTAGGAAGTGAACTCGATCACCACGCTACGCTGGGGAGTAGTGCGGCCTTCCATCGCCTGCGAACGGCCGCCACGGGCCAGCAGCCTGCCCCCGTATCGAGCGAACGCCGCGGGGGCGCGGCGGGTGTATTCGCTGTAGCGTTCCGGGTCCGTCACATCGACGTGGGCGATCCAGTAAGCCTTCATGCTGACCTCTGCTGTTCCGGTTAAATTGGTATTATGGTATACCAGAAACCTTTCCCTTTGATCCAGTCAGGTGTCGCGCCATGCCGTTCAATCGCATCGAAGAAATCATCGAAGACTTCCGCCAGGGCAAGATGGTCCTGCTGGTGGACGACGAGGACCGCGAGAACGAGGGCGACCTGCTGCTGGCAGCGGAAATGTGCACGCCCGCCGCGATCAACTTCATGGCTCGCGAGGCCCGTGGCCTGATCTGCCTGACCCTGACCGACGAGCACTGCGAGCGCCTCGGCCTGGAACAGATGGTGCCGGCCAACGGCAGCGCCTTTGCCACCGCGTTCACCGTTTCCATCGAAGCCGCCACGGGCGTGACCACCGGCATTTCCGCCGCCGATCGCGCCCACACCGTGCTGACCGCCGTGGCCCCCGAGGTTCAGCCCGACGACCTGGTACAACCCGGCCACATCTTCCCCCTGCGCGCTCGCGAAGGCGGCGTGCTGACCCGCGCGGGACACACCGAAGCGGGCTGCGACCTGGCGCGCCTGGCAGGTTTCACCCCGGCCTCCGTCATAGTCGAAGTGATGAATGACGACGGCAGCATGGCGCGTCGCCCGGACCTGGAAGCCTTCGCCGAGAAGCACGGCATCAAGATCGGCACCATCGCCGACCTGATCCACTACCGCCTCAGCACCGAACACACCGTCACCCGCATCGGCGAGCGCGACCTGCCCACCGTGCATGGCACCTTCCGCCTGGTCACCTATGAAGACCGCATCGAAGGCGGCGTGCACATGGCCATGGTGATGGGCGATATCCATCGCGATGAACCCACCCTGGTGCGGGTGCACGTGATCGACCCGCTGCGCGACCTGGTCGGCGCCGAATACACGGGGCCAAAGAACTGGACGCTCTGGGCCGCCCTGGAGAAAGTGGCCGAAGCCGGCCGTGGCGTGGTGGTGGTACTGGCAAACAACGAATCCTCCCAGGCCCTGCTGGAACGCGTGCCGCAACTCACCCAGCCACGCCGCCAGTTCAGCCGCTCGCAATCGCGTATCTACTCCGAAGTCGGTACCGGCGCGCAGATCCTCCAGGACCTGGGCGTGGGCAAACTGCGCCACCTCGGCGCACCGCTGAAATATGCGGGCCTGACCGGCTACGACCTGGAAGTGGTGGAGACTTTGCCGTTCGAGGGCTGAGCCTCCGCATGTCAGGGTGACTGCCTTGCCTGTAGGGGCGAATTCATTCGCCAAGCAGGCCGAAGGACTGCCCTTGGGAGTCCGAGGGGGACCCACTACCCTCACCCCCGGCCCCTCTCCCGCAAGCGGGCGAGGGGTGACTCCCTACTCACCCACAGCGCAGTCCTGTGGGGGCGAATTCATTCGCTGAGCGGGCCGAAGGCCTGCCCTTACAAGCTCAACTCCGAGCGGAGCATGACATCCCTCACCCCTAGCCCCTCTCCCAGGGGGAGAGGGGAATTCGCGCCGGTAACTTCACGGCGGGTCACACCCCTGTAGGGGCGAATTCATTCGCCAAGGGCGGCGCAGCTGCCCCAATGCCCCGGCGAAAGGCCCTCCCCAACCACTCGTCACCCACTCCATCGCGGAGGACTTGCAGAAAGCTTGGAATACCATAATATGACATTCCGTAGGCCGAGATAATTTTCCGGGAACTGCCTCCCGTCCCGGCCGCCCTTGAAGCCCCAGCCACTGGGGTCCCTGCTCCTGATAAGCGGGTAGAAAGCGAAGCCCGCTTGCGTACAAACACAACAATGAGGGCAAGCAAGATGGTGTTCAAAAAACGTGCAACCGCGGTACTCGCCGCAGCATTCCTGGCCGCGACCAGCACCGCTGTCCTCGCCGCCGACAACCTCAGCTTCGTGAGCTGGGGCGGCACCACCCAGGATGCGCAGAAACAGGCCTGGGCCGAGCCCTTCAGCGAAGCCAGCGGCATTCGCGTCGTGCAGGACGGCCCTACCGACTACGGCAAGCTCAAGGCCATGGTCGAAAGCGGCAACGTGCAGTGGGACGTGGTGGACGTCGAGGCCGACTTCGCCCTGCGCGCTGCGGCTGAAGGCCTGCTCGAACCCCTGGACTTCGGCGTGATCCAGCGCGACAAGATCGACCCGCGCTTCGTTTCCGACCACGGCGTCGGCTCCTTCTTCTTCTCCTTCGTGCTCGGCTACAACCAGGGCAAGGTCGGCGGCAAGACCCCGCAGGACTGGACCTCGCTGTTCGACACCGCCAACTACCCGGGCAAGCGCGCCCTCTACAAATGGCCGAGCCCCGGCGTGCTGGAACTGGCCCTGCTGGCGGACGGCGTGCCGGCCGACAAGCTCTACCCGCTGGACCTGGACCGCGCCTTCAAGAAGCTCGACACCATCAAGAAAGACATCGTCTGGTGGGGCGGCGGCGCCCAGTCCCAGCAACTGCTGGCCTCCGGTGAAGCCACCCTCGGCCAGTTCTGGAACGGCCGCATCTATGCCCTGCAGCAGGACGGCGCGCCGGTCGGCGTGAGCTGGAAGCAGAACCTGGTCATGGCCGACTTCCTGGTCATTCCCAAGGGCGCCAAGAACAAGGACGCGGCCATGAAATTCCTGGCCAACGCCAGCAGCGCCAAGGGCCAGGCCGAATTCGCCAACCTCACCGCCTATGCCCCGGTGAACGTCGACAGCGTCGGCCAGCTCAAGGAAGACCTCGCCCCCAACCTGCCCACTGCCTACGCTAAGGATCAGATCACCCTCGACTATGCGTACTGGGCCAAGAACGGCCCGGCAATCGCCGCGCGGTGGAACGAATGGCTGGTCAAGTGAAGATGGCTGCCATTCAGCCCGACTCGCCGGCCAAGACCCGTGGAGGCGCAGCCCGCGCCTCCACGGGTACTGACTCCAAGGCTGTGTTGATGAACCAAGTCAACGAGACCACCCTGCGCTGGCGCGGCGCCCGCAACCTGATCCCCGCGCTGCTGTTCCTCGGCCTGTTCTTCCTCGCTCCGCTGATCGGCCTGCTGCTGCGCGGCGTGCTCGAACCCACGCCGGGACTGGGCAACTACGAGCAGCTGTTCGCCAACTCGGCCTATGCCCGCGTGCTGTTCAACACCTTCGCGGTGGGCGGCCTGGTGACCCTGATCAGCCTACTGCTGGGCTTCCCGCTGGCCTGGGTGATCACCCTGGTGCCACGTGGCTGGGGTCGCTGGCTGCTGAACATCGTGCTGCTGTCGATGTGGACCAGCCTGCTGGCACGCACCTACTCCTGGCTCGTGCTGCTGCAAGCCTCGGGCGTGATCAACAAGATGCTGATGGCGCTGGGCATCATCGACCAGCCGCTGGAGATGGTGCACAACCTCACCGGCGTGGTGATCGGCATGAGCTACATCATGATCCCGTTCATCGTGCTGCCGCTGCAGGCCACCATGTCGGCCATCGACCCGATGGTGCTGCAGGCCGGCTCGATCTGCGGCGCCAGCCCTTGGACCAACTTCACCAAGGTGTTCCTGCCGCTGTGCCGTCCGGGTCTGTTCTCCGGTGGCCTGATGGTCTTCGTCATGTCCCTCGGTTACTACGTCACCCCGGCCCTGCTGGGTGGCGCGCAGAACATGATGCTGCCGGAGTTCATCGTCCAGCAGGTGCAATCGTTCCTCAACTGGGGCCTGGCCAGTGCCGCCGCCGCGTTGCTGATCGCCATCACCCTGGTCCTGTTCTACCTCTACCTGAAGCTGCAGCCGGAATCGCCGGTGGCTTCTAGCACTGCGAGGTAAGCCATGCTGCTGTCACCCAATGCCATGGGCCTGCGCCTGCGCGTCGGCCTGTACCTCACGACGGGCGTGATCGCGGCCTTCCTGCTGCTGCCGATCCTGTTCATCGTGCTGCTGTCCTTCGGCTCCTCCCAATGGCTGGTGTTCCCGCCACCGGGCTGGACGCTGAAGTGGTACGGGCAGTTCTTTTCCAACGCCGAGTGGATGGAGTCGGCCCTGGCGAGCCTCAAGGTCGCCGTGCTGACGACCCTCTGCTCCGTGGCCCTGGGCTTGCCCACCGCCTTCGCCCTGGTGCGCGGCAAGTTCCCCGGCCGCGAGTTCCTCTACGGCCTGTTCACCCTGCCGATGATCGTGCCGCTGGTGATCATCGCCGTGGCGGTGTACGCGCTGTTCCTCAAGCTGGGCTACACCGGGACGCTGTTTTCCTTCGTGGTCAGCCACGTGATCGTCGCCCTGCCCTTCACCATCATCTCGATCATCAACTCGCTGAAGCTGTTCGATCAGTCTATCGAGGATGCCGCGGTGATCTGCGGTGCCTCGCGGCTGCAGGCGGTGTTCAAGGTGACCTTCCCGGCGATCCGCCCCGGCATGATGGCCGGCGCGCTGTTCGCCTTCCTGGTCTCCTGGGATGAAGTGGTGCTGAGCGTAATGATGGCCAGCCCGACCCTGCAGACCCTGCCCGTGAAAATGTGGACCACCCTGCGCCAGGACCTGACCCCGGTGATCGCCGTCGCCTCGACGCTGCTGATCGGCCTGTCCGTACTGGTAATGGTGATCGCCGCCGTGCTGCGCCGGCGCAATCCTGCAAGCGCCTGAGCGCCGAGGTAAACGAAATGAGTGCCGTGATCCAAGACACCCGCGAAGACAAGACCCTGGTCAGCCTGCGCAACCTGAACAAGCACTACGGCGACTTCGCCGCCGTGGACAACATCTCCCTGGATATCCAGGACGGCGAGTTCCTCACCTTCCTCGGCTCCAGCGGCTCGGGCAAGAGCACCACCCTGTCGATGCTGGCCGGTTTCGAGACGCCCACCTCCGGCGAAATCCTCGTGGACGGCAAGTCCCTGGTGAACGTACCGCCACACAAGCGCGACATCGGCATGGTGTTCCAGCGTTACTCGCTATTCCCCCACCTCAACGTGCGCGACAACATCGGCTTCCCGCTGGACATCCGCAAGCAGGCAGCCGGCGAACGCGAGCGTCGCGTCGAGGCCATGCTCAAGCTGGTGCAACTGGACAAGTTCGCCCAGCGCCGCCCGGCCCAGCTCTCCGGTGGCCAGCAGCAGCGCGTGGCGATCGCCCGTGCGCTGGTGTACGAGCCGCGCATCCTGCTGATGGACGAACCCCTGGGCGCCCTGGACAAGAAGCTCCGCGAAGACCTGCAGGATGAGCTGCGCCACCTGCACCGCCGCCTCGGCATCACCATCGTCTACGTGACCCACGACCAGGAAGAAGCCATGCGCCTGTCCCAGCGCATCGCCATCTTCAGCCACGGCAAGATCG
>NZ_SSOL01000072.1:112500-141082 GCF_029871275.1 Pseudomonas sp. BN414
GACCGCATGCTTGCCGAGAAGGACCCGCTGGCCGTCGACCTCTTCCGCCAATACAACCAGGTGGCCATGCCCAACCTGCAACTGGGCGAGCAGGATATCCAGGCGCTGATGCAGTACATGGACGATGAGACCTTGAGGCAGCAAGCCAAGCGATAAAAAGCCCCTCTCGCTGAAGGGTGAGGGGGGACTCTTGGCTCCCCCATGGTGCAAACCTGTAGGGGCGAATTCATTCGCCAAGGGCAACGCAGTTGCCCCCCTGCCAATCCACAGGGCAGACCTTCGGCCTGCTCAGCGATTGAAATCGCCCCCACAGGAAAAGCGAACCGCACCCCACATCTATCCCGCAGCAGGCACCCATACCCTGTGGGGGCGAATTCATTCGCTATGGGCAACGCAGTTGCCCCCTGCAATCCCGTTGGGCAGACCTTCGGCCTGCTCAGCGATTGAAATCGCCCCCACAGGAAAAGCGAACCGCACCCCACACCTATCCCGCAGCAGGCACCCATACCCTGTGGGGGCGAATTCATTCGCTATGGGCAACCGTTGCCCCACTGTCATCCCGCTGGGCAGCCCTTCGGCCTGCTTGGCGATTGAAATCGCCCCTACAGGGAAGGCGCTTCCGCGAGTTATGCACACCCCACCCGCTCGTTCACGCGGCTCATCTCCTCCACCAGGAAGTCGATGAAGGCTCGGGTCTTCTGCGGCATGCGGCGGGCCGAGGGGTAGACGGCGTTGATGCTGATGGGCGGCGCCTGCCATTTGCACAGCACCGCCACCAGCCGGCCGGCGGCCAGGGCTTCGTCGACGATGAAGCTCGGCAGCAGGGCGATGCCCATGCCGGCCTCGGCCACCTGCGCGAGGAAGTCGCCGTTGTTGGCCTGGAGCGGACCGTGCAACTGCACGCGCCGGGTCTCTTCGCCGTTGCTCAACGCCAGGCTGACGCCGCTCTGCAGATAGCCGTAGCCAAGGAACGCATGATTGGCGAGGTCCTCCGGCGACTGCGGCATCCCGGCCTTCTCCAGATAAGCGGGTGAGGCCACCAGCAGGCGCGGAGCCGGCGCGATGGTGCGCGCCACCATGGACGAGTCCGCCAGGCTGGCGATGCGGATGGTCACGTCGAAGCCGCCGCGCACTGGGTCCACCTGCTGGTCGCTGAGCACCAGCTGCAGTTCGATCTGCGGGTGCCGCTCATGGAACAGCGAGATCAGCGGCCCCAGCTTGCGCAGGCCGAAGGACATGGGCGCGTTCACCCGCAGCACACCGCGCAACTCCCCTACTCCATCCCGCGCACGCTGCTCGGCCTCGTCCAGGGCCGCCAGCAGGTCCCGCGCCGACTCGAAGTACTCCGTTCCCGCCTCCGTCAGGTGCAGGCTGCGCGTCGTGCGCACCAGCAACTGCACGCCGATAGCCTCTTCCAGCGCCTGGACCTGCTTGCTCACGGTGGAGCGCGGCAGGTCCAGCGCTCGTGCCGCCGCAGCAAAGCCATTGCTGCGCACGGTTTCGATAAAGGCGCGCATGCACTCGACCCTGTCCATCAATGTCTCCAAATCAGAATCAATGAAGTTCAATTATGCCTAATTGTTTCTCTCAATGGGCGAGCACAAAATTCATCCCAAGTCGGAACCAAACAGCCTCCAGCGCGGAGGCACCGGCCAGGAAGAAAACCAAAAACCAACTGCTCCAAGGAGAAATGCCATGTCCATCCGCGAACTGCTGAACCCGACCAACTCCGCCCTGATCCTGATCGACCACCAGCCACAAATGGCCTTCGGCGTGCAGTCCATCGACCGCCAGCAACTGAAGAACAACACCGTGGGCCTGGCCAAGAGCGCCAAGATCTTCAACGTCCCGACCATCCTCACCAGCGTCGAAACCGAAAGTTTCAGCGGATACATCTGGCCGGAACTGCTGAGCGTGTTCCCGGATCAGCAGCCCATCGAACGCACCTCGATGAACTCCTGGGAAGACGAGAAATTCGTCGCCGCCGTGAAAGCCACCGGCCGCAAGAAACTGATCATGGCGGCACTCTGGACCGAGGTCTGCCTGACCTTCCCCGCCCTGGAAGCCATGGAAGCCGGCTACGAGGTCTACATCGTCACCGACGCTTCCGGCGGCACCTCCCAGGAAGCCCATGACATGGCGGTGCAGCGCATGATCCAGGCCGGCGCCATCCCGGTGACCTGGCAGCAGGTCCTGCTCGAGTACCAGCGCGACTGGTCGAAGCGCGAAAGCTACGACGCGGTGATGGACCTGGTGCGCGAACACAGCGGCGCCTACGGCATGGGCGTGGACTACGCCTACACCCTGGTACACAAGGCGCCCCAGCGTCAGGTGAAGTAAGCCGCAAGGCCGGAGGCGACCAACGCCTCCGGCCTTCCTCCACGCCTTGCACGAAGCACCTCGCCATGACCAACGACGACATCGTCACGCTGCTGATCCGCCATCGGGTCAGGGAAGGCCGGGAACAGGAATACGAAGGCTGGCTGCGCCGCATCATCGGCATCGCCAAGGGTTACCCCGGTCACCTCGGCATCGATGTGGTGCGGGATCGCAAGGATGGCCTGCACCTGTTCACCAGCGTCCTGCGCTTCGCCAACACGACCCAGCTCCAGGCCTGGCTGGATTCCACTGACCGTCGCCAACTGGTGGAGGAAGTCAGTCATCTGCTGGCCGATGGCGACCAGGTGGAGATCAATCCCGAACGCGAATTCTGGTTCACCCCGATGCCTGCCGACGTGCCGCAACCGCCCCGCTGGAAACAGGCCTGCATTACTTTCCTGGTAATCCTGCCGCTGGCGCTGCTGGTACCACTGCTCTGGCAGCCGCTGTTCAAGCTGCAACCCTGGCTCGGGGGTTACGTGGCGAGCAACGTGGTGATTACCGCCAGCATCGTGCTGCTGGTTGTCTATCTTTTCATGCCGCCGGTGACACGTTTTTTCGCCGGTTGGCTGAACCGACCCTAAGTCCAAGGAGGGTTCCATGAGCGAAGACCCAACCAACAACAGCCGCCGCCAGTTCCTCGCCGCCAGCACCGTGCTTGGCGCCGCTGGCGCACTCTGGTCCGCATTGCCCTTCGCCGGCGCCGCCGGCTCCGCCCATGCCACCTCAGGGGGTTCCATGTCCGCTGACCTGATCCTGTTCAACGGCCGCCTGCACACGGTCGATCGCGAAAAGCCCAACGCCAGCGCCGTGGCCATCAAGGACGGCCGCTTCCTCGCCGTCGGCAATGACGCCGAAGCCATGGCCCTGCGCGGCGATGCCACCCAGGTCATCGACCTCAAGCAGCGCACCGTCATCCCCGGCCTCAACGACTCGCACCTGCACCTGATCCGGGGTGGCCTCAACTACAACCTCGAACTGCGCTGGGAAGGCGTGCCTTCCGTGGCCGATGCGCTGCGCATGCTGAAAGACCAGGCCGAGCGCACGCCCTCGCCGCAATGGGTGCGCGTGGTCGGTGGCTGGAACGAATTCCAGTTCGCCGAAAGGCGCATGCCGACCCTCGAAGAGATCAACCGTGCGGCGCCGGACACACCGGTGTTCCTCCTTCATCTGTATGACCGCGCGCTGCTCAACCGCGCCGCGCTGAAGGCGGTCGGTTACACCAAGGACACCCCCAATCCGCCCGGCGGCGAAATCCAACGTGACAGCAACGGCAACCCCACCGGCATGCTCATCGCCCGGCCCAACGCCACCATCCTCTACGCCACCCTGGCCAAGGGCCCGAAGCTGCCGCTGGAGTATCAGGTCAACTCCACCCGCCAATTCATGCGCGAGCTCAATCGCCTCGGCCTGACCAGCGCCATCGACGCCGGCGGCGGCTACCAGAACTACCCGGACGACTACCAGGTGATCCAGGAACTGGCCGACAAGGGTCAGCTGAGCGTGCGCATCGCCTACAACCTGTTCACCCAGAAACCCAAGGAAGAGCTCACCGACTTCAAGAACTGGAGCAAGGTGGTCAAACCCGGCCAGGGCACCGACTTCCTCCGCCACAACGGCGCCGGCGAGATGCTGGTGTTCTCCGCGGCCGACTTCGAGGACTTCCTCGAACCCCGCCCGGACCTCGCACCGAGCATGGAGCAGGAGCTGGAGCCGGTAGTGCGTCACCTGGTGGAACAGCGCTGGCCGTTCCGCCTGCACGCCACCTACGACGAATCCATCTCGCGCATGCTCGACGTGTTCGAGAAGGTCAATCGCGACATCCCGTTCAATGGCCTGCCGTGGTTCTTCGACCACGCCGAAACCATCAGCCCGAAGAACATCGAGCGGGTCCGGGCCCTCGGTGGCGGCATCGCCATCCAGGACCGCATGGCCTTTCAGGGCGAATACTTCGTCGACCGCTACGGCGCCAAGGCCGCGGAGCAAACACCGCCGATCCAGCGCATGATCGCCGAAGGCGTGCCGGTGGGCGCCGGCACCGATGCCACCCGCGTATCCAGCTACAACCCCTGGACTTCTCTGTACTGGCTGGTCAGCGGCAGGACTGTTGGCGGCCTGGAGCTTTATCCACAGGGCCTCAGTCGCGACACCGCGCTGCAGCTGTTCACTCATGGCAGTGCCTGGTTCTCAAGCGAGCAGGGCAAGAAGGGGCAGATCAAGGTGGGCCAGTTGGCCGACCTGGCGGCCCTGTCGGCGGACTTTTTCAGCGTCGAGGAGGAAGCGATCAAGTGGATTGAATCGGTGCTGACCATCGTCGACGGCAAGGTGGTCTACGCCGCCGGCGAGTTCGACAAGCTCGGCCCGCCGCAACTGCCGGTGCTGCCGGAGTGGTCACCGGTGGCCAAGGTACCCGGCCACTGGAAGCCCAGCGCGCCACTCACTGCCCAGGTGCACCAGTGCGTCGGCGCCTGCGCCGTGCACGCCCACAGCCACGAGCGGGCACGCCAGTCGAGCATGCCGGTGAGTGACTTCCAGGGTTTCTGGGGGGCGCTGGGCTGTTCCTGCTTTGCCTTCTGATGGTCCCTGTTTGTGGGACCCATTTGTGGGCAGCCCTTCGGGCTGCTTAGCGATTGAAATCGCCCCCACAGGAAAAGCGGACTGAGTCCTGCACCCATCCCACGGCGGGCACCGTTACCTTGTGGGGGCGAATTCATTCGCTAAAGGGCAACACCGTTGCCCCCTGCAATCCCATTGGGCAGCCCTTCGGCCTGCATAGCGATTGAAATCGCCCCCACAGGAAAAGCGGACCGAGTTCTGCACCCATCCCACGGCGGGCACCGATATCTTGTAGGGGCGAATTCATTCGCCAAGGGCAACGCAGTTGCCCCGGCCATTCAGCAGGGCAGATCTGCGGCCTGCGGCTGGAAGCAGCTCACATCATCCCGCTGTCCTTGAACGCCTCCGCCAGGAAGTCGATCAGGGTCCGAACCGAGGGCAACAGGCCGCGCCGGGACGGGAAAACGGCATGCACGATGCCAGTCCTCGGCGCCCAGTCAGGCGTTATCTGTACCAATCGGCCACTGGCCAGTTCGTCGCGCACCACCACCCACGGAATATGCACCACCCCTACCCCCGCTTCGGCGGCCTGACGCAGCACCAACAGATCATCGGTGACCAGGCGCGGGTGATGGCGTACGGCGGCGCTGGCGCCGTCGGGGCCATCCAATTGCCAGATGTACTCGCGCAAAGCTGCACCCCAGTGCAGGCTCGGTAGGCTCGCCAGGTCCGCAGGCACCAGGGGTTGTTGCAGGTTCTCCAGCAGTCGCGGGCTGGCCACGAGGCTCTGGGTGCTATTGGCCAGGACTTTCATCACCAGATCGGTGCTTTCCAGCGGCGGGAAGCGCACCCGCAGGGCGATGTCGATGGCTTCCTGGATAAGGTCCACCTGGCGGTTGGTGCTGTCGATGTGCAGCTGCACCAGCGGGTACTTCACCATGAACCGGCTCAGCATCGGCCCTACCCAGAAGTCCAGCAGCGCCGTCGGGCAACTGATTCGCACCACGCCCTGGGGTTCGGAACGATTGCGCTCGATCACCTCGGCGGCGCCCTCCGCCTCCACCATCATGGCCACGCAATGGCGGTAATACTCCTGGCCGATCTCAGTGACCGAGAAATGCCGCGTCGAGCGCTGGATCAGCCGTACGCCCAGCCGCTCTTCGAGGTTCGCGATGCGTCGGCTGAGCTTGGACTTGGGCATGTCCAGCGCCCGTCCGGCCGGGGCGAAGCCGCCGTGCTCCACCACCTGGGCGAAGTAGTAGAGGTCGTTGAGGTCTTCCACCAGCGTTCTCCAAATAGGACTCTGAAGCCAATTTAGCCCGACTACCGGACTCGGTGTTGCAGTTTCAAGATGTGTCCCATGCACTACAGGAGGCACACCATGAAAAAGATTCGCGGTATCTACACCAGCCCCAGGCCCCATTGGGTGGGCGACGGCTTCCCGGTTCGCACGCTGTTTTCCTACGACAGCCTGGGCAAGCACATCAGCCCGTTCCTGCTGCTGGATTACGCCGGCCCCGCCGAGTTCGCCCCTGCCGAACGTCCTCGCGGCGTCGGCCAGCATCCGCACCGGGGTTTCGAGACGGTGACCATCGTCTACCAGGGCGAACTGGAGCACCGGGACTCCACGGGTGCCGGCGGACTGATCGGTCCCGGCGACGTGCAATGGATGACGGCGGCCTCGGGCATCCTCCATGAGGAGTTCCACTCCGAAGCCTTCACCCGCAGTGGCGGCACCCTGGAAATGGTCCAGCTCTGGGTCAACCTGCCGGCCCGCGACAAGCTTGCCGAGCCCGGCTATCAGACCATCCTCGACGCCGACATCCCCCATCTGCCCTTGCCGGACGCTGCCGGCAGCCTGCGCCTGATCGCTGGCGAGTTTGCCGGCAAGCGCGGTCCGGCACGCACCTTCACGGAGATGGACGTGTGGGACATCCGCCTGAACCGTGAGAAGCCGGTCAGTCTCAACCTCCGGCCCGGCCGCAACACCGCCCTGGTGGTACTGCGCGGCACCCTGCTGGTGAACGGCGAGGAACTGGTGCGCGAAGGGCAGCTGGCGCTGTTCGAACCCGCCGGCGACGAACTGGTGCTGGAAGCCAACGACCAGGCCCTGGTGCTGCTGCTTTCCGGCGCCCCCATCGATGAGCCGATCGTCGGCTACGGTCCCTTCGTGATGAACAGCGAAGCCGAGATACGCGAGGCGATCCAGGACTTCCAGAGCGGCCACTTCGGCCACATGGACGACTGACGGTCACACGCCGGGCCGGGCGCCTGCCTAGTCTGGTCAATCCCCCACGACGGATTCGTGGGCCGGCGGGCAACCGCTTCGGCCAGGACGGCCATCACCCTGAGAAAGAGGTAAGACGCCATGAACAACTTTGCCCAGATCGCCAACTTCAACGGCCAGATCCCGAGGATCGACCCCGATGACGCCGCGATGCTGCTGATCGATCATCAGAGCGGGCTGTTCCAGACGGTCAAGGACATGCCCATGACCGAGCTGCGCTCCAATGCCATCACCCTGGCCAAGGTCGCCACCCTCGCGAAGATGCCGGTGATCACCACGGCCTCCGTGCCCCAGGGTCCCAACGGTCCGTTGATTCCGGAGATCCACGAGGCCGCGCCCCATGCCCAATACGTGGCACGCAAGGGCGAGATCAACGCCTGGGACAACCCCGAGTTCGTCGCGGCGGTCGAAGCCACCGGCCGCAAGACCCTGATCATCGCCGGCACCATCACCAGCGTGTGCATGGCCTTCCCCAGCATCAGCGCGGTAAACGCCGGCTATCGGGTCTTCGCTGTCATCGACGCGTCAGGTACCTATTCGAAGATGGCCCAGGAAATCACCCTGGCGCGCGTCGTCCAGGCCGGCGTGGTGCCCATGGATACCGCCGCCGTCTGCTCCGAGGTGCAGCGCACCTGGAACCGCCCCGACGCCGCCGAGTGGGCCGCGGCCTATAGTCATGTATTCCCGCACTACCAACTGCTGATCGAGAGCTACGGAAAAGCCCAGCAGGTGGCCAAGGAAAACGAAGTGCTGGATTCGCAACGCTGAAAAATTCCTGCGCCTGCCCCACAAGGGCGGACGCTCAACCAAGCGAGGAAAATGCCATGTCTTTCCAATACAAGCGTCTGGATAAGAACAACGCCGCCGTGCTACTGGTCGACCACCAGACCGGCCTGCTCTCCCTGGTGCGGGATATCGACCCGGACAAATTCAAGAACAACGTGCTGGCCCTGGGTGACCTGGCCAAGTACTTCAAGCTGCCGACCATCCTCACCACCAGCTTCGAGACCGGCCCCAACGGCCCGCTGGTGCCCGAGCTGAAAGAGCAGTTCCCCGATGCGCCCTACATCGCCCGTCCCGGCAACATCAACGCCTGGGACAACGAGGACTTCGTCAAGGCAGTGAAGGCCACCGGCAAGAAGCAGCTGATCATCGCCGGGGTGGTAACCGAAGTCTGCGTGGCCTTCCCGGCGCTCTCGGCCCTTGAAGAAGGCTTCGACGTATTCGTTGTTGCCGACGCGTCCGGCACCTTCAACGAAGTCACCCGCGACGCCGCCTGGCGCCGGATGGAAGCTGCCGGTGCGCAACTGATGACCTGGTTCGGCGTGGCCTGCGAGTTGCACCGCGACTGGCGCAACGACATCGAAGGCCTAGGTACCCTGTTCTCCAACCACATTCCCGACTACCGCAACCTGATCACCAGTTACACCACGCTCACGAAGTAAAACTCCGGGGGGCCGCGTCGTATTGGCGCGGCTCCCTGCCCCGGTTCGCCGCTCTGCTCTAGAATGCCGCCCCCTTCAAGCAGCATGACTGAGGAGTGACCCATGCCCCATGACGGCAGCCTGCTGCAGGCAGCGGTGGTGTTCCTGTTCGCCGCCGTAATCACCGTCCCCCTGGCCAAGCGCCTTCAGCTTGGCGCTGTACTGGGCTACCTGCTCGCCGGGGTGTTGATCGGCCCTTCCGTGCTGGGCCTGGTCAACGATCCTCAAAGCGTCGCCCACGTGTCCGAACTCGGCGTGGTGCTGTTGCTGTTCATCATTGGCCTGGAACTCTCGCCCCGCCGCCTCTGGGTGATGCGCCGCTCGGTGTTCGGCGCCGGCCTCGCCCAGGTCCTGCTCACCGCCCTGGCCATTGGCCTGGTAGCCTGGCTGGTGTTCGCCCAGAGCCTGAATACCGCAGCCGTCCTGGGTTTCGGCCTGGCACTTTCCTCCACCGCCTTCGGCCTGCAGATACTCGCCGAGCGCAAGGAACTGACCAGCCCCCACGGCCGCCTGGCCTTCGCCATCCTGCTGTTCCAGGACATCGCGGCCATCCCGTTGATCGCCCTGCTGCCGCTGCTCAGCGGTGCCGGCGAGTTCGACACGGAAGGCGTCGACCTGCATGACGTGTTGCTGGCAGTGGCCAGCATCGGTGCGGTGATCATCGGTGGCCGCTACCTGCTGCGGCCGATATTCCGCACCGTGCTGAAAGCCGGGCTGAAAGAGGTTTCCACCGCCACCTCGCTGCTGGTGGTGGTCGGCACCGCCTGGCTGATGGAGCTGGCAGGCGTTTCCATGGCCCTTGGCGCCTTCATCGCCGGCCTGCTGCTGGCGGACTCCGAATACCGCCATGAGCTGGAAGCGCAGATCGAGCCTTTCAAGGGCCTGCTGCTGGGCCTGTTCTTCATGAGCGTGGGCATGAGCGCCGACCTCAGCCTGCTGCTGAACGAGCCGTTCGCGGTCATGGTGCTGACCGTCCTGCTGCTGATGGCGAAATTGCCGCTGCTCTATCTGGTGGGCCGCTTCGCCGGTGGACTGGAGCGCGCTCATGCATTGCGCCTGGGCATCGTCCTGGCTGCAGGTGGCGAGTTCGCCTTCGTGGTGTTCAAGGTGGCTTTCGAGCAGGGCATGCTCGACGCCCGCCTGCACGGCCTGCTGGTGCTCAGCATCACCCTGTCCATGGCCGTGACGCCGCTGCTGGTGCTGGGCTTGTTCCGCCGCCTGGATGTCGCGCCGGCAGCGGTGGAAGTGCCGGACGAGTACCAGCACATCGACAGTGACGCCCCCCGCGTGGTGGTCGCCGGCATGGGCCGCATGGGTCAGATCATCGCCCGCGTGCTGCGCGCCCAGCAGGTGCCGTTCGTTGCCCTGGACACCGCAGTGGACATGATCGAATACGGGCGCAGCCTGGGCCGCATGCCCATCTACTACGGCGACCCGTTGCGGGCGGAAATCCTCCGTGCGGCCAAGGTGGACAAGGCCGAGTATCTCATCATCGCCACCGATGATCCGGACACGAACCTGAAGATCACCGAACTGGTCAAGCGCCTCTACCCGCACGTCAAGGTGATCGCCCGCGCGCGCAACCGGCAGCATGTCCACCGCCTGCTGGACCTGGGCGCCGTGCCCGTGCGCGAAACCTTCCATTCCGCGCTGGAGATGAGCCGCCAGGCCCTGCTTGGCCTGGGTCTCGACGAAGAGCGAGCCAGCGCGCGTATTCGCCGTTTCCAGCGCCACGACGAGGAAGTCCTGGCCGCCCAGCACAACGTCTATGACGACGAGGCCGCAGTGGTCCAGACCGCCCGCGAAGCCCGTACCGAGCTGGAACACCTGTTCGACGCCGACCTGATCGAGGACAAGGCGGTGAAATAGCCGCTGGCGGCGTGGCCCGGTCGCTGGCGAACGGATCAGCTTTACTCAAGGCAGATTCAACAAGGGGGAGGCCCCTGATGAACCGGAACGATCTGCGCCGTGTGGACCTGAACCTGCTGGTGGTCTTCGAGACCCTGATGTACGAGAAGAACCTGACTCGCGCATCGGAGAAGCTCTTCCTCGGCCAGCCTGCGGTCAGCGCGGCGCTGGCCCGCTTGCGCGATCTCTTCGACGACCCGCTGCTGGTCCGCAACGGCCGGGTCTTCGAACCCACCAAGCGGGCACTGGAAATACTCGATGAATTGCAACCGGCACTGGACTCGATATCCAGCGCCGTCAGCCGGGCGAAGGAGTTCAACCCCTCCACCTATCGCAATACTTTCCGGATCGGCCTCTCGGACGACGTCGAGTTCGGCCTGTTCCCTCCCCTGATCCACCAGCTCCGCGAGGAGGCGCCCGACAGCATAGTGGTGGTGCGTCGGGTCAACTTCCTGCTCATGTCCGCGATGCTCGCTTCCGGGGAAATCTCGGTCGGCGTCAGCTACACCACGGAGCTGCCGGCCAATGCCAAGCGCAAACGGCTGCGCAACCTGCGCTGCAAGATCCTGCGCGGCGACGACCGTCCCGGCGCACTCACTCTCGATGACTACTGCTCGCGCCCCCACGCGCTGGTGTCGTTCTCGGGCGACCTGACCGGGAACATCGACAACGACCTGGCGCGGGTTGGACGCAGCCGTCGCGTGGTGCTGGCGGTGCCTCAGTTCAGCGGGCTGCGCTCGATACTGGCCGGCACCGAAATGCTCGCCACCGTTCCGGACTATGCAGCGGATGCGCTGATCGATGGATGCGGATTGCGCGCCGATGAGCCGCCCTTCCCCATCTTCACCTCCGAACTCTCCATGGTCTGGAGCAGCGGAACGGACAACGATCCCGCCGAACGCTGGTTGCGCGAACTGATCGTGCAGCACATGGCCGCGCCGGCGATGCCCGATCAGCCCGCCGCGTAGAGGGGATGGGTTTCGCGCAGGAATACCGGGAGATCGGTGATCGGCGGGCGCGCGGGAATCTCGAAGTACATCTGGATCACGCTGCCACGGTGATAGGACGCATGGTTGACCACGTGCATCAACATGGCACCCGCAGTCATCACGCCGGGGTCCCCGGAACAGAAGACGAACTCCACGGGCGTGTTCAGCGATTCATCGGTCTGCGCGGCGCTCCATGAGACGAACCAGTCATTCATCGCGGCCTGTGCGGCGCGAAGGTCGTCGAACTCGGGATAGGGCACTTCCAGGCGGGTCTTGTAGGGGTGCGGCCGGCGTTCCAGATGGGCGCGCCAGATGCAATCGATGACGTGGATATGGTTCAGGGTGCCGAGGATGCTCTTGCACAGGGTCACGCGTTCCTTGCCGACCTCGCCGGGCGGCAACCCGGCCAGATCCTCGAAGAGCCGTTCATCGACCCACTGCTTGTAGTGGGCGAGCATCCTCGCCGTGGAGGCGTTGATCATCGGATGTGTCCTCCTGCTCGGAGTAAGGCCGACAGCAGGTACGACGGATCGACGGCCATCGGCGGCAGAAGGAGTGTAGGCCCGGCGGCAGGGCCCGGAATTCATTGGCCGACGGCTGGAAACACCTACAGGGCCTCGACCCGCTCCTGGTCAGGAACCTGCGCATTACGCCGCCGCGCGTACTCGACGAACGCCTCCGGAGGCAGCGGTCGGCTGAACAGGTAGCCCTGGAACTGCCGACAACCATTGCCGATGAGGAACCGCTGCTGCGCGTCGGTTTCCACGCCTTCGGCGATCACCGCCAGCCCCATGCTGCGCCCCAGGGCGATCACGGTGCGCACGATGGTTTCGCTGCTGGCATCGCTCAGCACGTCGCAGATGAAGGAACGGTCGATCTTCAGCTTGCTCAGGGGCAGGCGCTTGAGATGACTCAGGGACGAGAAGCCGGTGCCGAAGTCATCCAGGGAGAAACGCACCCCCTGCTCTACCAGCGCCGTCATCTTCTGCGTCAGGTCTTCCAGATCCTGCACCACCAGGGTTTCCGTCAACTCCAACTCCAGGCGCTGCGCCTCGATGCCGTGTTCCGCGATCAGCGCCAGCACCTCGGCCACGAAGCTCGACTGGCGGAACTGGTTCTGGCTGATATTCACCGCCAGGGCCAGCTCGCGGAAAGCCGGATCATCCTTCCACGCGCGCAACTGCGCGCAGGTCTGGCGCAGCACCCATTGGCCGATGGGCAGCATCAGGCCGGTCTTCTCGGCGTGGTCGATGAATTCGCCCGGCGCCACCAGTCCCCGTTGCGGATGGCGCCAGCGGATCAGTACCTCAGCCGCCACCACCCGGCCCGTGGAGTCCAGTTGCGGCTGGTAATGCAGGACGAATTGCTCCTCTCGCAGGGCGGTGCGCAGGTCACGGTCGAGCTCCGAGCGCTCCACCGCGTCGGTCTGCAGGATGTGCAGCAGCATGAAGACCATCGCCATGGACGCCACGCCCTGGACCCAGGAACCGACCACCCGCACCTCGTCCGGCAAGCTGTAACCGGTGATCGGGCTCCAGGAGGAGGATGCCAGCCAGGTGAACAGCGCCAGGCACGCCAAGGTGACGCCGTAACGCAGCCATCGGGGCTCGTCGCGAAAGGCCATGAGCGCCGCCAGGGCCAGGGGCAGGAAGTACAGGTGGGACGCCCGTGGCGCGGCCACCGTCGGCACGTCCAGCAGCAGGGAGGAAATCAGGATGACGACGATCAGCACCCCGAACAGCAACAGGTTGGCCGCGCGCGCCCGGTTGCACAGGGTCAGGGCGAACACACCCAGGCCGCAGACGATCAGGGCCATATCCATCGGGACGATGCCCCACTCGCCCCGCACAACGAAGTAACCGCCCCAGAACAACCCCATGAACACCATGACCCCACTCGTCAGCAAACGCATGCGCCGCTCCCGGCGCTGGCCGACGAGGGCGAGGTCAGGCGACTGCCAAAGCAGCTGGACGCGCTTGAGGAACGCGGAGATGGGGGTCATGGAAAATCCCTTTGCCGACCCTATTCATTCTTGAGGGTGAATGCGTGATTGCAAATTGGCATTGGATTGAAGGACGACGCACGGGGGCCAGCGGTCAAGTCCGAGTCCCAGCCCGACTTCCTCCCGGGGAATACCGGCCGTCGCCTTGTGCCTCCATTCTCGAATCGGTTTGCGGATGCAGTTGGTCAGCCCCTCAACTCAGGCACTTCCGATGTTCTCGCATGCGATTTATAGTCCGGGCATTCGAGGAACCGGCGTTTGTCCAACGAGGAAGCAGATGAAATCCACCAGCAGCTCGACCCCGGCTAAACCGGCCCCGCTCTCAGACTTCCTGTGCTTCGCGGTGTATTCCGCGAACCTGGCCTTCGGCAAGGCCTACAAGCCGATTCTCGAGCAGCTCGGGCTGACCTATACGCAGTTCATCGCCATCGTCGCGCTATGGGACGAAGACAATCAGACCGTGGGCAGTCTCGGTGAAAAGCTCTTCCTGGAATCGAACACGCTCACGCCGATGCTGAAGAAGCTCGAGGGGATGGGCCTGGTCCAGCGTCAGCGCGATCCCGAGGACGAGCGCCAGGTACGCGTCAGACTGACCAAGGCAGGCAGGGACCTTCGCGAGCAAAGCGCGGAAACAGCCCTCAACGGTGCAACGGGCCTGGACTCGGATGAGTTCGTGCGCATGCAACAGGCCGTCGTGGCCCTGCGCGACAACCTCCTCAAATCCTCCGGAAACCGCAAATGAGTGGCGCGCTTGCGTAGGTTGCGGCTGAGCTAAGCGAAGCCCAACGAGTGCCGTCGATGCTGTGGTGGGATTGACGCGCTAACGCAGACCTTTCGAACCTCTGTATCAGCCTGATGCAACCCTCACCCCCGGCCCCTCTCCCAGAGGTAGAGGGGTGACTCGCACCGGCGAGGCACAAGCAATCCTGAAGCCACCAGTAGCCTGGCATTGAGCCGCTGCACTGAGGCAGCGGCTCCGCCCCGTCACGGTGCGCCGAACATCATGGTCCAGTAGATGCCATTCTCGCTGCGCGTTTGCGCAGCGTAGGCCGCCCCGACTTGCGTGAAACGGGGATTCATCAGATTGGCGCAATGGCCAGGGCTCGCCAGCCAGCTGTCCATGGCCGCACGGGGTGAACCCTGCCCGGCAGCGATGTTCTCCCCGACTTGTTTTCCTCGATAACCCGCCGCCCGCGCCCGGTCGAATGGCGAGTCACCATTGGGATCGTTGTGGGAGAAATAGTCGCGGTCGGCCATCGAGCGGCTGTGCCGCTGGGCGGCACTGCCGAGGGCGGAGCTCCAGGCGAGAGGACGCGCTGCGGCGAAGCGCTTGCCGCCGCACATACGCGGCTTGGCCCGCGCCGCGTTGACCTGCGCCAGAAGCGCCTGGCCCGCCGAGCGGGTATCCCCAAGCTGGGCGCTGACCATGGGTCGGGCCAGTACCAGGCGCCACTGGTTGCCGCTGCGGCTGATGCCGACATCAGTCACCTTCGGGTCCATCAGGTCCTCGCAGTAGTCATCGCGGAGCATGTCGAAGGCCAGGCCGGCATTGCGCGCCCCGGACAAGCGGATGCTCCGCACCTCACCGGCCTGGTAGCCCGCATCGCGGAGCCCCCGGCGCAGCTCACCCGAATACCCGATCGGCAGGGCGAGGTTCGATTTCAGCGCCAGGGCTGGCGCCGCACGGACGTTGCTCCAACCGCAGCGTTGATTGTGGGTCCGGTAGTCGTTGATCTCTGCCAGCAGTTGACGCTCATCGCCCGCCTGGGCGACGTGGGTGAACAGGGACAGCAGGGCCAGTGGCAAGGAAGGAAGCAGACGAAGGGATCGATGGATTGGGCGCATGAATGGTGTGCAGGCGAGTCGTTGTGATTCGGGCTGCCGTATGACTGCGCCGCCCGACGCAGGTTCGGGAGGTCATGGAAAAAATCAGTAGCCTGTCTGACCAGGGCTAAAGCTGCGCCACATGCCCCTCGGCGCGGCGATGGGCCTTCAGATGCGGTAGCACCGCCGACAGCAGCGGCTCCTTGAAGGCCTCCTGGAAGCGGTGCGCCAGACCCGGAATCAGCTTCAGTTCCGACCCCTTGATATGGGCTGCCACATGCACGCCGTGCATCACCGGCAGCAGCGGATCGGCCGTGCCGTGTACCACCAGCGTGGGCACCTGCAGGCGATTGAGCATGTCGACCCGGCTGGGCTCGGCGAGGATTGCCAGCATCTGCCGCTGCACGCCTTCGGGATTGAAGGAACGGTCATAAGCGCGGGCGGCTTGCTCCAGCAACTGCCCGCGATCATCGCTGATATCGGGACTGCCCAGCGCACCCAGCAGGTCGGCCTGTTGCTCGATCGCCACTTCGCGGCTCGGTGCCTCGCGCCGGGCAAGCAGTTCCAGCAGCGCGGAGCTGGGCGCCGGCAGGCCCTGGGCGCCGGAGCTGGTCATGATCAAAGTCAGGCTGAGTACCCGCTGCGGAGCGAGGTCGGCCAGGTGCTGGGCAATCATCCCGCCCATGCTGGCACCCAGTATGTGAGCCTGTTGAATGTGCAGGGCATCCAGAAGATGCAGGGAATCGCGGGCCATGTCGCGCAATCCGTACGGCGCTGAAACCGGCAAGCCGAGGCGATAGCGCACCGCTTCGTATGCCAGGTTCGCCGAGGGCGCGGGGCCGATCCAGGCCGACAACCCGACATCGCGATTATCGAAGCGGATCACCCGGAAACCGCTTTCGCACAGGCGCTGCACCACCTCATCCGGCCAGTGGATCAGTTGCCCGCCCAGCCCCATGATCAGCAGCAACGCCGGGTCCCGCTCACGCCCCACGCTCTGGTACGCCAGACGCACTTCGCCCAGGTCGACGGTCTCCGTCGGCACGGCAACATCGCAGCGAGCGTTGGCGATAGCAAAGGAAGGCAGCCCGCAGACAAGCGCGGCGAGCAGGATCAGCACACGCATGATGGAAATCCAGAACGCAAAACCCCAGTTGAACGCGATTCTGATGAAATCCTGTCGTTCGCTCTGCCACAGAACCGTGACAATTTCATGACGAGCGCCGAACGGTCGTTGCCCTGCCTCGTCTACTCGGTTTCAGGCCAGTGAGAGTTTCAGGATGACCTGTGCCGCGCCGGCGCGAGTCACCCCTCTCCCGCCTGCGGGAGAGGGGCGGGGGAGAGGGTTGCGTCAGCGGGCACGGAGGTTTGGGGATGGACAGAGCAGCTTTCGCCCTACCCCTCAGACACCCACCTGACGCACCGGCGCGTGGCTGCGCTGGGCGCTCTCCCAGTTGGCAGCCAGCCCCACCGGCACATCCTCGGCCGCCAGCGTCCGGCGACCGCGCACCAGGTCAGAGGCGCGTTCGGCGAGCATGATGGTCGGCGCATTGAGGTTGCCATTGGGCTCGGTGGGGAATACCGACGAATCGATCACCCGCAAGCCCTGGATGCCCCGCACGCGCAGCTCGGAGTCCACCACGGCCATGTCGTCCTCACCCATGCGGCAGGAACCGCAGGGGTGCATGGTGCTTTCCATGCTGGCACGCACGAAGGCGTCGATTTCCTCGTCCGTCTGCACGTTCGGGCCGGGCGCCAGCTCGACGCCACGGTAACGATCCATGGCTGGCTGGCCAATGATCTCGCGGGTCAGGCGCACGCAGCGACGGAATCCTTCGCGGTCCTCCTCGCTTTCCAGGTAGTTGAAGCGGATTTCCGGGTGCTGGTACGGGTCCGCCGACAGCGCGCGGACGTGACCACGGCTCTTCGGTTTGTTGGGGCCGGTGAGGATCATGAAGCCATGGCCCTTGAACGGTTTGTCACCGTCGTAGCGCATCGCCGCCGGCAGGAAGTGGAACTGGATATCCGGCCACCGCAGCCCTTGCTCGGAGCGAATGAAGCCGCCGGCCTCGAAGTGGTTGCTGGCGCCCAGGCCATCCTTGAACAGCAGCCAGCGCAGTCCGATCAGCGCCTTGCCCAGCAACCCCATCTTGCCGTTGAGGGTGATGGGCTCCTTGCATTCGTACTGGATGTAGATTTCCGAGTGGTCCTGGAGGTTTTCGCCGACGCCCGGCAGATCGTGGCGAACTTCGATGCCAGCCTTCTTCAGCACTTCCTGCGGGCCGATGCCGGAACGCTGCAGCAAATGCGGCGAACCGATCGGGCCCGAGGACACCAGCACCTCGCGGTTGCAATGCACGGTGTGGGTCTGGCCGCCCTGGTCGTACTCAACGCCCACCGCCTGCTTGCCATCCAGCAGGATGCGGCGAGTCATGGCGTGGGTGACCACGGTCAGGTTGGGACGCTCCATGGCTGGACGCAGGTAGGCATTGGCGGTGGACCAGCGCACACCATCCTTCACGGTCATGTGCATGGCGCCGAAGCCTTCCTGCATGTAGCCGTTGCAGTCCTCGGTCTTGATATACCCGGCCTCGGCACCCGCCTCGACCCAGGCGCCGTACAGCGGGTTCTGCATGTTGTTGCCGTTGTTGGTGGACAGCGGGCCGCTGGCACCCCGGTAATCATCGCCGCCGAACTTGAAGGTCTCCGCACGCTTGAAGTACGGCAGGCAGTTCCGGTAGCTCCAGTTCTTCGCCCCGAGGTTTTCCCATTCGTCGAAGTCATAGGCATGGCCACGGATATAGACCAGGCCGTTGATCGAGGACGAACCGCCTAGCACCTTGCCACGCGGGCAATGCAGGCGGCGGCCATCCAGGTGCGGCTCGGCCACCGTCTCGTAGCGCCAGTTGTACTTCTTGGTGTTCATCGGGATGGAAAAGGCGCTGGGCATCTGGATCAGCACGCTGCGGTCGCTACCGCCGAATTCCAGGACCAGTACGGAGGTGCCGGCATCCTCGGTCAGGCGGTTGGCCAGGACGCAACCAGCCGAACCCGCACCAATGATGATGTAGTCGTATCTCTTAGCCATGATTTTTCTCACATTGAAACTGGACGAGACCGTGGCGGTTACCAGGCTTTACCCGTCGTGAATTGAGGGGCCTCTTTCTCGATCTGGCGAATGAGGGTTTCCTCCTTCTTCAGGTCTAGCGACAGGCACAGCAGGTAGTAGGCGATGCCGGAGACAAGGAGGCCGACCAGCCACGCCATGTCCACGCTGCCGATCATCCGGGCCAGCGGGCCGACGTAGACTTCCTCGGGGCCGCTGAAAATGGTGAAGAAGGGAATCATCACCACGAAACCGATCAGGTAGGCGATGAGTCCGCGGCTGCCCCAACGACCGTAGATGTTGTCGTGCGGCAGGAAGAAGTGCGGGATGGCATACCGGCCCTTGCGCACGAAGAAGTAGTCGGTGAGGTTGACGGCGGTCCAGGGCACGAGGAAGTACAGCATCACCACCAGGTACATGTTGAGCATCGACAGGCCCGAACCGGAGGCATTGATGCTGATCGCCACGCCCAGTTGCAGCAGCACGACGAAGATGATCGCCAGGATGCGTACGCGGGCCGTGGGCTTGATTTTCCTGAACGAGTCCACGCCGGTGATGGTGGTCAGCTTGGCGCTGTAGATGTTCATCGCGATCACCGGCAGGAAGGCCAGGATGGTGACCGCCACCACTGCTGTGCCCAACTGCGGGGCGAAGCTGGCACCGACACTGTTGAGCGCGACGAGGACATCGGTGGTACGCAGGTGCTCCGCCAGCCAGCCGCCGACCGAGATCATCCAGGCGCCCGAGAGCGAGGCCCCGATGAATACCGCCGCGATCAGCTTGCCGCTCGACGTGTTCTTCGGCAGGTAACGAGAGTAGTCCGAGACGTAAGGCGCGTAGGCGATGTTGTAGCTGGCGGCCGCCGCGAATTGGGCGACGAAACCGGTCAGGGTGAAGCCGAGTTTGACCGTTTCAGCCCCCTCAGCCGGCAGCGGTGCGGCCGGTACCCAGCCCAGCAGTACTGCCAGCGTCACCAGCCCATAGAGAGGCAGCGAGAGGAACAGCGACCACTTGAAGGTCTTGTGCATCCAGTCATGGCCGAGGATGGCCAGGGCGGTGGCGGGTACCGAGACGATCAGGGCGACGGTCATGGGGTCCCAGTGAAACAGGTGCTCCAGCCCTTGCATCATCAACACCAGGTTGACGATGTTGAAACCGGCGAAGACGAACAGCGTCGCCAGTAGCACCAGCACTACGCCGCGATAGCCGAACTGGGCGCGGGACTGGATCATCTGCGGCAGGCCGAGATGGGGTCCTTGCGAGCCGTGGAATGCCATGAACAGGGTGCCGAACATGATGCCCAGGGTGCCGGCGATCATGGTCCAGAACGCGTTCAATCCGACGCTTGGACCGACGAAGCCGATGGTCATGGTGAAAAAGGTGAAGTTGCCGACAAACCAGAAAGGCCCTTGGGCCGAAAGCTTGTCGGTTCTCTCGTTCTCCTGGATGAAATCGATGGAATGGCCCTCGATTTCCAGTCCGCGTTGTCCCTCGGTCGCGGGCAGGCTTTGCGATGCTGATTTCATGGTATCTCCGCTCTTGTTTTCGTATGGAGTATCACCAGGCTCCGCACCCTGGCAGTCCGTGAGGAACTGCCCTGCAAGGGGGTGCGGATATGTCATGCGGCGGCAGCGGGGGACTGCCGACGCCTCAGCTGAAATCACTTAAGGAAGTGTGATCCACACCGCCTTGGTTTCCAGCAGGTAATCCAGCTGTTCCGACCCAAGGTCCTTGCCGTAGCCCGACTGCTTGTAGCCGCCGAAGGGCATGGAGGGATCGAGGGTGCTGTGGGCATTGACGTAGACGGTGCCGGCGCGCAGTCGCGGGATCAGGTTGTGGACCCGCCCGAGGTCGTTGGAATAGAGCGCCGCGGCCAGGCCGAAGAGCGAATCGTTGGCCAGGGCCAGCGCTTCTTCTTCGTCGTCGAAGGGCGCAGTCACCAGCACTGGACCGAAGATTTCCTCCTGGACGACGCGCATGTCATTGCGGCAGTTGGCGAAGACGGTCGGCTGGACGTAGAAGCCGGGGCCTTCGACGGGCTTGCCGCCGTAATACAGCTCCGCACCTTCCGCCTTGCCAGTCTCGATGTACTCCAGCACGCGCTGCTGTTGCTGGCGCGACACCATCGGGCTGATGAAGCAGTCCGGGTCCAGTCCGGGGGCGATCTTCAGTGTTGCGGTGTAGTCCGCCAGTTCACGCAGGAACTCGGCGTACACGCTGCGATGGACATAGGCACGGGTGCCGGCGTCGCAGACCTGGCCGGAGTTGAAGAACACGCCGTTGGCCACTGCCTGGGCCGCCGCCTTGATATCGGCGTCGGCGAAGACGATCACCGGCGATTTGCCGCCCAGTTCCAGGGTCAGGCGCTTCATCTGGTCCATGGCCGCCTTGCCCACGCCACAACCCACCGGGGTCGATCCGGTGAAGCTGAGCTTGTCGATACCCGGATGGCTGGACATGGCCGCACCGATCACGCTGCCGCGCCCGGTGACGATGTTCACCACGCCATCGGGGATACCCGCCTCCTGCACCAGTTCGGCAAAACGCAGGGCCGACAGGGAGGTCAGCTCAGCCGGCTTCACTACCACGGTGCAGCCCACCGCCAGCGCGGCGCCGAGCTTCCAGGCCATGGTCTGCAGCGGGAAGTTCCAGGGGACGATGACGCCCACCACGCCGACCGGCTCCTTGCGGGTATAGGCCAGGTAATTGCCGGGCAGCGACGGCTCTACGGTGCGCCCGTGGATCTTGCTGGCCCAGCCGGCGAAGTAGCGGAAGGTGTCGATGGTGCCCTGTATATCCACCGCTCGTGCCTGGGCGACCGACTTGCCCATGTCGATGGATTCGATTTCCGCCAGTTCATCGGCGTTGGCCTCGATCAGGTCGGCCAGGCCATGCAGCAGGCGCTCACGCTCCAGCGGCTTGAGCTGGCTCCAGGCGCCGCCATCGAACTGCGCGCGGGCAGCTTGCACCGCCTGGTCCAGGTCCTGCGCAGTGCCCATGGGAATGCGGGTGAGCACAGCGCCGGTAGATGGCTCGATCACCTCGGCGGTATCAGCCGATTCCAGCCAGGTACCGTTGACGAACATTTTCTGCGCCTTGCCGAGGAAACTCTGGGTCGCTTCGGATACGCCAAACTGCTGCAGATAGTCTTTAACCTTGATGTCCACTCTCTGTTCCTCCGGGCCTGTCAGCGGTTGCGGGCGCGTTCGTGGAAGATGAAGCCGATGCTGTTCATCAGCAGTTGCGCCGCGAGGATCGAGGTGGCGCCAGTGGGGTCATAGGCCGGTGCAACCTCGACCAGGTCCATGCCGACGACCCGGCCCTGGCTGCGCTTGGCCAGCGCCTGGATGATTTCCAGCACTTCGTAGTAGAGGAAGCCGCCGTGGCTGGGGGTGCCGGTGCCGGGGGCGATGGACGGGTCGAAACCGTCGATATCGATGGTGATGTAGTAGTCCAGGCCTTCCGGGATCTTCGCCATGACACCTTCGGTGCCCAGGCGGCGTACGTCGCGCACCGACAGGATCTGCGAGCCGGCGGCGCGGGCAGCGTCGTAGTCATCGCGGTTGGAGGAGGACACGTTGCGGATGCCCATCTGGGTCATGCCGACGATGTGGTCCAGCTCGGAAGCGCGGCGCAGCGGGTTGCCGTGGCCGTAGCGCACGCCGTGGCGCTCGTCGACGAAGTCCAGGTGAGCATCGAAATGCACGATATGGATGGGCGCGTGACCCTCGAAGGCCTTGATCACGGGGGCATGGATCGAGTGGTCACCGCCCAGCACCACCGGCATGGCACCGGATTCGAGAATCTTGCGTACGGCGAATTCGATGTTGTCGTTACTGGAGGCCATGTCGGTGTGGACGATGTCCGCATCGCCGACATCCACCATGGTCACCTGGTCCTGAGTGAGATAGAGGGCGTCGTCCTCATGGTCGTAGGCGCCGGAATGGCCAAAGGAGAACAGCGTGGAGGCTTCGCGAATGCTGCGCGGTCCGAAGCGTGCCCCGGAGCGCCACTGGGTGCCCATGTCATTGGGCGCGCCGAGCACGGCGACGTCCGCGTTGATGGCATCCCAATCGGTGCAGATCGGGGATTTGGCAAACGTGCAGTGACCTACGAAAGGCAGGTTCAGCCGCCCGGACTCATATGCATTCTTCGACATAGTCGCGCGCCTCGCTTTTTTGTTTTCAGTGGTCGGCGAACCGGCTTCGAATTCGCCGTTGCAGCGAATATGTGCGCAGATTTATTTTGTAAAAATGCAAAACATCAGATGCTCATATCGCCAGTCACGATGTAATCATTGAGAGCGGGAGGCCCACGTGATCCAGTTGCATGATGTCGACCTGAAACTCCTCAGGGTCTTCGCCACGATCGTCAAATGCGGCGGCTTCTCGGCTGCTCAGGCCGCGCTCAATGCGGGCCAGTCCACCATCAGCGAACAGATGAACCACCTGGAGACGCGACTGGGGGTGAAGCTCTGCCAACGCGGCCGCAGCGGCTTCCGCCTGACCGAACAGGGCGTGGCCATCCATGAGGCGACCCAGCGTCTGCTTTCGGCGGTGGAGACCTTCTGCATGGACGCCGATGTGCTCAAGCAGCGCATCAGCGGCAAGCTCAATCTCGGCATCATCGACAGCACCATCACCGACCGCGACTCTCCCCTGCCCCGCGCCACCCAGCGCTTCGTCTCCCGTGGGCACGACGTGCACCTCAGCGTCTACGTCGGGACACCCGCGGAGTTGGAGGAACGGGTCCTGGACAATCGCCTGCACCTGGCCATCGGGCACTTCCCGGCGCGCATTCCCGGCATCCACTATTCGCCGCTGTACCGCGAGGCACTGGGACTCTATTGCGGACGCCACCACCCCCTATTCGAAACCAAGCTGGAAGGGGCCGAACTGGGCAAGGCCATCGGCGCCAGCCGTATCGTGGTGCGCGGCTACATGCAGCAGTACGATCTCGACGTCCTGGGCGTGAACAAGGCGGCAGCGACGGTGGACAACATCGAGGCCCTGGCCATCCTGATCATTTCCGGCGCCTACCTCGGCCTGTTGCCCATGCATGTCGCCCAACAGTGGGTACGGACGGACGAAATGCGCCGTTTGCCCATCTCCGATTCGCAGCTCGAATCGCCCTTTGACGTGATCACGCGTCGCGGGGCGATGCCGCCGATCCTCCATGCCTTCCTCGAAGACCTGACCCAGTGCTCCGGCAGCACGGGCAAGGCTTGAGCCCTCCGCAGGCGAACATTCCATGCGCATCCACGTGACCTTCATCGACCGCGTCGGCATCACCCAGGAAGTCCTGGCGTTGCTCGGCGGCCGCAACCTCAATCTGGAAGCGGTGGAGATGATTCCACCGAACGTCTACATCGACGCCCCCAGCCTCGGTCCAGAAGTGCTGGACGAACTGCGCGAAGCCCTGCATGGCGTACAAGGCGTGCAGGCGGTGACCGTGGTCGACATCCTTCCCGGCCAGCGCCGCCGGCTGCAACTGGATGCCTTGCTGGCGTTCGTCAGCGACCCGGTGCTGGCGGTGGACGACAGCGGCCACGTGCTGCTGGCCAACCCTTCGCTGATCAATCTCTATGGCCGAGAGCCCGCTGGGGAGCCGCTGTCGAACCTGTTCGATGATCCCGCCCTGGCGCAAACCCTGATCGACCGGGGATTTCGCCTGCCCATGTGCGAGGTGGCCTTCAAGGGGCAATCACTGCTGCTGGACGCCACGCCGATCAGCAGTGCCACGGACGGCGGACCGAGCGACCTGGCCGGGGGCCTGCTGACCCTCTACCCGCCCAGCCGTATCGGCGAGCGGCTGGCGTCGCTGCACCATGACGGCGGCGAGGGCATGGAGGCCTTGCTCGGCAAGTCCCCGCCGCTGAAGCAACTCAAGGCACGCCTGCGCAAGGTCGCCGGCCTGGACGCCCACCTGCTCATCCGCGGTGAGACCGGCACCGGCAAGGAACTGGTGGCGCGCGCCTGCCACGCCTTGAGCGACCGCCGCGATTCACCCTTCCTGGCGCTGAACTGCGCGGCCCTGCCGGAAAGCCTGGCCGAAAGCGAACTCTTCGGTTACTCGGCGGGCGCATTCACCGGCGCCCAGCGCGGCGGCAAGCCCGGCCTGCTGGAAATGGCGGACGGCGGCACGGTGTTCCTCGACGAAGTGGGCGAGATGTCGCCCTACCTGCAAGCCAAGCTATTGCGCTTCCTCAGCGATGGCTGCTTCCGCCGGGTCGGCGGCGACCGCGAAGTCCATGTGAACGTCCGCGTGCTCGGCGCCACCCACCGGGACCTGGAAGGCATGGTCGGCGCCGGCAGCTTCCGTGAGGATCTGTTCTACCGCCTCAACGTGCTCAACCTGGACGTCCCGCCCCTGCGCGAGCGCGGTCAGGACATCCTCCTGCTCGCCGAACACTTCCTCGAGCAAGCCTGTGCACAAATCCAGCGGCCGCTCTGCCAACTCGCCCCGAACACCTATCCGCTGCTGTTGGGTAATCGCTGGTCGGGCAACGTGCGCCAGTTGCAGAACGTGATATTCCGCGCCGCCGCCATCAGCGAAGGCGACCTGATCGATTGCGACGACCTCGAACTCGCCGGCACCGCCCTGAGCCCGCAGCAGGCCGACTCCCTGGAAGTCACCAGCCTGGAAGACGCGGTGCAGGGCTTCGAGAAGAACCTGCTGCAACAGCTCTATGCCGTCTACCCATCGACGCGGCAACTGGCGGCGCGACTGGACACGTCCCATACCGCCATCGGGCAGCGGCTGCGCAAGTACGGTATTACCCGGTAGGGCGGGCGTGGGGCCGCTTTTACTGTAGGGTCGAATTCATTCGACAAGCAGGACGCAGTCCTGCCCTTGAGGTTGGCGGGGGCAGCTGCGCTGCCCTTGGCGAATGAATTCGCCCCTACAAGGCCCCCGGCCCGGTTCGAATCCATTCCACTGGAGCGATTTCGCTCCAATCTCCCTAAAGCCCCGGTTTCCGGGGCTTTCCTCGTTCTGGCCGATTGAAAGTCACTTTTCGGAGTGGAGCGATATCGCTCCAAAGACAATCAGCCAGGAACGAAAAAATCTCTCAATTCATTGATATATAAGACTTTTAAATAGTTGGCACCCCACTTGCTCTTGTTCCATCAGCCGAGCCAAACGCTCGGGACCCAACCTGATAACAAGAGGAAGCTCCATGACCACTCTGCGTTTTACTCCCGAGCATGAATGGCTGCGCGTCGAAGCCAACGGCGAAGTGACTGTCGGTATCACCAGCTTTGCCCAGGAAGCGCTGGGCGATGTGGTGTTCGTGCAATTGCCCGACAACGGTGTTTACGAACAAGGCGCCGAAGTGGCTGTGCTGGAGTCGGTGAAAGCCGCCAGCAACATCACCATGCCGCTGGACGGCGAAGTGATCGAAGTGAACCAGGCCCTCGCCGACAACCCCGAGCTGGTCAACGAGGCGCCCATGGACGGTGGCTGGTTCTTTCGTATCCGCCCGAACAGCCCCGAAGCCGTCGCCAGCCTGATGGACCAGGCCGGCTATGACGCGTTCCTCGCCGACCACGCCTGAGCCGGAGAAGTCGCCATGAGCCTCGCCCCATTCCCCCTGGATACACGCAACGAGTTCGTCCCGCGCCACATCGGCCCACGCGACGCCGATGCCAACGCGATGCTGGAGTTGCTGGGCTTCGACAGCCTGGACGCGATGATCGCCAGCGTGGTGCCCGACAGCATCAAGGGCACCAGCGTGCTCGACCTGCCGGCCGGCCAGGGCGAGGCCGAAGCCCTCGCCGCGATCAAGGCCATCGCCGCGAAGAACCAGCTGTTCAAGAGCTACATCGGCCAGGGTTACTACCCCTGCCACACCCCCAGCCCGATCCTGCGCAACCTGCTGGAAAACCCGGCCTGGTACACCGCCTACACCCCCTACCAGCCGGAAATCTCCCAGGGTCGCCTGGAAGCCCTGCTGAACTTCCAGACCCTGGTCAGCGACCTCTCCGGCCTGCCGGTGGCCAACGCCTCCCTGCTCGACGAAGGCACCGCCGCCGCCGAAGCCATGACCTTCTGCAAGCGCCTGGCGAAGAACAAGGCCAGCCACGCCTTCTTCGCCTCGCAGCACTGCCACCCGCAGACCCTCGACGTGCTGCGCACCCGTGCCGAGCCGCTGGGCATCGAGGTGGTGATCGGCGACGAGCGTGAGCTGACCGACGCCAGCGCCTACTTCGGCGCCCTGCTGCAGTACCCCGCCGCCAACGGCGATGTCTTCGACTACCGCGAACTGGTGGCACGCTTCCACGCCGCCGGCGCCCTGGTCGCCGTCGCCGCCGACCTGCTCGCCCTGACCCTGCTGACCCCGCCCGGCGAGTTCGGCGCCGACGTCGCCCTCGGCAGCGCTCAGCGCTTCGGCGTGCCGCTCGGCTTCGGTGGCCCGCACGCGGCCTACTTCGCCACCCGCGACAGCTTCAAGCGCGACATGCCCGGCCGCCTGGTCGGCGTCTCCATCGACCGCCACGGCCAGCCGGCCCTGCGCCTGGCCATGCAGACCCGCGAGCAGCACATCCGCCGCGAGAAGGCCACCAGCAACATCTGCACCGCGCAGGTGCTGCTGGCCAACATCGCCAGCATGTACGCCGTCTACCACGGCCCGCAGGGCCTGACCCGCATCGCCAACCGCGTGCACCAGCTGACCGCGATCCTGGCCCAGGGCCTGGCCAAGCTGGGCTTCACTGTCGAGCAGGAAAGCTTCTTCGACACCCTGACCCTGGCCACCGGCAGCAAGACCGCCGAGCTGCACGCCCAGGCCCGCGCCCAGCGCCTCAACCTGCGTGAAGTGGACGCCGTCCGCCTCGGCCTGTCCCTGGACGAGACCACCACCCAAGCCGACGTCGAGCAGCTCTGGGCGCTGTTCGCCAACGGCCAGGCCCTGCCGGCCTTCGCCGCGCTGGCCGCCAAGGTCGCCAGCCGCCTGCCGGCCGCCCTGCTGCGCCAGAGCGCGATCCTCAGCCACCCGGTGTTCAACCGCTACCACTCGGAAACCGAGCTGATGCGCTACCTGCGCAAGCTCGCCGACAAGGACCTGGCGCTGGACCGCAGCATGATCCCGCTGGGTTCCTGCACCATGAAGCTGAACGCCGCGAGCGAAATGATCCCGGTGACCTGGGCCGAGTTCGGCGCCCTGCACCCCTTCGCCCCCGCCGAGCAGAGCGCCGGCTACCAGGAACTGACCAGCGAGCTGGAAGCCATGCTCTGCCAGGCCACCGGCTATGACGCCGTATCCCTGCAGCCCAACGCCGGCTCCCAGGGCGAGTACGCCGGCCTGCTGGCGATTCGCGCCTACCACCTCAGCCGTGGCGACGACCAGCGCGACATCTGCCTGATCCCGCAATCGGCCCACGGCACCAACCCCGCCACCGCCAGCATGGTCGGCATGCGCGTGGTGGTGACCGCCTGCGACGCCCGCGGCAACGTCGACATCGCCGACCTCAAGGCCAAGGCCGAGGAGCACAAGGACCGCCTCGCCGCGCTGATGATCACCTACCCGTCGACCCACGGCGTGTTCGAGGAAGGCATCCGCGAGATCTGCGAGGTCATCCACGCCAACGGCGGCCAGGTGTACATCGACGGCGCCAACATGAACGCCATGGTCGGCCTCTGCGCCCCGGGCCAGTTCGGCGGCGACGTCTCGCACCTGAACCTGCACAAGACCTTCTGCATCCCCCACGGCGGCGGCGGCCCGGGCGTCGGCCCGATCGGCGTGAAGGCCCACCTGGCGCCCTTCCTGCCCGGCCACGCGCACATGGCGCGCAAAGAGGGCGCGGTCAGCGCGGCGCCCTTCGGCAGCGCCAGCATCCTGCCAATCACCTGGATGTACATCCGCATGATGGGCGGCGACGGCCTGCGCCGCGCCACCCAGATGGCGATCCTCAACGCCAACTACATCGCCCGCCGCCTGGAAGAGCACTACCCGGTGCTCTACACCGGCAGCAACGGCCTGGTGGCCCACGAGTGCATCCTCGACCTGCGCCCGCTCAAGGACACCAGCGGCATCAGCGTCGACGACGT
>NZ_SSOL01000073.1:0-284199 GCF_029871275.1 Pseudomonas sp. BN414
TGAACGAGCCCCTTGAAACACAGGACACCGTTTCCCCCTTACCATAAGGGATAGGCAAACGACTGTGTTTATGACTACCAGCAAAGACAAAACCATCGAAGTGCTCGGCCAGGAGCGGCGTCGCCGCTGGAGCGTCGAGGAAAAACTGGCCATGGTGCGCGAGAGTCTCGAGCCCGGGCAAAGCGTCTCGGTGGTGGCCCGGCGCAACGGCATCAACCCCAACCAACTGTTCCACTGGCGCAAGCTCTACCAGGACGGCAGCCTCTCGGCGGTCAGTGCCGGTGAAGCGGTGGTGCCCGCCTCCGAGTTGGCCGATGCCCTCAAGCAGATCCGCGAACTGCAACGGATGCTGGGCAAGAAGACCATGGAGGCCGAGATCCTCAAGGAAGCGGTGGAGATCGCCCGCTCGCGAAAATGGATTGCGCACTCACCCTTGTTGCCGGGGGACGACCAGTGAAGGCGGTCAGTGAGAGTCTCGGTGTGGCGCGCTCGCAATTGACGGCTCGACTCAAACAACCCGCTCCAGGGCTGCGGCCTCGTCGGCGCCGAGCGTTCAACGATGTGACCTTGGTCGAGCAGATCCAGCAGGCAGTCGGCGCCCTGCCCAGCTATGGCTATCGTCGGATCTGGGGTCTGTTGCGTCGGCAGCATGAGCAACAGGCCCTGCCACCGGTCAACGTGAAGCGGGTTTACCGCGTCATGCGTGATCACGATCTGTTGCTGGAACGCCGTCGCAAGCAGCCGGGTGTGGCGCGGCGTCACGAAGGTCGTGTCGCCGTGGATACAAGCAACACCCGCTGGTGTTCGGATGGCTTCGAGTTCCGCTGCGAGGATGGTGACAAACTGCGCGTGACCTTCGCTCTGGACTGCTGCGACCGCGAAGCCATCAGTTGGGTGGCCAGCCCACACGGCTACAGTGGCGACGATGTCCGCGACGTGATGCTGGAAGCCGTCGAGCAACGCTTCGGTAGCGAGCTGCCTGCGTCGCCGGTGCAATGGCTGAGCGATAACGGCTCGGCCTATACCGCCGAACAGACCCGGGTCTTTGCCCGGCAGATCGGCCTGCTACCTCTGACAACACCGGTGTGCAGCCCACAGAGCAACGGGATGGCGGAGAGCTTCGTGAAGACCATGAAGCGCGACTATATCCGCCACATGCCCAAGCCCGATCGAGCGACGGCCCTGCGCAACCTGGCCATCGCCTTCGAGCATTACAACGAGGAACATCCGCACAGCGCACTGAACTACCGCTCACCTCGGGAGTTCAGACGCTTGGCTGAGGCATCAACTTAACGGGGTACCGGTGTCCGGTTTGATAGGGGCAAGTCCATAATCGTGCCGTTCCACTCCTTGATGCTGCTCATGGACACCGCCACCGCGCCGACGAGTTTATTGCTGGTATCTTCGACCGCCTGCAAATCTGTGCTCAGCTTCGCGATCTCGTACTCAAGACTCACGATCTCAGTGAGGTCAAGTCTGGCCAACGCCTGACGGACCTTTTCAAGGTCCGTTGCAGCGTCCTGAAGCGATTGGAATTCCAACGCGGGTTTCTGCAGGCGCTGGACCACAGTGATGATTTCCTGCAGGTCAGTTTGATGGCCTCGCACTGTGCTGAGTTGCTGCTCGAGCTCGGCAATCTCGGCTGACAACCTTTCGATAGCCACTGCTCTGGCTTTCTTGCCAAAGACCAACTCCACATCCTTCGCACTGAACATCGTCCGGGATCCACTGCCCTTCCCATCCATGGTGAGGCCACGTGGCGTATGCCTCAGCTCCTTGCTGGACGCCACTTTCACGACTCGACCGTATTGTTCGATGAGATAGGCCTTGGCTATGCGATGCTCGGTGGCCAGCTCGTGGATAATCGATTCCGCGGGCACGCGCGAAGGGTCAGCATGCTGTTGGCAGTACTTGCCTTGGATGACCTTGGATTTCAGCCCCAGCCGTTGGGCGATGTCGATCGCATCCCGTTCAAACTCGGCGGGCACCACGAAGTTGAAACGGGCGTCAGCCAGGTAGCCCTCGATTGCCGCTTGCCAGTGGTCGGAGGCCGGTTCTATCAAGTCGCAAAGCACCTGCACGTTGGCGCTCGGCAGTGCCTCCCGCATACGGTCCAGCGCAAAACTGACCCATTTGGGGTAGTTTCCCCCTCCAGTCACCATCCGCGCCCGGGCGTTTTCCTTGTCTCTCAGCTCGTCACCGAATTGACGAATAGCATCGGAGACCGGCGACTGGGCGGCGTAACACTGCAGAAGCAGGCTGGGTTCATCTGTCCCGACCAGGGCTGAGTGCAACCGGCCCCAACCGGTTTGAATACTGGTGCATTGGGTGGCCGCGTCCCGGAGCATGCCGGTATCGAGGTCAGACTGAGCGGCCAGCTTCAGCAGCTGGTGGTTCAAGGCCTGCAATTGAACACGCTCTAATCTGCGGTGTGCAGCGGTAACTGCCTCCATGGCCTGGGACATACCCACCATCTCAGCTGGGATGTGCCGGCCGAGGACATTTTCTGCCGCCGCCGATAGATTCCGAGCCTGGTCAAGGCCGTGCAGTAAGGTCGAAACGCACTGAGCTGCTGATGTTGTAGCCAGCTTGGCCTGTGCCTCCAGGCTCTGCTTTTCCTGATGGACTTGGAACCCCATCAGTTTGGTGTTTAGGGCTCTTACTTGGCGATTGAGTTCGATTTTCTGATCGTTCAGACCTGCAAGCTGCGTCTCGTTCTCCAGAATAGCGGCGCGCTGGACATTTACCTGATTGCGGTATGACTCAAGTGCAGCGTCGACGCTCAATACCTTCAAGTGCCTGAGAGCTACCTCATGCTTGAGGACAGCCTCGTGGCCGATGATCGTGTCGGTAATTTTTCCGGTCAGCGAGGCGAGTCGGTCATGCGTCGCCTGCAATCGTTCGCTCTCCTTCCGCAGGTTGGTGACCTGCTTCATCAAACCGCTGATGCGTTCGATGCCTTCCTGGAGAGCTTTACCGTCAAAGGCGAGGATTTCGTCTTTGACCAGGTCATTCACCGAGCCAATTTTCTTGTAGGCGATGGATTCTACCCAGGCCTTCGCAGCCGCTCTGGCGTCCTCCCACGTGACTCCGCTTTTTCCGCGGAACCGGCCATACAAAGCACAGAGGTAGTCCCGTTTGCCTGGGAAATGGATGGGGTGGTAGCCCTTCCCTTTGAGCATACGGACCACCTCCTCGGCCGCCACCCACTCCTGCTGCGAGCCGTCCTTGAACAACTCTGCCACGGAGAGACGGACGCCATCCAAAATGATCAGCACCTCGGACCGCTCCAGCACGGGTACCCGGTTGTTCCCAACGGTGTCGACTCGTGCCGAGGCGGCGACAAGCGCGGTGAAGGGTTTGGCCCCCTCTTCTCCCTTGTCCGGCATGAACACTGCGCCCACATAGGTCTGGGCGCCGTCCGGCCTCGAAAACTTGCTGTACTCGGCTCCAACCACGTAAGACTCGAGGTTCCTTTTGGTCTTCTGACGCTGGTCCTGAGTCACTTCTCCCTGGGCCGGGTTGAAGTGAAGGATGCCCTTGTAGCCCGCTGTCATCAGCATCTGCAGCGCATCCAGGAAGGTGGATTTGCCGGCGCCACTCCCCCCGGTCAGCAAGCTCATGTCGCCGAGCTGGTAGTCCCCTGGCTCGATTTGCCCCCAGTTGCCAAGAATCAGGTGATCAATCTTCACGGTCCTGCTCCTCGGCGGTGGCTTGCACTTCGATCACCCCATCCGCATCCAATGCCGATAAGAGGGCGTCATTCGTGACGACCCCCAGGATCATCGGCCGGATCGCAAGGAATGCATCCTCGTCAGTGATGCTGAAGCTGGAGTTGAATCGCAGGATCTTGTGCCGCCGCAACTGCCCCAACAGGTCCATTTTCTCCCCTGCTGTCGACGGCAGGCTTCGGCGCAGTTGCGTCTGCATTGTCGCAGCAAGGTCCTCGAGTGAGATCGTCGCTTCGCCACTCAGCTCGATGCTCCCCGCATTGAGGTGCTCCTGATAAATGAACCGCAGCGCCAGTGCCGCGGCGACAAAGTCGGGTGATAGCTTCGCCCTCAACGCGGGCACAGGATCAAGGTCGTCATCCGGCAGCCCATCCACGCGCGCACCTGGCGCATAGAGCCGAAAGAAGCAGGCGTTGCTGTCATGGTGGAGCCGGAGGCCCGCAATGTCGAAATAGTCGAGGAGCAGCGGCTCCACTCTCCGGGCATCGTCGTAGAGAAACTGCTCGTTCCGATCGTCATCGCGGACGATCACTCCATGGGCCAGCAGGCGAGTAATGATCTGCCGAAAACGATCGAGGCTCAGGTTGTGCAAATTCAATTGCGAGTTGACGGTGGAAATCAGGTTCATTCCTTCACTCCCTGAAGTCGATGAGGTAGTCGCAGCCGCTGTAGAAGTCGGTGTCGAAGCGGAACTCAAGCTTGGAGGCAACCAGGTCATTGCCTTTCGCGCTCCGCACTGCCTCGACCGCCTGGAACAAGTGAATGGCTTGCCGTGCGGTTTCGCGGGGCAGTGAGGACAGCCGTATTCCCCTGCCGACTAGGCGGAGCTCTTGGCGGAGCACGGCCGCAACGTCCTCGTTGGGAATGGAGAAGGCTTCGGCTTCGGCTCGAACCATCGCGGCCTCCAATCGGGCCTCCCGGGTGGGGCGCGGTCTGATGGTCACCGTGAGAGATTTGCGCCGCTGGGTCGCGGAGCGGAGCTTGAATGCAGAGGGATCGAGTAGCCGAATATCGACTGCCGCCATGTCGGCGGCGATGCTGGACAGGATTGAGTCCTGAATATCCTGTGGTGAATTTGCCAGGCGCTGGATCACCGCCATAAAGCTGTGGCGGTTGTGTCCGGTTCGCAGCATCATCGATTGCTGGACCAATCCGGTAACGCGGCGGACGTAGGCCTCCATGGATTTCACAAACATGGGCTGTTTCGTGTCGCAGGCAGCGTCCACCATTTCCTCAATACGCTCGAGCATCCAGTCGAACACTGAGTCGCCCATGTGCTCGCTCACCGCCCAACTGGCGATATCCCGAAGGTCACTCTCGAATCGCCGCTGCTGGGCGACGGTGACTTGGGTGCGCAGTTTCTCCAGGTTCTGCCGGATCGATTGACGGTTCAGCGTGGCACTGTCCGCCGTTAGCTGCTTGGAGTAATCGCGGCGGAAACGCTGCAAGAACTCCACGAAGTCGTCCCAGCGGACTACCAGCGACGCCTCGCGCATCAAGCTTCGCGCAAGATCCTTGAAGAGGTCGATACCCTCCGTCAGGTCCTCGATGACCTTTTCGGCAAATTCGTATGCGTCCACCAGATCATGGGCATCGTTCCTGCTCAGCGCCGCTTCCAGTGCGTTGCGACAGCTCCGCATGTTGCGCTGCCGACTGCGGCTGGGCCGGTGCAGCGACCAGAAGGCTTCAGCGAACAGCTTGCCCGTCCTGGAGAATCTGAAGCTGGTTACAAGGCCTTCTCGCTCGATCCCCTTTTCGAGCCAGCCATCTTTCAACAGAGCCCGGATGACCAATCCGGTCATCTGGAGGGGGTCGTTGGCATCGGCGGAAGAAAACTCATCCTGGTCCGCCGCCTCGACGGGCCTGGCCAAATGCTCCTTGACCACAGGCAGCACCAGTTCGGTCAAATCGTCCCGCCCGAGGTTGTGCGCATAATCCGCCGCTGGACCGTGCAATCGGTCATAGAGCAGCCGAAGGCAGGTCGCGAAGAGTTCGCGGCGCGACGAGTTCAGTGGCCGGAAAAATCTTCCGCGGTCAGCCTCAAAGAATAGTGATTCGTTCACGTAGGCTACTCCCAGCCGATCCGAAGGACTGACGAAGCACACCAATAACGTCAAGCCGCACGGCTCCATCTCTATTGCCCCGACGCCTTGTATCCTCGGCTACGGAGCCGCTCCTGCTGTCAGGTATAGTCAAATCGTGCTTATCACCCGGCGATGTTACCGTGACAGCATGGCGAATAGCTGTCTACGCGTCGACTGTTGCGTGCCACACTCTCGATCCGCCCTCAAGGCCGTATAATCAAGATCGCTTGGATGCAGTGATGAGGGCCTAAATTGCTAGCAATGTTACATAAGCCCCCCTACTCCATCTGACCGGCCTGGATTTTCCTGGCAATCATCCGAAACGAATAAGTGCCATGTGGCAGTCCGTTTCGGGCCAATAAAAAATCCACGCACATCAAGGTGGGGTTATGCTTTCCGTGTTCTGGACATCATAGATACGTCCAGAGAAATGAGATTTTAGTCGGTGATCAAGTAGCGCTTTAAATATGTCTGGGCATGTCTCAGTGCTAGGGGTGATTTGGCCGCCGGGAGCAAAGTTGATGTTCAATCCAAAGTTTGCATACTCCGCCCTCAGGTTCTGCATAAAAACAGGGTCAAGATAATTCTGTTTTTGTCGAATAGCAGAAGCGCGACGAAGTTGGATTGCGTTATTCCCAACATAGGTCCTGACCTCTTCTACGCCTGTGAAGACCTGTTGGAATGCAGGTTCCGCAAGAAGCTCAATGAAGTCATTCTCATGAGCGGCCTTGTGGCTTAGAATGGATTCAAAATGCCTCTTGCTAGAAATAAATAGAGAGTCATTCAAAATAAAGAAATCAAAAGTTTTTGCAAGGTTGAACGTCGGCGAATCATCAATCTCCAAAATATTTGCCCTGAATAGGGTATTGATGGCGCCATTGCGTTTCTTTGTTTTCCAACTGTCGTCGGTTTTTTTGACGCAGTAGAGATTGCCAGCGGGAGAAGATATTTTTACCGCGTAAAAAGCCGCATTTTGCATTTTCTTCATTTCATCAACCCGTTTTGCGGGTGTCTGATCCAGCGACTCTGCAATAATCTTGTCCGCATGCGTTTCTATAAGTGGAACGCGCAATGCACTGCCTTCGTTGTTCTGAGCCAGCAAACCATACTCTATGGTCTCGGTCATGTCTAATCGACATTGCCCTGCCGTCTCTTTGAGCTTTGCTATAACATTTTCACTTAGGCTTACCCAGTGAGCGTTAAATTTAAGCTGGGGAGGCTGACCTGATGTGGATTTTTTAAATACCCATAGGTTAACCTGGGCGTTTTGAATGTCGAAATTATGGAGATCCTCAATCTCAGCCACGCGCTATTCCTTCTTGATGATTATGTCCTGAATTGTTTCAGTTTCACATGCTGCATTTGGACTAAATTCGGATCGGCCGAGAGCCTTGCCCACCAATTCGTTTGGGCTGCCGATAAAACTGTATTTTATTTCATAAAGCTTCCACCCAAGAGCAATGAGGATTGGGTTTAGTATTATCTGTCCGGACTTGTATGACAGCCAAAACAACCAACCAAGAAATATTAAGAATCCAATGAATTTGCTAGTTTCCGAGTACTGAATACTCATAAAGGAAACGATATATGGCAGCACGTAGTTCATTAGATCGGCAGGTATGTGTTTTGCTTCCTTTACTATTATTTGCTGCGATGGTGTTTTTATCCTTAGGGTCACAACTGTTACCACGAAGCAGGCAAAGCAAAGGAAAAAAAATCCGATAGACAGAGCTGGATTTGAAAAAGGAATAAGGCATTTTTCAGGCTGACTAAGAAGCGCCGAACAGAACTCCAATTTCATCATCTCATACTTGAGGTCCTGAGACAAAAGTATCATGCTCAAGGGTAAGTATGATCCTATGAATATAGTGGCTGCAGGAATAAGTCTTAGTTCCACGTTTTATCCATTACTGAGTTTGGTGCTAATGTGGCTAACTATTCGCCGTGCAGTTAACGAGGGCTGCTTTGTGAGGACCGGGAGGTGCATTTAGTGTAATTATCCTTGCCCTAATTCCAGATTCTAAAGAAGCCTGGCCCTTTCCTGCTGACTTATACTATCTTGAAAACGCATCAATCGTGGCACAAGGCCATTGAATCGTACAGCGTTCGATATTGGTGTGGCCCGACTTCGGCTTCGGACGCTGGCAAACGCGTGGTAGGCAAGCCCAAGCTGGTATCCCACTGCACGGTCAGCCTCCAGCTGCGCAGTGGCTTCGGTCGTCCCTGCAGCCAGCATCCGCCCGGCAGGAGTTCTCTTTCTCACGGAATTGTCTGCTTGAGTCGGTAACGGACACCTTGGATCGGTGTCCGCTATGCATCTGACGTTGCTTCAAGCGAGTTTGAGCATCGATCGTGAGTGATGCTGCCGGGTTGAGGAGCAGACGCTGCAGGCCGATGGATAATCCAGTCTCCTCGCAGAAGCCAAAGGAGTCGTCTTTGATCCGCTCGAGTGCTGTATCCAGCACCATCAGATCAGCCCGCTCCCGAGCGATGATACGCATGGTCAGGATGCGCTCACTTTGCTTTTTTCGCTGACCTGTTCAGCGAGCGCTTCGGGCGCGTTGTGGCATCAGGAAGTTTCACATTAGGCTTGGGCTTAGGCTGCGGGTCGCATGCGTCGATACCGACAACTTTGACCTCAAGACTTCCATAGCGGTTACAAACGGTATTGGCTGCAACGCTCTCCAAATGCTTGATCAGCTGCGGAAATTCCAGCCACTCACCATCCAGCTTCCAACGGCGGCGGCGGTGCATCGTCACGACCAAAATCCCGTGGCGACGGGACGGTGTACGCAGATAGTCACCGACCAGTTGCGACGTAATAGCCTTTTCTAGCTGCTGTACCGTCCACCCCTTGTTAGCGTGCTTAATCTCGATCGCCAGCTCCGCAGTCGAGGCTGTAGAACTGATCACAATGTCTGGCTCATTCCTCTCAGCGACCTGAGCTTCTCTATGCACATGGAAGCGTCCACCTTTCCGTTCTGTCAGTCGCTCGGCCAGCCATTCTTGGACATGCTCCTCCTCACGAGCAAAAACAAAGGTGCTCCTGCTAGAAGCATCAGCACCGTGAAAATGGGCGAGATCCTTCAACATGCCAAATGTCAAATTGAGCAACTGCAAACCGTTTTTGGCAGGTAATTTTTTCTTTTCCGAGAACTCGAATACCTCAGTCGCTTTCCATGCCACGATGTCTGCATCGGCTTGTGCTTTTGAATGGGCCAGTTCCTGGAGACGCTTCTCCGATCCTGCGCATTCCGGCGCTCTGGAAAGCTTGCTCAGTGCCGCGAAGGCCTCGTGCCCGGGACGGGCTAGCAGAGCACCGAGGAGTTCATTTCTGGCCGATTCGGCAGCATCCTCAGTGGTGTACTCATTCCGGCTGCCGCTTCGCCCCCTCGGAGCGTGTGCATAAGCCAAACGCAGCAGGTCCGCGAGCAAGGCGACCGAGATAATCGGTAGAACGGACGCTGCTAGCCCCCCGGTAAATCGGTGATCAAACAATGTGCCCAACCAGCGTTGAACACGCGTATCAAAATCCGCATTACCCTCACTATTACGCTGCTTAAGCTCGGCAACTACCAGGCGTGCAAGGTCTTCAGGGTCTAGCAGAGCGAGTATCCCGAGGTAGTCAAAAGTGGGGCGCTCATCGGACTTGAGCAGATGAATCTTCAGACGTCTTTGCACCAGCCGTCGGACTTGCTTGCGATCAAGATAAGTGAGCCCCCTGGCCACGATGAGCATGCAGTTCCTGCGTAGATCTATCTGTGCTGGCTCGGCCGATGAGACCAGTTTGAAGACCTCACGGGTAACAGCTGGCAGGGCCGAGGTCTCGTTGTAGGCCGCATGTTGAATGATGTCGTAGAAGCGTCCTTTCCACCTGTACTCTGTTCGAACGGCTTTAGTTATTTCGGGCAGCACGATATCGGGTTTGGCAGCAATTAAGGCCTCAACCCAGGGAGCCCTGAAATTGAGAGTGCATAGGGCATGGCTGATGGCCTGAAGAACCTCCAAATGGTTCAAGCCTGATGGCCATCCGTCACCAGATGCCTCCACCGCGACTGCATCAAAGGCGAGTGTGCTGCTGTACTTGGTTGAATAGCTTCTGTCGCCTGTGATGATCGGCCGTTCTGGCTTGATTCGGCGCCAGACCTGCCTCATTCCATCCATGTAATGCGTGGCCACGTCTGGGCTATAGGCTTCGGCAATCAGTTGCCAATCGCTTTTTGACTGGTCCTGCTCCTGATTGCTCCTCGCTTTCAACCAATCGGTCAAATCATGTAGTCGCCACAAGCCGTCTTCCCAGGTATCGAACGATTCATCACGGCTGAGTAATCCTGGGTCGCCCACTAGCTGGTCACGAAACGCTCTCAATGCTTCCAGCTCAGCATCATGCCGATCCTGAACAAGCTTGCGGTGAGCCTCAGCTTCGAGATCATATCGATCAGGCTTTCGCTGATAGGCGGACTCGAGACAGTCACGGAGAGCCGCGGCATCTCCCGCAATCTGCTCCAACAGTGAGCGAGACTCGTCAAGTTTGCCTTGGCCGTTGAGGATCCCGATCAACGCTGTAAATGCCACCATCCGATCGTGATCTGAACTCGTGTGCTGTACATCATCAATCAGCCACTCCAGATCCGCAGCGTTGAGCTCCCAAAGCTGGTATCCGGTGAACAGAAGAACGTGTTGGATTAGCGACACCGGTGCTTCTCGGGGCCTACCATAGCGGTCTGTAGCGGCATCCGCCCACATCAATTGCCGCTTGAGTGTGTGGTCGGCGTTGATATGCCTGCGCAGCTCGGTGTGCGTCGCTGAATCAGAGAGACCATGAAAACGTTCAATCGCCATGAGCAGTTGGAGCGTACTGGACGACACCTCCCCTCCCCCACACTGCTCAAGTTCAGCTAGGGCTAATGCCGAGCAACCCTCCTTCAGCCCACGTTGGCGCGTAGGCGAAAGTTCCTCATCCATGTCTTCATCATCGTGATGGGCGACGAGTTTTGCGATGCCTTCCACCAGTTGCTGCTGCGCCCCTCTGGCGGGTGCGACTGCGTGCAGCGATGCGAGGTGCGGGGCAAAACCTTCTGAGGAGTATGGCTTGGGAGGCTCCGAGCGACGGATTGCATCAAGTAGCTGGGCTGTACTCAGATAGGACGGGTAAAGCAGCTCTACAAGTTGCGGTGCCAGCCACGCGCTCAGTTGGTCGGGTTCAGCGCAAACCTGCTTGGCGAGGGCTCTGAGGCCATCAGCGCTCTGGCACGACTTCAGGGCGCGAGCCGCCAGTAGACGATTGACTTGCCCCTGACTGCTGTCGAGTGCAACCGCCTTGGCAAGGCTGACACAGCCCGTCATCTGCCCTTGTTCGATGATCTTCAGTAGGTTCGATCTAAAATGGGCGTCGCTGTTGATGCCCCATGCCTGACGCACTGTCTTGGCTAGCGCACCTTCGGAAAACATCCAAGCTGCTCGCTCGTTGATGTGAGAGGCATTCAATTTGCCCTCTGCATCGAGCTTGGCATAGGAAAGCAGCAATCGCTCTCGAGACTCCAAGGGAAGCGAGCGGGCGTCTCCATGGAGAATAAGTGCAACCGGTTCTCGCTCAATCAGCGTATTGCGCACCTCTGGCACCCAGAGTGCGAGCCATGCAGTGACTGGAAGTAGCGCTGGAACAGCTGTCCCTACTCCATATGGCTCAGCGAAAAGGAGCTTGCGGATCTCATCTATTGAGCAGTTGCTGTCGAGCAGTCGCTTGAGCCAGCAAGCCGCGAGGTATTCCTGCACAGAGCGGTGGTGAAATCTTATGCGCCCGTAGGTGCTTGGAGCGAAGAGGCCACGCCGCAGTAGCGCGTTGATAGAGTGCTGGTTCCAGTCACCCAGCACCTCACGAGCATCTATAGCTCCCTTGACTAGATTGGAGGCGGCCTCTTCGCCTGGTGTTTTTATCAGGAATGTTTTGCAGAGCACTAGCGCCGCGGCTAGCTGCTCCGCGCCGAGGAGCGCATCGGCAGGACTGAGATTATCCGTTGCGGGGCGGAAGCTGTTTTCCTCCTTCAACTTGCGCCTAACAGACTCCGCCATCATCTCTGTCAGCGTTCCAAATTGACCGTGCGTTGCCCAGTACTCCAGGAGATCGATCAGGTCTCCCGGGCGTTCCGACAATGCATCGAGGCCTGAAAGGCTCAGAGCCTTCAGAAACGTCGCACTGTCATGCCCCATAGTGTTGGCCAAGAGGGCTTTCTGTTCGTTGCTCAACGGCGCCAGGTGCACTACAAGTAGGTCACCGTTGCCTGCCTTGGCTTCGTTTCTTACGTGTTGCGCCGTTCTTTTCGTGCTCTTGGTCCTAGGCGCAAAGAGAGCTTCGTCGCGATCAAGTACCAGCGCAGGTGTTGGCTCTGACCTGAAGGGCAGCTCACGCTCCAATGCATCTCGATCAGAAGTCCCCTTCCAGTCGCTGGCCCTACAGGTCACAACGAAGTGGCAGCGATTGAGATTCTCCGCGGCCAGTTCTTTTCTGAGCCTGGCCAGGGCTAGATTCAGCTTCCGATCGTTCAGGCGGGCCTCATCGACCGAGTCCAAGAAAAACCAGGCATCAGTGTTAGTGGAGGTTTTCCAGTTTAGGAGGGCTTGGAGTTCGCTCTCGCTTAGAACCGCCTCGATACCACGATCAGCCAAGTCTTCAATGGATACGAAAAACGCAGGTTTCCCTTCAGCAGTTATACGTGCGCACTGATGCTTCAGCTCCGCCGTCTTGCCACTCAGGGCCTCAGCCAACAGGACGACGCGACGACGTTGAAGCAGCTCCTGCCAGGAGAGCCAGCCTCCGTAACGGCGCCCCCATAGCGGCCCCAAATCACTGAGCGCCTCACTGTCGTTCTTGAGTGGGGCAAAATAGCGATCCAGGTCAACAAACTTATTCAGCGTCCCCACTCGAGCGGCTTCCGTTTTAGAGTTATATCCATTCATTATTCGTGGTTCGTTAACCCGCGCCGAGCTGGATAAAGACGCCCCGTCAAAGCCAAATAACATGAGCATTGCGGACCGGCTACACGCACCACTTGGGTTACAGAACCTAGGCCTCGAGCCAATTGCCTGGCTGGGGTAGAGCACGTCACCGACCTCAGCAAGACAGGTGTAACACTTCGCGACTAAAAGACTGCCCTAAAGAGCGTTTTATGTCGTGGCAATAGTTATTGCTGCCAGCCCGCCACCACATTCGCTCCGAACTCTGCCTTCCAGGCCTTGAGCACTTTATGGTTGCCGCCCTTGGTCGGGTTCTACCCCATTTCCACGGACGGTTTGAAAAGGGCTGAAAACTTCAAATCTTGCCGGGCGACTCTACGACGCATTCGTGGGTTATGAAACCGCTCGATGTAGTCGAATAGATCGGCCCGTGCTTCATCGCGCGTTCGATATGTTTGATGGGCAACACGCTCCCGTTTGAGCAGACCAAAAAAGCCTTCACAGGCAGCGTTATCGCCACAATGCCCGACGGCACTCATGCTACAAACCAGCGTGTTGCGAGTCAGAAAGCGCTGGTAGTCCGCACTGGTGAACTGGCTGCCACGGACGCCCTTCTAAGCGTCAAGTAGCAATTTGGACTTGTCCAATTTGGCGGTTTCGTTGCCGTATCACGTGATAAACCTCTCGGGCGATATAGCGCTTGAGGCAGCGGATGGCCTCAAGCTTCGAGTGCCCCTCGCTGACTCGTCGATCGATATAGGCGGACCTTCGCCTCCAACCCTTAACGCCCTACTCCGCTTGTTCCGATCAACGTCGAGCGCTCTCTATCAAGGGGTTGCGACTTAAGGAGTGATTGCCAGAGCCACGACGTCGAGGACGCAAATAGGTTGCGTCCTCGAGCCCGTAGTTGCTACCTGCCAATACGGAGACCACGTAGCTCGCGAGCAACTCTAACCTAGGGAGGGCATTATTGGGGGCGTGCCGAGATAAGGCAAAAATTAGGACATTTGCGCTGTAACTCTTTGATTTTTAATAGTGGCTTCGCGCCCTTTGCGCCACCCCAATTGTGATCCCGTGCCGACATGTGGCGCAGGCTTCAGCTTCGGGAATGACGGAAAATTCTCCAGCATTAAGGGAATTCCGGATCTTTGGTTTCTAAACTTTTGAAATTGAATTGTCCGCAGGCGAATTTCCTTTTCTGCTCTCCTTGCTGGGTGTCTGGTGATGGCTTCCCGAGTTGGTAAAGGACGCAGAATTCCTTTGGATCACCTCCACCAAAATGAAGGCGGGGGTAGTAGTGAATACCCACGCTGAACGGAGAACGGTCAGTTGATTTTGGAGGTCAGGGTGGAAGACTCGGAGCGACTGCGCCAGTACTACAGCGAACACACACTCGTGGTGATCATGACCCAGCTACGCGAGGACTGTCTGCATCCCGTGACACCGCTGTACGCAGAGTTCGACTATCCACGTCCGCCGAACCATGAGGAGTACGTGGGATGGTTTGGTGTGCATGTGCAACTGCCATCAAACACGCCTGGCATTCGAAGCGAGCATCCTCGAGGTACCAGTGCGTGGCCACCATCCGGTACGGGCAGAGATGATCGTCAGTGAACTGGAGCGGCGAATGGCCCGTCTGCACCAATTCAGCGGCTTGGCCGCAGACGTGGCTAAGCGCATCCGTTTCGAAGTTGGAACATGCGATCGTGCCCAGTTTAGAAAGCGCTGCCGACGCCTTACACGTCACTTCTCGCACCCTGCGTCGGCGCCTCCAGACGGAAGCGCTCAGTTACCGCCAGATACTGACCGCTGTACGCATAGAGCTCGAGCCGTACTACGAGCTACAGGGCCTGAACCGAGAGAGCATTGCCTCTCGTCTGGGCTAATCGGACATCATCGTGTTTCTACGCGCCCGCAAGAGCTGGCAAGATTCCAATGCTAACTAAACATCCAGCTAGCCACTCAAGGGATCGATCGATTCGGTCTCGATTTTTAACATAACAGGCGTTGCGTTAAATATTTCACGCTGCTAGTCTCCCCTCCATCCGAGAGAAAACCTCAGAGGAGACAGCACCATGAACGACGCGCTACGCACGGCGTTTCAGGCAGACGGGGCGGTTCTGATCAAGGGCCTGCTGAACCAGGAGCAACTGACCCGTTGCCGGGCGGCGTTTGACTGGGCCTTGGAGAACCACGGTCCTCACGCGACCCGGATGTTCAATGGAACCGAGCAGCAATCCCATGTCGACAATGCCAACCCGCTTGCCAAGGAACGACTGGAAGAACTTGTGGCTTCCCTTCCGTTCGGCCAGCTGTTCGCTGATCTCTGGGGCTCGAAAAATGTCTGGTACTTCGCCGAAGAGGTGTTCCTCAAAGCCGGAGGGCATGGCTCCCGGACCCTCTGGCACCAGGACACCTCCTACCTGCCCTGGGCCGGCAACCACTGGGGTAATGCCTGGATCAGCTTCGAGTCCGTTCCCCGGAAAAATGCACTGGAGATCGTTCGCGGCTCTCATCGCGGCCCACGCTACGACGGCACCACGTTCATAGACCCCAACGATCCGACCCAGCCCCTGCATGGCGGCAGCACCCTGCCCCGCCTTCCGGATGTCGAAGCCGAGCGCCGACTAAACCCTGACGCCTACGAAATTCTGTCCTGGGCCACCGAGCCCGGAGACGTTGTGCTGCTGCACCCCGGCTCGCTCCACGGTGGTGCGCCGGTCGACACCGACTTCCCGGATCGTCATACCTTCGTTTTCCGCTTCTTCGGCGACGACGCCACCTTCCACCCGCTACCGGAGAACAGCGATTCGGGCTACCCGAGACAAGGCGTCCTGTTCACCGAGCAGCTGTCGACCCTGAACGCCGGCGACGCCTTCCGCCACCCGACCTTCCGCCAACTCGTCTGACAGGAGCGCCGCGAATGAATGCCCAGTACCTGAAGCGACAGTCCATCAATCCGCCACCCACCCAGGTGTTCTACGACAACTTCCACTTTTCCCAGGCCACCCGCGTGGGCGACATGATCTGGGTGTCTGGCCAGGTCGGAATCGACGCCACCATGACGCCGGGCAAGGATGTCGAAGAGCAGGCGCATCTTGCCTTCCAAGGCTTGAAGAATGTGCTTGAAGCGGCAGGTGCCACCCTGGCCGATGTGGTTGAGTTGATGACCTTCCACACCGAGTTGCAGGGTGATATGCAGGCCTTCGCGCAGGTCAAGGACCAGTACTTCCCCGATCGTTACCCCTCCTGGACCGCAGTGGGCATCTCGCAACTGGCCCTGCCCGGGCTGCGCCTGGAGATCCGCGCGGTGGCCGTGGCCGGTTGCGCAAGCGACTGAACATCCCACAGCAACACTACCAACAACCCGCACAAGGACTTTTCATGGCAACCCTGACCGTCAGCTACCCCTTGACCGCCGAATCCCGTTTCGACCGCAACTACTACGTGACCACCCACCTGCCCCTTGCACAAGCCGCGTGGGGCGAGTTCGGCCTGCAATCGGCGGAAGTGCTTTTCCCGGCCTCGGGCTCGCAGCCCCTGGCCGCGCTGGCGATCCTGCGCTTCGCAGACCAGCCGGCCATCGATGCCGCCCTTATCTCGCCGAAGACGCTGGAAGTGCTCGGTGATATCGCCAAGTTCACCGACATCAAGCCGGTGATCTTCCGCGCCGACGACTAAGGCAAGCATCGTCGGGGTGGTTCCGCGCGTCATGCGGCTACCCCGGCGCTCCTGGAGTGCTTTATTCCAATTATTTCCCTATGCTGGGCCGCGCTCACCCGCCGTTGCAGCCGGGCAGCAATACTTCAAACTGACCTGACAATCTTCCAGAGCCCCCATGTCCGACGCCAAAACCCGCCCTCGAACCGAAACCCAGCGCACGAGTGACAGCGAGTCCGAACCCGTCGCACGTCGGGGCAGGCCTGTCGGCGACCATAACGCCAAGCGCGCCGAGCTGCTGGCAGCCGCGATCGCGGTAATTGCGCAGGAGGGCTACGCCGGGGCCTCGATGCGCAAGGTGGCGCAGCACGCCGGCTGCACTACGGGCGCCGTGACCTACTACTTCGCCAACAAGGAAGAGATGGTCAGCGCCGTGGCGCAGAACCTATTCGACAGGGTGGATGCCTTGCTGGAAACCAACCGCGAGCAGGTTGATATCAGGGCGCTCATCCGGCAATGGCTCGACTGGACCACGTCCGACGAACCGGACAATTGGCTGGCCTGGTTGCAACTGCTGACCCACGCCCGTCACGAACCCGCCTTCGCCGTCGTCATCAAGCAGCGTTACGCACGCTTCCGCCAGGTATTCACCGCAGTGCTGGAAGAAGGCCAGGCCAAGGGCAAGATTCGCGACGATATCGCGGCCGATCTGCTGGCCGACCAGGTCAGCGCCATCAGCGACGGTTGGCTGATGATGTTGCCAATCGAGCCTGAACGCTTCAGCGCGCAACGCGGCCAGGCCCTGCTCGATGCATTGATCATCCTGATTTCACCGCCCGCCCCCACCAAGCGCCCGTCCAGAGGCAAGGCATCCGCGCAGTAATCCATTCGCTCCCGGGCCCGTCGCAGGGCCCGTCGCCCTTCCCTCCCAAGCCTTCCTTGACTTAACCCCTCACTCCTCCTGAATACGCGCCACGCCACGCCACGCCACGCCACGCCACGCCCCGCGCCTGGTGCCGGCTGCGCGTATCTGACGCTTTTTCCCTTGCACGATTCCGAAACTCCTGTATTTTGCGTAACACATGAAATAATAATTAAACCGCAACCAAGTGGTGAGGGCTAGGATGGACCTGTTAAACATGGCGCTGTCGCTGTCCAGAAAGGTAACTCCATCGTCTCAAGGCAAACGCGGAAAGCGTTTGCGAACGAGCCTGCTGGCAGGCTTCTGGATGGCTTTCACCGCGGTCCAGGTGACAGCGGGCGACGTCGTCAGAGTGCACAACTGGGCCGAGTACATAGACCCCGAAGTGATTGACGACTTCGAGCGGGATACCGGCATCCGGGTCGATTACAGCCAGTTCACCACCGCCGCCGAGCTGGAGGCTGACCTGGCAGCGGGGCAGCGTTACGACGTGATAGTCCCCACCGACTTCCAGCTCGAACGCATGATCAAGGCGAAGCAACTGCTCGAACTGGACCTGCAGCTGTTGCCGAATCGAGCCGAAGTGAGCGGTGAACTGCTGGCCAGGCTGTCGTCGAAGAACCGCGCGGAACGCTTCGTCGTGCCCTACATGTGGGGTATCGCCGGACTGGTCGTCCATCAAAAGGCCGCTGCCCGGGCATTGCAGGGACCGGTGACGAACAGCTGGGGCCTGCTGTTCGACCCCGCCAACGCCAACAGCTTGAAATCCTGCGGCGCCGTCCTGCACAACGAGCCGGAACAGATGCTCTCGGTCTTCCTCAACTACCGGGGCAAGAACCTGCGTAGCCAGAGTGCGCGGGGCATCGAGAAGGCCACGCGAGAACTCCATGACCTGGGTATTCCCCTGGGCCCGTCCGGCTTCGCCGACCTGGTGGAACAGTTGGCCCAGGGCCGTATCTGCGCAACTGTCACCTGGAACGGTATCGCCTCCCTGGCCAACCAGAATGGCGAACTCCGTTTCCTGATTCCCCAGGAAGGCGGATTGATGTTCATCGACAGCCTGGCCATTCCGCGCGATGCCCCCAACAAGGCCGCGGCCTATCGTTTCATCAACCACCTGCTGGACCCGCGCAACGCCGCACGCAACGCCAGGGCTACGCACTTCACGCCCAGCCTCGACCTGACCCGCGAGCGAAACCGGAGACTACTGCCGGACATCGCCCTGCCGAGCCAGGAGGAACGCCGACGCCTGTTCTTCCTGGAACGACTGAGCGACTCACAGAAGCGCGCAGTCGATACGGCATGGTCACAGCTGGATGGGCGAGACCGGATGTAGACCACCGGAAACGCCGCCGGACTGCCGCGTCGCAGAGCGCGGCACGCCCCCAGATTGCCACCCCGCCAGCGGGCCGGTACCGACCGTGGAGCCTCCACGACCGGCAACCGGCAAGGCCCGCTGCGCCCGCGGCCAGGCGCGCCGGGCGTTCTTTCACGACTCACACAGGTTCCACCAAGAGCGACAGACCCATGTTCAACTCCATGCCACTGACTCTGAAACTCTCTCTTCCGCCAACCGTCGCCCTGCTGGGCCTGCTGCTGTTCGTGGGTTACACCGCCGTGCAGCTGAACGACAACGACAACCGCCTGCTGGAATTGGAGACCCTGAGCTATCCGACACTGGAGAGCGCGGATCGGGTGATCTTCCAGTTCGCTCGCGTTCCCGACCTGCTCAATGGAGCCGTCGCCGCCGGCGAACGGGAAACCCTCGAAGAGGCCCGCACCACGCTGGTGGACGTGCAGGCCAGGCTGGCGGAGCTGAAGTCGTTGACAGACGGGCGAAACGGCAGGAGTGACGAGCTGCGGGACTGGACGAACGCCATAGAGCGCTACGCCGAAAACGCGCTTGCGACAACCGAACGGTTGCTCGTAGATGCCTCCTTCGACGAGGTTCGACCGAACCTGAACCGCATGGCCAGCGACCTCAGCCAGGCCCGGGAGGCGGGAGACCGCTTCCGCAATGATGTCTACACGGACTTCCAGACCGGCCTCACCCAGGTCCGGAAGGACAATGCCACGACCACGCGCGTCGGCTATCTGCTCAGCCTCATGTTGTTGCTGCTGGTGAGCCTCGGTGCCGTGTTGGTGATTCGCCAGGTCATGACCAACGTGCGAGGTGTCATCGCGTCGCTCAGGGCCATCGCCAGCGGCGACGGAGACCTGACACGCCACGTGAACGTCCAGTCCGACGATGAAATCGGCGAGATGATCAACCTGTTCAACGGCCTACTGGACCGGCTGCAGGGCACCATTCGCGCCATCATCGAAACGGCCGACCCGCTGGAGCAGATGTCCAGGGAGCTGCATCGCCTGACCCAGGGGGCCGAAGAGAGCGCCCGCTCCCAACAGGAACGCACGGACTCCATCAACCGCGACATCGGCACCATGGCGGGCAGCATCCAGGAAGTGGCGCAGCGCTCGCGGCAAGCCTCCGAAGAGGCCAGCGCCGCCACCCGCCAGGCGGACGAGGCGCGACGGAACATCGACAACCTGTCCTCGAGCATCGGCGACCTCGGCAGCAGCGTACTGGGTTCGGTGCAGGCGATGCAGAAACTGGACGAAGAGACCCAGCAGGTCGGCTCCGTGCTGACGGTGATCCGCAGCATCGCCGAACAGACCAACCTCCTCGCACTCAATGCCGCCATCGAGGCGGCGCGCGCCGGCGAGCAGGGACGCGGCTTCGCCGTGGTGGCCGACGAGGTGCGCAACCTCGCACAGAAGACCGCCGCGTCCACCGCGGAGATCCAGGCCATCATCCAGCGCCTGCAGAACAGCGCCAATGGCGTCCTGCAGGCAATGACGCTGAATGGCGCAAAGGCCAGGGCCAGCATCGAAAGCTCCGACCAGGCCACGCGGACCCTGGAGGCGATCACCCGCGCCGTACTCCTGATCGATGAGCTGAACGCGGGCATCGCCCAGTTCACCCAGGAGCAGATCGGACTCTCCCGCTCGATCCAGCAGGACACCGAAGCCCTGCAGCAGGACACCCAGGCCACGACCCTGGGAGCCGACGCCACCGCGCGCCTGGGCGAACAACTCGTGGATACCGGTGAGCAGCTGCGCTGCGCCACCGCCCAGTTCCGCATCTGACCTTTCCCAACCACATGAGCAGTAACAGCATGCAAGGCATTAGAACACTCGGTCTGGCCGGCCTCATCGCGAGCGCCCCGGCCATCGCCCTGGAACAGGGCGAATATCGATTCAATGGTTTCGGCAGCGCCGGCCTCACCTACCTGGGGGGAGAGGACAGCGGACGCAGCTATGGCATCAACGGCCAGACCACTGACTCCTGGCGCGGGGACCAGCTTTCCAAGCTAGGCGCCCAGTTCCAGTACGGATTGACCGACAGCCTGGGCGTGACCGTCCAGGCCACCGCCAAGGCGGAGCAGGACACCTGGAAATCGAACCTGGAGTGGGCCTACCTCTCCTGGGCCGCCACCGACGGCCTGACCTTGCGCGCGGGCCGATTGCGCCTGCCGGTGTACATGTACTCGGAAACCCTCGACGTGGGCTTCACCCACCCCTGGGTTCGACTGCCCGACGAGGTCTACAGTCAGGTCCAGTTGAGCAACTACGAAGGCGGCGACCTCCTCTACAGCCTGCCCATCGGCATCGGCTCCCTGGCGTTCCAGGTAGCCGGCGGCCAGGCGGTCAACCGCAACCTGTTCACCCTGGATGACCTCTACGACATCGACTACAAGAAGGTCTTCGCCGCCAACGTCACCCTGGAAACCAACGACTTCGGCGCATTGCGCGCCGGCTACGCCGAAGCCGATGTCGACGCCGACATCACGGCCTTGGTAATGGCACCGGGCGGTGTGCCGACCAGCGTCAGCTTCAAGCAACTGGATCTACAGAAGGCCAAGTTCACCTCTATCGGTTACCAGTACGACAATGGGACCTGGATCACCTCCAACGAATGGACCAGCAACAACAGCGAGGCGGACCAGGAAGGCAGCATCGACGCGTTCTACCTGATGGGCGGTCGTCGCATAGGTGACGTGCTGCTCCACGTCACCTATGCACAACTGGATGAAGACAATGGCCGCCAGAGCTCCTGGACCTATGGCCTGAACTACAACCTGGCGCCGACCCTCATCCTCAAGGGCGAGTACAAGCGGGTGGACACCCGGGGCAATGGCTATCGCGGCACCTTCGTCGAAAGCGCCCAGGAGACCTTCGATCACGCCAGCTTCGTTGCCAGCAATGGTGCGGCCGGCATCCCCCCGCGCAACTATGACGGCGACATCATCAGCGTCGGCATCGACTTCGTGTTCTAAGGAGTGACCTCATGCAGCCGTTTTCAAAGGCCGTGCTGGCCATCGCCCTGCTATTGGCAGCCACCCAGGCTCACTCCGAAGTGGTGGTGGTGGTGAACGCTGGCACCAGCGCCGCCCCCAGCCAATCGGATGTAGCCAACATCTTCCTCGGCAAGGACACGCGCCTCAAAGGCATCGACCAGGCAGGCTGGAACCCGACCAAGGAGAAGTTCTACGGCAGCGTGACCGGCAAGAACGAGTCGCAGCTCAAGTCCTACTGGTCCGGCCTGGTGTTCACCGGCAAGGGCCAGCCGCTGCGAAGCGCCGCCGATGACGCCGCAGTGGTGGCGCTGGTCGCCGAGGAATCGAACGCCATCGGCTATGTCGACAGAAGCGCCGTCAACGACAAGGTGAAGGTGCTCTTCACCCTGCCCTGACGCCGCCCTCCCCCAAACTCCGCCGCGGCAGACCCGGTGTCCGCCACGGCGGCTATCCGCCTGCGACACCCAACGCTTTTGCGACAGCCCTGCCATTCTTCTCTTTGCACATGACTCGTTGTGAGTTAATTTACATAACGTCAGTTATTCGAATTAAAACAACAGAGTTGACCGAGGCGAAGATGGATTCAGACAACAATGAACTGTCGCTGTCGGCGCGCCAGCGGCGCCTGCTCCTGCAGGCGATTGGAAGCGCGACACTGGTGGGCGGAGTGGCCTTGGCCGGCCGGTCCATGGCTCAGGACGCTTCAGCGCGACAGGACGATGTTCTTGACGTGGCGATCATCGGTGGAGGGTTGGCCGGCCTGACCGCCGCACGGGATCTGCAGCGCGCTGGCTGCGAGTCCTTCGTGGTACTGGAGGCCCGGGACCGCGTGGGCGGGCGCACCTACAACCACGACCTGGGCGACGGCGTCATCTCCGAGGCCGGCGGGCAATGGATCGGCCCGGGCCAGACCGCCATCTTCGACCTAGCCCGCGAGCTGGAAGTCGATACCTTCCCCACCTACTACCAGGGCAGGAACGTCTACCTGGTGGGTGGCGCCAAGTATGAGCAGGACCTATCCAGCGGCCAGAATAGCCACGCCCCGGTCGTCATGAAGCTCGATGAACTGGCGCGGCGAGTCCCTAGCAGGGAACCTTGGACCGCGACCGACGCAGCCGCCATCGACAAGCTGTCGGTCGGCCAGTGGCTGGACCAGCAGGGCATCGACAATGAAGGGCGGTTGAGCTTCGACGCCTCCATCGGCCTCACCACGGGAACGCCGCCCTCCAACCTGTCGCTGCTGCACTATCTCTCGCTGATCAACTCCGCCGACAGCAGCATGGAGAAGCTCGAAGGCTTCAAGGGCGGCGCCCAGGAAACCCGCTTCGTCGGTGGCTCCCAGGTCCTGTGCGCCCGGATGCGGGAGGCCCTAGGCGAAAAGGTGCGGCTGTCCAGCCCCGTGCGCAAGATCGTCGGCTGGGATCGCGATATCGTCGAGATCCATACCGACCTGGGCCTGATCCGTGCACGCCAGGTTATCGCCGCGCTGCACCCGGCGCTGTGCAATCAGATCGCCTTCGAACCCGCGCTGCCCGAGGGCCGCGCACAACTGCAACGCCTCTGGCCGTCCCATGCGCCGATGCGCAAGACCGTGCATGTCTACGACCGGCCGTTCTGGCGCGAAAAGGGACTCAACGGGCAGATCACCCAGGCCGATGGTCCGGTGATTCTCTCCTACGACAACTCACCGCCAGACGGACGCGTCGGCGTACTCGCCACCTTTGTCAGAACCGCCCAACTGCCCCATGACGCCAAGCGAGCAGGGAGCATTCTCTCGGGCATCTTCGCCCAGGCCCTGGGTGACGAAGCGCTGCATCCCAAGCAGTTCCACGACTACGACTGGGGCAAGGTAGACCCCTGGACCCTGACCTGCGTCGCGTCCATCCCCCCCGGTTTCCTGACGAAATGGGGCCATTACCTGAAACCCGCGGTGGGTCGCCTGATCTGGTCGGGTACCGAAACCGCCGACATCTGGGCCAGCTCAATGGACGGCGCGGTGCGCTCGGGACACAGGGCGGCACTGGAAGCCCTGCAAGCGCTTGCCAAGGCACGGAGGAGCGCCTGATGAAACGTGCCACCGTACTTGGGGTAGCCATCGCGGCGGCGGCGCTGATGGCCCTGGCCACCAACCTAGGCCATGAACCCTGGAGCGCCCAACGCTTCTCGATCTTCGGAACCCTTCGCTCCGGACGCCTGGCCGTCCTCCAGGCGCTCCAATCACTTGTCCAGGGCCTGGGAGCTTCGCAATGAAACGACCCTTTCTTATCGGCACCACGGTGATCACGGCTGGCCTCGCGGCGGCAGCCACCCTGCTGGGTCCGGAGTTGCTGACGGGCTATCGATTCATGGATGCCCTGGATGGCTACTACAGCGACTACGAGGCCAACGGAGGGCCCTGGCCGCAGATTCAGGATTCCTGCGCGCTCTGCCACGGCGTCAGGGGACAGCCCCGTGACGGGCAGTACGCGGCGCTGGCCGGCCAGCCAGCGCCCTATATCGAGTCCCAGCTGCACGCCTTCGCCCAGGGTCGCCGCCACAGCGCGCAGATGGGGCCGCTGGCCGCGAGCCTGACCGATGCCCAGATCAAGTCCCTGGCGGACTACTTCTCCAGGCAGACGCCGGAAACCACGGAGGCACCGGGCCAGGATGCAGCACTGGCGAAACATGGGAAAGCCGTTGTCGCCGCCAGAGGATGCATTGCCTGCCACGGAGAAAACCTCTCCGGTGGTCCCCTCGGCCCACGCATCGCCGGACAGGGCGAAGGCTATCTTCTCGACCAGTTGCAGGCCTTCAAGCAGGGGCAGCGCCAAGACCCTACCCAGGCCATGAACGCCATGGCCGGCTTGCTCTCGGAAGACGAACTCAAGGCCACGGTCCACTACCTCTCCAGCCTGGCGCCGAAATCGACCGCCAGGTAATCCGCTGCCAGCCAAGGTGGGCAAGGACGCTCACCACCACCGCCGTACCTCCTCCAAAATTGCACTGAGCGTCCATCGGCATGGCTTGGTGCACGCAGCGCACCCTATGAGCGAGCGCGAAGTGTAAGGCCGGGGCGCCGCATCAGCGGTATGACGCGACACTGGGGGTATTGGCGAATACCCATTAAGAGGCATTCACCTCGTCGAGCCCTGTCTGTGAGTCTGATGCCGCCAAACGGCACCACTTCACAGGAAACGCTATGACGACAAGAACAACAAATAGCTGGCGGCAACCCGTACTGCTGCCCCTCGTTACACTGTTCCTGGCCTCCCAGGCCCAGGCCGTGAACTTCGACATCGGGGAGATTCAGGGGAGTTTCGACAGTTCGCTGTCCGTCGGCACCAGTTGGGCGACGCGCGATTCGGATAAGGACTTCATTGGCGTTGCCAACGGCGGCACGTCATCGACGACCACGGCCGATGATGGCCGACTGAACTTCAAGAAGCACGAGGTGATCTCCAGCATCTTCAAGGGCGTCCACGACCTCGAACTGAAGTACGGTGATTCCGGCCTTTTCGTCCGCGGCAAGTACTGGTACGACTTCGAACTGAAGGATGGCCACCAGCACCTCTACGACATTGACGACCACGGCCGTGCACGCAGCGCCAAGGCTTCCGGTGCAGAGTTCCTCGACGCCTTCGTCTATACCGGCTACGAGATCAATGACCTGGCTGGCACGGTGCGCCTTGGCAAGCAGGTGGTCAGCTGGGGGGAGAACCTGTTCATTCGTGGCGTCAATCAGATCAACCCTGTCGACGTCGCGGCCTTCCGCCGCCCAGGTGCGGAGATCAAGGAAGGGCTGATCCCTGTCAACATGTTCTATGTTGCCCAGGACCTGAGCGACAGCTTATCTATGGAGGCTTTCTACCAGCTGGAGTGGGCCAAGACGGTCATCGACAACTGCGGCACCTTTTACTCCAGTACTGACGTCGCCGCCGATGGTTGCAACGATAGGAACCTGATCTTCGGCAGCGATTTCGATCCCGCTAACGCCATATTCCTGCCACGCCTTAAAGACCGCGACGCCAGTGACACCGGCCAGTACGGGGTGGCCCTGCGTTGGTTCGTCCCGCAGCTGAACGACAGCGAGATCGGCATCTATGCCATGAATCTGCACAGCAGATTGCCGGTATACAGCCTGGTCAACAGCGCGGTACTGGACCCGTCCGACCCGGCCTTCGATCCCAACCTGATAGGTAACACGCCCAACACCGGTTACTTCATCGAGTACCCCGAAGATATGCGCCTGTATGGTCTGAGCTTCCAGACCACCCTGGGCGCCACTGCGGTTACCGGCGAGATCAGTTATCGGCCGAACATGCCTCTGGCGCTCAATAGCACCGACCTGACCTTCGCAGCCCTCGGTCTGGACTCGATTCTCGGCCCAACGAGCCCGGAGGTGATACAGGACGGCCCCCTCACCCCCGGCGCCGACCTGGCCGGCTACAAGCGCATGCCGGTCACTCAATTCCAACTCGGTGCTGTCCACTTGATCGAGCAGGTCGCAGGTGCGCAACGCCTCGCTCTCGCGGGCGAGGTGGCCTACAACCGAATCAACGGCCTGAAGAGTGGTCCGGGTGAGCTGCGCTTCGGCCGCGACTCTATCTATGGCTACGGTGAGGTCGCAACGCCTGGCGTGTGCGAGACCGTGCTCAACCCCGACAATCCGCGCTTCTGCAACGGGCACGGTTACTTCAGCAGCAGCTCATGGGGCTATCGCCTGGCCGCCAGCCTTGAGTACAGCAACGTCTTCGCCGGCATCAACCTCATTCCCGAGATTGCCTGGTCCCATGATGTCGACGGTTACGGCCCCAACTTCAATGAGGGTTCCAAGTCGGCGTACCTGGCGCTTAACGCCAACTACCTGAACCGTTATGGCGCTTCGCTCTCCTACGTCGATTTCTTCGACGGGCGATACAACCCCAACACCGATCGTGACTACGTCGCTGTCAGTTTCAGCGCCAGCTTCTAATTCAAGGATAACGCCATGAAAAAGCACTTTTGGTCGCCCGCGTACGTCCTGGCCATAGCCCTGTCGACCGCCTCTGCAGGCGCTGCCGACCTTATCGGCCTCACGCCTCTGGGGGCTGAAAAGATCGGCAATCAGGAGGGCACTATCCCGGCCTGGACCGGCGGATTGCCGACCGATGCGGCGAGTATCAATGACAGGGGCTTCCAGGCAAACCCGTTCACCGGGGAAAAGCCACTGTTCGTCATCACTGCGGAAAGCGCCGAGAAATACCGCAAGAACCTTAGCGAAGGCCAACTGGCAATGCTGCGTCGCTATCCGCAAACCTACCGCTTGCCGGTCTACCCGAGCCACCGCACCCTGGCTCTGCCACAACGCATGTACGATGCCGCTGAGACCAATGCCAAGGTCGTCCGACTCGGCGCCGATGGTCTAAGCATCGAGAACTTCACGACTGGCCACTATCCCTTCCCGCAGCCCAGGACTGGTACGGAGGTGATCTGGAACCACCAGACCCGCTACCTAGGTGGCAATTTCCGACGCTGGATCACCCAGGCCACCCCCCAGGTAAACGGCCAGTACACCATGGTTCACCTCGAGGAAGAGGTCGTCGAACCGGCCCTGGCGGAGGGCATCGACCCGCAGCGCGCGCGCAATCTGCTGCAGTTGTTCAAGCAAACGGTCACGTCCCCCGCGCGCATGGCCGGCAACGTGTTGCTCGTCCATGAGACTCTGGACCAGGTGAAGGAGCCGCGCCTGGCCTGGGTCTACAACGCCGGTCAGCGCCGCGTAAGACGCGCGCCCCAGGTCGCTTACGACGGGCCAGGCACCGCCTCCGATGGACTGCGCACCACCGATAACCACGACATGTTCAACGGCGCGATGGATCGCTATGACTGGAGGCTTCTGGGCAAGCGCGAGATGTACATCCCCTACAACAGCTACGAGCTGGACTCGCCTGCGCTCAGGTATGACGAAGTCATCAAGCCTGGGCACATCAACCAGGACTTGACCCGTTATGAGCTGCACCGGGTCTGGGTGGTCGAGGCCACCCTGCGCGAAGGACAGCGCAACATCTACGCCAAGCGCGTGTTCTACGTGGACGAGGATAGCTGGCAAATTGCCTTGTCCGAGCACTACGACGGTCGTGGCCAGCTCTGGCGTGTCGGCGAAGGCCATGCCAAGCACTACTTCAACCAACAGCACATGGGCTACACGCTCGAAGTGCTGTACGACCTGCTGGCCGGACGCTATGTCGCGCTGGGCATGAAGAACGAGGAAGATCGCAGCATGGAGTATGGGTTCACGGCAAGAATGAGCGACTTCACGCCTTCGGCGCTGCGCAAGAGCGGGGTCCGTTGAGACTTTATCCGTCCGGGGCGGAACGCCCTGGACGGAACTCAGGATCAAGCAACCCCAGATGAATGACGAGTGGAAGCATTGCCACTCGGCGCGTTTCTCCTGAAGCACGTGCCGGGATGGTGGTATGAATGCTGTCATCAGGACTCTCTCACAGCCACTCAACCAGGAATCAGGCGAGCAGAAAACATGACCCATCCTGATGAAGTATCGAAGGCGCCCGGCCTGCTTGTGCGCCCTCGCCTATTGGAGAACCTGGATTCTGGTCGACGCATTCGCCTGCTTTGCGCTCCGGCGGGGTTCGGCAAGAGCGAACTGGCCCGACAGTTCGCTGCACGTCTGCCTCATTGCCCAGTGGTGTGGCTCGACCTGCACAGTGTTGAGAAAGGCCTTGAGAATCTCCGTGCCCAGTTCGCCGAGGCCCTGGACCTCGATGAACTGTCGCCATCGGTGGAAGAAGTACTGAAGCACCGACAACAGGGCCTCGTCGTGCTGGATGGCTACTGCCCGGAGAAAACCACGGACAAATGGCTCGAGCACCTGTTCGAGCACTGCCCAACCACACTCCAGTGGCTGGTCTGCACACGTCGACTTCCCTCCTGGAGAGTCGGCAGGTGGCTGTTGGCCGACGAACTCACCCTGCTGGGTGCAGAGGAACTGGCGCTGACCGAAGCCGAGATAAAGCTGCTGCTCTCTCAGCTGAAGCTGAGCCGACGTATCTCCGCAGTGGAACTACAGCGACAGAGCGACGGATGGATAGCAGGCATCAGTCTGCACCTGTTGTCTCTGCGGTCGGGAGTCGACAGGCCCTTCGGCCTGCTGCATCGCAATTCACTGGTAGAGGATTATCTTGACAGCGAAGTCCTGGAGCACCTGCCGAAGGAGATGCTCTCTCTTCTGCGCGTCATCGCCCATGCGCCATTCGTCGACGGCCCGCTCTGCGCATTCCTGGCCGATGATCCCATGGCCTTGCGCAAGCTGCGTAGCGAGCAGGTTTTCCTGCGTCGTCTGCCGGGCTCCACGGACCACTTCACTCTGTTCGCACCGCTCAAGCGACTTCTGCAAGAGCGCTATCCCGACCAGGCCCCTCCCTTGCTCGCCGCTAGCCAATGGCTGCACCTGGCCGGCGCCCACGTCGAAGCCTTCCGCTACGCGCTGGCCATCCCGGACGCCTCACGCGCGCTGGTCTCAATGGGCCAGATCGCCACACGGGAGCTGCTCATCGGGCAGAACCTGAACTACCTCCTGGAAGGTATCGATCAGCTCGGCATCGCCTGGATCGAGCAGAACCCGCAAGCTCTGGAAGTCGTTTCCAGGGCCCTGCTGCTAGGGGGACGCCTGGAACAGGCCGAGCGCACCATCCAGCTCATCGCAGAGCAAGACTTCGACCTGCACCTTGCCCTGAGCGCCGAGCTGGCTCTGCATCAGGGGCACGCGCAGGAGGCGCAGAGAATTGGATGCCGAGCTCTAGACCGCCTCGCGAGAAATGAGCGCTGGGCGCAGATGATTCTCTGCTTCTCATGCCTGACGCGTGCCAGCCTGACCATGGGTGACGTCGTGACGGCCAAGCGCCTTCAACACCAAGGTATCGAGCTTTCCCGCCGCAAGGGAGAAACGCTGTTCGAGTGCCTGCTGATACTGGACGAAGTGCTGATCGAGGAACTGGCCGGCAATCTGCCTCGGGCCCTGCAGGCCCTGGACCAATTCGATCAACTATTGGTCCAGGGCCCGGACTCGGCACTCCTGCAAGGTGCGGCGTTGATCCGGCGCGGCTGGCTCCTGATCCTGACGGGACAAGAGCGGCAGGCTCGCGAGGCCTTGGAAGAAGGTCTGTTGCTCTCCTGTGCAAGCCGTAATCCGGTGGCTTGCCACGCCCCGGCGATACTTGCGCAGCTCGATGCCAACAATGGCGACTTCGCAACTGCACAACAGCGACTAGCGGATGCGCAACGACTGATGCACTCCTGGAACGTTGCCGAAGTGATTTACAGAGGCGTCCTCGACCTGTGCACCGCCAGGATCTGGATGAAGGCCAATCACTACGAATCGGCATCCCGATTGCTCTCCCGCGTACGTGAGCAGTACGAAGGTGAGCATGCCCTCACACCGCCCAGTGCCTACCCCGACCTTTACGCCCTGGCGGGTTTCCTTCAAGCAGAAGTGCTGTGCTCCCGGGGTTCCTTCGGCGAGGCCAACACGCTGCTCGACCAACTGCTGCAACGCGCCGAGGGCAATGCTTTCAATATCATCGTCTGCCAGGCCCAGCATGCCTTGGCTGAAGTTGTCCGCCTGAGGGGGGATCTGCACAAGGCAGAACGGCTCCTGGCCTCGGCTGCCGCCATGGCCATAAGCCAAGGCCAACACAACCTGCTCATGGGAACCCATCTGGAAGCCATGGGGTCCAGCCTGCAAGCGGGGCCGGTCGCAGACTTGCAGACGGCCCCAGCGCCGGAGATCGAGCTGCTGAGCCGGCGCGAGTTGGCAGTACTCAGCCTGATCGCCAAGGGCTACTCCAACTTCGAGATCGCAAAAATCCTCTCGCTCTCCCCTTACACCGTCAAAACCCATGCCAAGCACATCAATTCAAAGCTGAAAGTCAGCAGTCGGACGATGGCGACGGCCCGTGCGAAAGCCCTTGGGCTTCTGCTCTGACCCAACGGAATCGACTTCGCCGACACGCCTGAGCTCGGCCATCGTGTCGGGCAACCGCGTCGCGGACGCCCTGGCCAACTACCCCAACTCGCTTATCACGGGCTGTCGCACGCCGTCGCCCAAGGGCGTCGACACGGCTCAGAAAGATGCTCCATCACAGCGCACCCGACTGACGGCCTGAACATCCTCCTTCCGTACTACTACGCCTCTCCGAAGCCGGAAAGAACGACGGCCCCCGGCCGGCGCCAGCGTGATGCCCCCCAGACCGGCACTGCGGGGGGGTAATGGCAAATACCCACTTGGAGGCATTCACCTCGCCAGGTCATGTCTGGGAGTCTGGCTCCACCCCGACAAATAAATAGAAGGAGACACCTCATGCTCATCGATCAATCGATTCGCGAAGCCTTTCGCAACGACGGCGCCGTCCTCATCGAGAACTGCCTCGACCAAACGGAACTGGCGCAGTGCTACGAGGCGTTCAAGTGGAATGTCGCCAACCCGGGGCCGTACAAGTTCCAGGCGCTCGACGGGACCAAGCTGCAGACCCACATCGACAACGCCAACCCGGCCGTCAAGGACAAGTACGATGACCTGGTGATGTCGCTCCCGTTCGGCAAGCTGTTCCAGGAGCTCTGGGGCTCGGAGCATGTCTGGTACTTCGCCGAGGAAGTGTTCGCCAAGGAAGGAGGCAAGAGCGGTCGCGGACCGTGGCACCAGGACACCGCGAACCTGCCCTGGGCCGGGGAGCACTGGGGCAATGCCTGGATCACCTTCCACAAGATCCCCAAGAAGAACTCCCTGGAGATCGTGCGTGGTTCACACCGCGGCATCCAGTACGACGGGGCCAGCTTCGCCAATGCAGAGGATCCGACTGACCCGCTCTACGGTGACGGCTCTCTGCCCCGCCTGCCGCACATCGACAAAGACCTCGCAGAAGACCCCAACGCCTGGGACGTGCTTTCGTGGCCGATCACGCCGGGTGATGTCGTCTTGCTTCACCCACACTCGCTACACGGGGGGGCCGCCGTCGATGCCGACTGCCCGGACCGCCACACGCTGGTGCTGCGCTTCTTCGGTGACGACGCCAGGTTCCGCTGCCTGCCGACATCGAACCCGAAATACGCACGCAACGGCGTCCTTTTCTCCGAAGAGATGGCCAAGCTCAACGAGGGCGAACCGTTCCGCTCGCCCATCTTCCGCCAGATCATCTGACTGAACATCGCAAGGAGTATCTCGACCATGAATCGACAGATGATCAACCCGCCACACACCCAGGAACTCTACGACCGGCTTCACTTCTCACAAGCGACCCGTGTCGGTGATCTGATCTGGGCCTCCGGCCAGGTGGGAGTCGATCGGCTCACGCAGGCCGTGGGTGAAGGGATGGAGGCCCAGGCCAGGCTGGCGTTCGACAACGTGAAAAGCGTCCTCGAAGCTGCGGGCGCCAGCATGGCCGACATAGTCGAGCTGATGACTTTCCATACCGATCTCCGGGGCGACATCCAGGAATTCATCAAGGTCAAGGATGAGTTCATCCCCGAGCGATTTCCCTCGTGGACAGGTATCGGCGTCAGCCAGCTCGCCCGCCCCGAGTTCCTGATAGAAATCCGCGTCGTCGCGGTGGCCGGCAGCGGTACCGACTGATGCTGCCCTATGAGGCAGCCGCTGAGTAACGCTTTTACGCACTGACGCCATTGCTGGCGCCTCAACGTCCGCGCGCGTCAGTGCAGCTTCATCAAGAAGACAACAGAACAAATACAAAACGCTGATGGAGACGAACATGAATCGCTTTGACGGCCCGGAGCAATCCGTCCCCCCCGAATACCCGCTGAACCTGACGGCGCGCCTGGACCGCCTGCCGGTAATGGCCACTCACTATGTCTGGGCTCTGTTACTCGCGGCCAACCTTATGCTGGAGTACTACGACAACGCCATCTTCGCCTACTCGATACCGACCATCAAAACGCACACCAACCTGAGCCTGGAGCAGATCGGCGTCATCAGCAGCGCCTTCTTCGTGGGAATGGTCATCGGAGCGCTGGTGGGAGGAAGGCTCTCGGACAAGTGGGGACGCCGTTCGGTCCTCGTCTGGTCCACTGTCCTCTACTCCTTGGGAGCACTGGCGACAGCGTTCGCACCGAACTTCGAGATCATGCTGATCTCCCGCGTGGTTACGGGTATCGGCGTACAAGCGGCCACATCGGTCCTGCTTGTCTACATCGCAGAGATGTTTCCGAGCAAGTCACGTGGCCGCTTCGTGTCCATCGTGACACTGGGGTTCGTGGTCTCCGGAGTGGGGGCGGCGGCACTCGCCATGTTTGTTCTACCCCATGGGGGCCCCAATGCCTGGCGCTACCTGCTCATCGCAGGCAGTGTCGGTCTGCTGATCGCTCCCATTGTGCGTTTCGTCCTGCCGGAATCGGTCCGCTGGTATATCTCGCGAGGGCAGATCGACAGCGCCGAGAAGATCGTCCGCAAGCTGGAAGCACGAGCCTTGCGCAACGGCCCGCTGAGCGAACCACAGGTAGTGAACCTGGAAAGGATCAAGGAGCCTTCACTACCGCAGCTCCTGAGAAACAAGGCAGTGCTGCGCACCATGGCCGTCGTCACCCTGGGCTATTTCGGCTCGAGCCTGGCCTACTACCTGTTTGCGAACTGGGGTGTCTACGCACTCATCCATGGCCTCCAATACTCCGAGGGCGATGCATACCAGACCATGTTCGTCTGGAACTTGGTCTATTGCGTCACACCGTTCCTCACCTACCTGTTCCTGGACCGGTTCGAGCGCAAGACAACCATCCTCGCCACCTCCATCCTCAGCGCGATACCGCTCGTGCTGCTCGGTCTCTCGACCAACAGCTCGGTGGTCATAATCGCAGGCGGGGCTACTGCCATCATTACCGGGCTCGTCGTCAACGCCTACTACACCTATATCCCAGAAACCATTCCCACCCAATTGCGTGCCCTGGGCAGCGGGATCGTGATGTCCGGCGGCCGGTTCGGCGGGGCCGCCTCCGGTGTCCTGGGCGCAACGCTCTTCTCCGCCGGGGGGATCGAGAGCGTGATGCTCACCGCAGCGGCCTGCTACATCATCTTCGCCATCCCCGTCGTCCTCTATGGGCCTCGTACCACGAAGCGTTCACTCGACCTGGTCACTGGCCAGGAGCTCGGCGCTATCAACGGTTCGCAGCCGGGCTCTGGAGCAAGCAGAACACTGGCCCCCCACCTGCCTGTCTCAAGAGGGAAACTTTCATGACCGATCTGTACGTCGCTGCGCTGCCTGAGGCCGCGCTCGCCAGCGTGACCGTGGCCTGGGCAGTGTGGCCAGGCAAAGCGTACACGCTGAAACATTCAAAAGAGGCAGAATGATGACCCGACTCGATGACAAGTATCGAACCCTCGGCGGATGGGAAGAGAAGCCGAGGGACCTGCAGCCGGATCTCGTGGGCAACGTCACCGCGGATGTGGTGATCGTTGGCGCTGGGCTGGCCGGGCTTTGCGCAGCCCTGGAGCTGGCCAGGCAAGGCGCCCGCGTGGTCGTCCTCGAACGTGAGTTCGCCGGCTTCGGCGCGAGCGGTCGCAACGCGGGCTATCTGGCTGGCGGGCAAGGGCTCGGATACGAGTTCTTCCTCAAGAAGATCGGCACCGAAAAAGCGAGACAGGTCGTCCAATTCTACGAGGAAGGCGTCGCTTTCGCCGAAGCGAAGTTCAAAGAGTACGAGATCGACTGCGACTACCTTCAGTCGGGGTTGATCCGTGCAGGCATCGACCCCTCCCAGGAAAGGCGGTTGCGCGAAAACATGCAGATCGGCGCCGAGCTCGGCTGCGCTTCGGAGTTTCTGGATCAGGCCGATATGCGCGCGCGCGGCATCCCTCCAGCGTTCCTGTTCGGTAGCTACGTGCCACGCGGCGGCACGCTCAATCCAGGCAAGTACGTCCTGGGACTGCGGCGTGCGGCGATTCGGGCGGGCGTGAAACTCCACGAGAACACGCCACTGCTGTCATACACCGAAGGTCCGGTCATCAAGGTGAACACTCCGCGCGGTAGCGCGAGCGCACCGCTGCTGATCTTCGCCACCAACGCCTATACGCCGCAGCTCGGTCTGCTCGCCAACAAGGTGGTGCCGTTGCGGGTCTCCGCAATCGAGACGGAACCTCTTTCGTCGGTGCAATTGGCGGCACTGGGCTGGCCAGGGCGCGAAGGCATAACGACCGCGCACTGGACCATGGAAAGTCACCGCCTGACGGCCCGCAATACGCTCGTGTCGACCACCAAGCGGCTGCGCTACGCCTACGGTTCAAAGACACCGAGTGAGCCTGAGCACCGTCACTACCACGCGCTGAGGGCTGCTTTGCATGAACGCTTCCCGACCTTGAAGGGCATCCCCATCAGGAGCTGCTGGAGCGGCTACATCAGTTTTGCCAACGATACGTTGCCCGTCATCGGCACAACCGGGGCCAATCGGAACATCTACTACGCCGCAGGATGTTCCGGTCATGGTCTCGGCACCCAGGGTCTAGTCGGACACATGCTCGCCGAGCGGATTGGAGGCATCGAGAACCCACTGCTGACGATGCTGATGCACCACGAAACGCCATCGACATTGCCCGAGCCGCTGCGCTGGTGTGCCGTCAACGGGGCATTTGCCGCGGCCAACCGCATGGACGAACGCCTCAATCGCAAAGTGCGCACCGCCTGAGCGGTGCTCGCCCCTCATCTCCTCTCCACCTAGAGAAACTCACATGACAGATCTGTACGACGTCGCCGTGATCGGTGCCGGTTTTGCCGGTGTGACCGCGGCCCGCGACCTGAGCATCGCAGGCCACTCGGTGGTGCTGCTCGAAGCACGCGAGCGCATCGGCGGACGCACCCATCTGGGTGAAGCATTCGGCCGCCCGCTGGAGCTGGGCGGCACTTACGTACACTGGACCCAGGCGCATGTCTGGCGTGAACTCACGCGCTACGGTATCGGCCTGGTGACACCCCTGTCGATTGCCAAAGCCTACTGGCTGGCCGATGGCGAGGTGCACTGCGGAACCCCCGCTGAATTCACCCGATTGACCGACCCGCTCATCACCCGGTGCTTCGCCGATGCACGTGCGCACTTTCCACGGGTGGACCGCATCGAAGCGTGCAACGTTAGCGCGGTTGACCAGCAAACTATCGGCGACCGGATCGATTCGATGAACCTTTCCGCCTATGACCGTGATCTCCTGGTCAACGTAATGGCGACGCTAATCGGCTCCGAGAGCGAACAGGGGCTTGCCCAGTTCCTGCTCTGGAGCGCGATCTATTTCGGCGACTGGAAAGCCTTCATGGAAGTGGCCGGGCACTGGCCGATCGACGGTGGAACCGGACGACTGCTCAACGCGATGGCCGCCGACTCGAAGGCCGAGCTCCTCCTGAGCACGCCGGTGACTGCGGTCGAGGACAACGGGGACCAAGTGATAGTGACCACCCGTGACGGGCAGCGTATCCAGGCGCGGCATGCCGTCGTGGCACTCCCTCTCAACACCCTGGACGACGTCTCCATCGAACCGCCGCTTGCTCAACCTGTGCGTGCCATGATCGAGCAGAAACACCCGATCATGCCCAGCAAGATCTGGGCGAGGGTCAAGGGCGAGATCGAGGCCTTTCTCGCCCACGCCCCGGTCGGCAAGCATCCCATCAGCACCGCCCGGGCCGAATGGCGCCACAATGGCGACACGCTAGTGGTGTGCTTCTGCTCGGATGCGTCGGCACTCGATGGCAATGACCCTGAGGCCGTGCAACGCGCACTGCGGGTCTTCGTCCCGGATATCGAAGTGCTGGAAACCGCTTGGCATGACTGGGCAAGCGATCCCTTCTCACAAGGCGGATGGGTTCATCACCGGCCTGGCAACCTGACCCAGGTGGTTCCACAGATGCGAAGGCCCCACGGCCGAATCCATTTCGCAGGCGGGGACATCGCGGCGATAGGTGTCGGAGGTATCGAGGGTGCCATCGAGACTGGCGCCAAGGCTGCCTGTGACATTGCTCGCGCATTGGGTAGCGCAGACCATTGACCGGACCTGTTGTCGATGGGACTGGCGTAGTGTAAGGCCGCCGTCCCATCGCATCCCCGCATGGGGCTTCACAAAAGAATTGCCAGTTCAGGAAGAAATTCGCCATGGTTCCTGCAGCAACCCATTCCGCTTTGCGGGAAGGCATCCAACGTCTCGATTTCGGCCGTGTCTCTGTCTTCTTCGGCGAGAAGAGCGGCAAATATCCCGACGGTAACCAGGTGCTCATCCGTGGCTCGGACACGCGTGCGGCCTTCGACACGCCCATCGTTTCGAACTACATCGGCCCCGAGTTCGACACCACTGAACTGGTGGTCATGGGCCACGTGCACGAAGACCATATGGCCGGATTGCACCGCCTTCCCGACGCCTGGGTGTACGTGCCAGAAGCCGACTTGCAGGCAGCGCGTAGCTGGAGCGGCATGGCTGCAGCCTTTGGCATGACGGACGAGCTCCAGATCTCGCAGACGCTGGACAAGTTCCAGCGAGATTTTTTCTATGCACCACGACCCGACGCACAGGGTTACGAGGACGGCATGTCCTGGAATGTCGGCCAGTCGACGATCCGGGCATTCCACATGCCTGGCCATACCGCTGGCCACTCGGTTCTGCTGGTCGAACCGGAGGGCATTGCCTTCATCGGCGATATCGACCTGACCGGCTTCGGCCCGTACTACGGCGATGCCTGCTCGAACCTTCGTGACTTCCGCCGCAGCCTGGCTCGGTTGCCGGAAATTCCGGCCAAGGTCTGGGTCACCTCCCACCATCGCGGCGTCTACACGGAGAGAGCACGATTCCTGCGGGACCTGGCCGCCTACACGGCAGTACTCGATGAGCGCGAGCAGCGGCTTCTGGCATGGTTGCGTGAATCACCGAAGACGCTGGGGCAGTTGGTAGAGCGGCGGATGCTTTATCCGCCGGGGTTCGAGGCGGCATGGGTCGTGGACGCCGAGACCCGCACGATTTCGCAGCACCTGGTCGAACTTCTGGCCGACGGGCGGGTGCAGGTGGACGAGCAAGACGTCTATCGGCTTGGATGAACGCATCGCTCCAGCGTAACGCCGCCCGCACCAACCTACGCCAGTGCTCGACTCCGTAGATTGGTCCGAGCGCGGCGAGACCGACATCGCCGGTTTCCCAAGCCCTGGCAAAGTCACGGCAACGTGCCGTAGACAGAGCAACAGGGTTGACTACTCCAGATTTCCCGTAGCAACGCATCAATCGTTTTTTCGGCTCCGCGCGAGGAAGCCGGGACGGTGCCGACTTTTCAACTGGATCCTCCCAAAGCTGATGCCTAAAGCATTTCTGGGTCAGGGTTATCAGATGCAGCACAGTGAGACCTGCCAATCATGTCTGAACACTGTGCCGAAACTGATGCCCGATTATGTATGTTGCAAGGGCTCGGGCTCTAGCCGACTGCACCGACCTGTCTCCCATTGCAGCAGGAGGGAAATGGCGCAAGGGAGGACCGTCAGGGTCACGACCGTCGCTATGGCGAGCCCGCCGATCACCGCGAAGGCCATCGGCCCCCAGAAGATCTGCGGCGCGATGGGAATCATGCCGAGGATCGCCGCGCAGGCCGTCAGCACGATGGGGCGTGCCCGGTGCGTCGCGGCGTGCACGATGGCCTCGCGTGGCGACCGGCCCGCGCCGACATTGATGTCCACTTCCTCGATGAGGATGATGGCGTTGCGGACGATCATGCCGACCAAGGCGATGACGCCGAGCTGCGCCACGAAGCCCATGGGCGTTCCGGTCGGCAGCATGGCCAGGACCACTCCGATCAGGCCGAACGGTGCCATCGCCAGGGCGAGGAACATCCGCGAGAAACTGCGCAGCTGCAGCATCAGCAGCACGCACATCACGAGTGCGGTCACCGGCAGTACGGCGGCCAGCGAGGCGCTCCCCTTCGCGGCTTCCTCGACGGCGCCGCCGGTTTCGACCTTGTAGCCCTTGGGCAGGCCGGCGGCAAATTGCGCGACGGCGGGCGCGAGCGCCTGCACGACGGTCGCCGCCTCGACGCCCTCACGAACGTCGCCCTGAACGGTGACCAGCGGGAGACGCTGCCTCCGCCAGATGATCGGATCCTCGACGCCGTAGCTGAGCCTGGCAATCTGCGACAGCGGGACGGCAAGCCCCTGGGCCGAGCGGATCTGCAGGTTGGCCAGGGTCGCGAGGTTCGTGCGCTCACCGATTTGCGCGCGAACGATCACGTCAACGAGACGATCCTGGTCGCGCACGGTGGTCACGGTCGTGCCAGAGAAGATCGACGCCATGGCACTGGCGATCTCCTCGGAGGAAAGCCCCAGCGCCCGTGCCTGCGTCTGGTCGATGGCGACGATGACGCTCCGTTGCGGCTCGCCCGACAGCAGATGCACCTCGCGGGTATCCGTGTTGGTCGAGAGCAGGTTGGCGAGCTGTCCGGCCAGGTCGCGCACCTTGCTCTGGTCGGGCCCCGTGACGCGGTACTTGAGGGGCCAGCCAACCGGCGGGCCGAGCTCGAGAGGTGTCGCCCGCGCGATGAGCCCTGGGAACTCCGTCTTGAACAGCCCGGCGAGCTTGACCTGCAGTGCGTCACGCTCCTTGATGCCCTTGGTCACCACCACCGCCTGGGTCACATTGTCGTTCTGCAGTAGCACCTCCATAGGGAGGTAGAAGCGGATCGCACCGGAACCGACATAGGTCGAGAACAGATCGACACCGGGGTCTTCCTTGAGCAGCTTCTCGAGCTTCAGCGCCTCCCGCTCCGTCGCCTCCAGCGACGCGTTCTGCGGCAGCGTCAGGCTGACCAGGAGCTCCGGCCGGTCGGAGGGCGGGAAGAACTGCTGTTCGAGCTGGCCCGAGGCGACAAGCGACAGCGCGAAGGCGACGCCAGCCGCGGCAAGCGTGATCGCGCGATGTCCCAGGGCCCAGGACAAGGCACGCTGGTAGAGCCCCATGATCCGGCCGTTGCCATGGCCATGATTCGGTAAGGATTTCGGCAGGAGCAAGGTGCCGAGCAAGGGCGAGAAAAGGACGGCGACCACCCAGGATGCGGACAGCGAGATCAATACCACCATGAACATCGAATAGCAGTATTCACCCGCGCTCGAAGCGGCGAATCCGACCGGGATGAAGCCGGCGATCATCACCAGTGTGCCCGTCAGCATTGGAAAGGCAGTCGAGTCGTAGGCGAAGCTCGCCGCTCGCTTGAGGCTCCAGCCCTCCTCCAACTTTCCAATCATCGCCTCGACAGTGATCATCGCGTCGTCGACGAGCAGGCCAAGGGCGATGATCAGCGCACCGAGCGAGATGCGCTGCAGGCCAATGCCAGTCAGCTCCATGCCGATGAAGGTCAGAGCCAGGACGAAGGGAATCGAGATGCTGACGACGAGGCCGGCGCGGACGCCGAGCGAGAGGAACGAGACAGCGAGCACGATCGCAATCGCTTCGGCCAGCACCTTCAGGAAACCGCTCACGGCCTGCTTGACAACGGTAGATTGATCGGCGACCTGGAGCATCTCGATGCCGTGGGGCAACGCCCTCCTCACCTCGTCCATGCGGTCCCGCACCGCTTGTCCGAATTCGAGCAGGTTGCCGCCGGAGGCCATGGAGATGGCGACGCCGAGCGCCTTCTCGCCGTTGACGCGGAACTGCGGCGATGGCGGGTCGGCCGGGATACGCCGGATAGTAGCCAGCTCAGTCAGCGGCACGAACCGGTCGTTCGCCCGCAGCGTCATGGTCCGTAGGCTCTCCTCGGAGACGAAGCTGCCGCTCACGCGCAGAGCGATCTTGTCGTCCGCCAGGCGCACTGTTCCGGCGGGGCTGACAGCGTTCTGAGCGCTCAGGGCCCTCAGCACCGCCTGCTCGTCCAGCCCGAAGGCGGCCAGCAGGCTGGGGGAGAATTCGACGGCGATCTGTTCCTCCTGCACGCCCAGGAGCTGCACCTTGCCGATGCTCGGGATGCGCAGCAATTCCGCACGCACGCCCTCGAGGTAGTCGCGCAACTCCCGATCCGAGAATCCCTCGGCCGTGAACCCGTAGATCTGGCCATAGGTGTCGCCGAACTCGTCGTCGAAGAACGGACCCTGGACCCCGCTGGGGAGGGTCGCGGCGATATCGGCCATCTTCTTGCGCACCTGGTACCAGGCGTCGGGGACGATGTCTGCCGGCGCATCGTCGCGCAGGTTCACCATGATCACCGTCTCGCCCGGGCGCGTGTAGCTGTCGAGCCGGTCGAGCCAGGGGATCTCTTCGAGCTTCTTCTCCAGGCGATCGGTCAGCAGCTTCGTCGTGTCGTCGATGTTCGCGCCGGGCCAGCGAGCGGCCACCACCATGGTCTTGATGGTGAAGGCCGGGTCTTCGTTGCGGCTCAGTTTCGAATAACTCATCGCGCCGCCGAGCAGCGTGATCAGCATGAGGAAGAAGATCAGCGGCTTTTGAGCGATCGACCAGGCCGAGAGATTGAAGCCGCCCTGCCCTTCCGGACCTGCCTTGTTCGAACTCATTTGGCCACCTCGCCGACATCGTAGGTGACTTTCTGGCCGGGCCTGAGTTTGCTCACACCCGCGGTGACCACGGCATCGCCTTCGCTGAGCCCGGACTCGACCAGCGCTTGCGTCGCCGTGTAGCGCGCCACCACCACCGGTTTGCGGACAAGCTCCTGGCTGGTGGGCTGGACCACGAACACTGCAGCGTTGCCAGCCTCGCTCGTCAAGGCCGAGGACGGCAGGATGATGAGCGACTTACCGGGCAGGATCAGGCGTCCACTTACCGTGGCGCCCAGCGCCATGGTAACGGGGGCGTCGGGTAGCGCGATACGGACGCGGTAGGTGCGGGTCGCCGGGTCCGCGGTTGGACTCGCATCGCGGACCCGGCCGATCACCTTGACCGAGGGATCGGAGAGGAGCGCCACTTCGACTTGCACGTCGGAGGGCACACTGGTGTAGATCCGCTCGGACACGTTGAAGACGGCATCGCGTTCATGGGTGGAAGACAGCTTGATCGCCGGCTGGCCAGCATCGACGACCTGCCCGGCATTGACCAGTACCGCGCTGACGATGGCGTCGTCGGGCGCACGGAGCTCTGTGTAGGTCAGCTTGTTGCGGGCGGTCTGCAGTCCCGTTCTGGCGACCTTGAGCTTGGCGTTGGCGGCGCGCCAGTTGGCCTCGGCTTCCTCGACCCGCGCACGCGCGACGAACTGCTTCGCGAAGAGGGTGCGCTGCCGATCGAGCTCCGACCTCGCCAATCCCTCCGCCGCCTCGGCACTCTTCACCTCGGCCTCGGCGGTCAGCACTTCGTTCTGGACGTCGTTCGGATCGAGTGTCGCCAGAACCTGCCCCTTGACGACACTCATGCCGATCTCCGCGGCACGGGTCGCGACGCGGCCGTCGATGCGGAAGCCGAGGTTGGTTTCGACATTCGCCTGGATCTCGCCCGTCTGGGCGACCTCATCGCCGATTGAGACAGACTTCGCGATGACCGTGCGGACGGGACGCGGCGCCTCTGTCGTTTGTATTTCTTCCTGACACCCCGTCAGTGCCATAGCCAGGCTGCAGGTATAACCGCAGAACAGGAATGTCTTGAGTAGCTTCATCTCGGGTCTCCTTGCTCAAGCACGAGCAGTACTGAGCGACGCACGCACTCCTGGAGTTCTGTGCGTGCGGCGCTGAAAATCGATAGAGCCTTTCATGGCACGAACCTCTGAAGCCTGTGGTGTTTTGCTGAACGGTAATCCCGGATAAATTTAACACAACACACGTTATTATTAATATTCATCAGACGAAATTAGCCCTGCTCCAGAGCTCGGCAACGGAACGGTAGTCCGGTATCAGGCATTGGCGCCTGGCTCATTCCCGCGTGGCCTGCGGGTGTCTGTTTCGCCTGTCCGGGCGAGTCCCTTTCTCAATCGACGGATGGCCCCCCGTCCTCTAAAAAGGAACCAAAGGGCTGGCCCCTGCCTCCGAACTCGGCGTCCCCGCCCAGCATCGTCGCTCCGGGAGTACGGCGCGAGGGACGATCCATTCCGCTCGCCCGCCCTGACGGAGCAGTTCGCGCGGCGTCACCTTCATTGCGTCATTTCAGGTCCGTACAGGAATCCAGGACTGCGTGGACTCCCCGGCGCGAGTCACCCCTCTCTTCTTCAGGGGTAAAGAGGCACGCTTTCGAAATCATCGCTTCCGGTGCCGATGAACGACTGAGCGCGAAGCGATCCCGCTGGGGCGCAGAGCGGGGGCGGGAGAGAGGGCAACATCCGCAGGCTTGGTTTCAGACAACGGCGCTCGCGCAACATTGCCAATCCAGTGTGAACAGACCTCTCCCCCCGACATTCCGCGAAGAACCGAAAAAAAACCGCCCCGAAGGGCGGCAAAAAGGAGCGGGCTTGTGGCCCACTATGGAGTAGTCGTCAGCGAATGCCTGAGCTTCGCAGTGCGGCGGCGGTGTACTCGGCGGCGCTGGAGGTGAAGCCGAACTGCAGCGCCTTTTTCTCCTCGTTGTGCATGCCGGACGCGATGTATCGGCCGTTGATCAGGTCATACAGCGCCTCGGTGCCGAGCCAGGGGATCTGCAGGTCGTACATCGGTGAGAGGTGGCCTTCGGCGACGCGCCAGAGGGCGCCACGCGCGTCGTAATGATCGGCCAACGCAATCTGCCAGCTGTCCTCGTCGACGAAGAAGACCCGCTTGGCATAGATATGCCGCTCGCCTGGTTTGAGGGTCGCCTCGACCTGCCAGACGCGATGCAGTTCGTAGCGGGTCAGCTCGGGATTGATATGCCCGGGCTTGATGATGTCGCTGTACTTGAGGTCCGCCCCGTCGAGCCGGTAGCTGTTGTAGGGGATGTAGATTTCGCGCTTGCCGACCAGTTTCCACTCATAGCGATCCGGTGCGCCGTTGAACATGTCCTGGTTGTCGGCGACACGCTGGCCGTCAGCAGCCGGATAGGGACCGTCATAGGAGACCTGCGGCGCACGGCGTACGCGTCGCTGCCCGGCGCTATAAAGCCACGCCAGGCGCGGCTCCTTGACCTGGTTGAGGGTCTCGTGCACCAGCAGCACATCACCAGCCAGACGCGACGGAGCAGTCACCAACTGCTTGTAATAGAACAGCACGTTTCCTGGGTTCGCCGGATCAAAGTCGGCAACGCGATCACGGAAGGTGAACTGATCTTTGAAGTGCACCGGCACAAAACTGCCATCGGCCAGCGGAGTGGCCTGCACATGGCTGCGCTTGGCGCTGCCGCCACGGTAGCGGGTGATGTGGTTCCACACTACTTCCAGGCCATCCTGCGGGATGGGAAAGGGCATCGCGGTGGAGAAGTTCTCCAGACCGTTGCCGCCGTCCACCATTCTGGTTCTTGTCGCATTCTCCCTGGCCGCCTGATAGACAAAGTCAGGCGCATTGGCGGAGCGGTGGCTACGGTAGACCGGTAATTGGTAGGTGCCTGGATAGCGTTTGAGCATCGCCATTTGCCCAGGCGTCAGGTGGTCCTGGTACTGCGCCATGTTCTGCACGGTGATAGTGAACAGCGGCTGCTCTGTGGCGAAGGGGTTGCTGAGAAATCCCGCGGCATCTCGGTTGCCGGCACCGCTGGACAGTCCCCCCTCCCAAGGGGGAATGGTACCCGCGGCATTACCCGCCTTTTCGGCTCCCAGAGGCGTGAGCGACGCGCCCAACTGGGCGGCCTGCTCGACACTGACCGCCCCCAGGGCGAACTGACCGATCAGGCCAAGGCTCAGCGCCAGCGAACAATTTGAAAAGACCATCTTTCCCATGCTTTCGCTACCTCTTGTTGTTGTGCTTCGTGAGTAAGCGCTGGAGTTTCTGAATACCTGCACGCCCCCCTCGCACGTCAATCACGTACTTCCGGGGAGGCATGTAGGAATCAGCACTCCGCTCAATCCATTGAACTGATGAAAAAGGGCTGCCTGCTTCCGATGGGGCGATCGTTAAAACCCAGGCTCTGACAACAACGCTATCGTTGCCGTACAAAGGTATCGCCAGCATGAAGTGGAGCGTTTCTTACGGGGACAAGTTGGTGCTGTGTAGTGAGCCGCCAGACAATGGTGGCTCACTACAGTCAGACTCCAGGTCACTTACCTGGCGTGGACAAACGATTGAAACGAATTGTTCTTCGCCCGCTCCAGCGCGCCGTAGGCGTAGTACTGCTGGATTATCTGGCAACCCCAAACGGTCAGGGCGTAGATCATGAACTCCATCTTGTCCTCGTCTCCCGGGATTGGGAGGAAGTCATAGACGACCGCCACGGCCAAAGCAGCCGCCGTAGTCAAGGCATTGAGCAGTGCATGCATGAACTCGCCGGCGCGCAGCAGACGCCAAGTGAAATAGCAGAGATAGAGGGTGTAGCAGGCCCACATGATCAGGTAGAAATACGGCAGCAGCCCTTTAACGAAGTCGGCCAGTACCAGCACGAAAGTGGCGGCGAAGGTGACCCCGAAAATCATGATGTCCTTGGTAACCGAAGGCCTGTAGTTATGGGTGACCGCCATCAGGCCAAGCGTGGCCACAATCGGGACACCGAAAGCGCGGGAAAAGGCATCGAGGAAGAAAGAGATGCTGTAGCCAACCTTGAACCCCGTCACAAGGAATAGCAGTAGATTCGAAGCAGAGAAGGCCACGATCAGCCACTCAAATCCGAGCAGATAGTTCTTCCGAATGCGCACATACTTGAGGCCGTAAACCACACCGCAAGTGATCAAGAAAACGCTAGAAAGCAGCGCAAGAACTTCCTTAATTTCCATAGCAATAACCTCTATCAAATACTCTACCGATCGTTCACTTCGCCACAGGGACGAGCGCTGCGAGATAGTGGGAAAGTGCCTGACGATCATCCGCGGACAAGGTCGAGACGATGGCTGTCATCGCGCCCGTCGAATCCTTGCGCCTCCCTTCCGCAAAGGCATTCAGTTGGGCCAGCAGGTAGTCATGCCCCTGTCCGGCCAACCGCGGGAACTGGTCGCGCCCCATCAGCCCTTCGCCGTGACACGCCGCGCAGCCTCCGTTCAACGCCAGCCTCTGCCCCTTCTCCCGCAGCACGGGATCAGCCTTGAAGGAGCTGTTTTGCGCAGCCGACTGCTTGGCGAAGTACGCCGCCAACTGCTGGACGTCGGCCTCGCTCAGGGTCATAGCCAGCGGCCCCATGTTCGGATTGGCCCGCGCGCCACTGGCGAAGTTACGCAGTTGGTTGGCCAGGTAGGTAGCAGGTTGACCAGCCAGGCTGGGATACCCCTGATGCTGCGACTTGCCTTGAACACCATGACAACCTACACAGGCATCGCTCAGTCGTGGCCATGGGCCGCCGTCGGCTTCCTTGGCCTCTGTGGAAGTGCTGATGTGGTCCATCAGACGATAGAGATCAAGGGCATCCCGACCGTAAAAAGCCAGCAGCCCGGCAAGGACCACGACTACAGCCACCGCTATCAATTTCTTCATCTTCGCCTCCTATGCCCGACGCAGCGCGTTGAGCGCCTGCAGGGCACTCTGGTGGCCCGAACGCACGGCGCCATCCATGTAGCCGGCCCAGATATCAGCGGTCTCGGTACCGGACCAGATCAGGTTGCCGCAGGGTGGCCGCAGCGCCTCGCCATGGGTGGTCCAGAAGCCCGGCGGGATGGCGGATACGCAGGTGAGCGTCCAGGGGTCATCACGCCCCCAGTCCTGGTCGTGGTATGCCACGGGCTGCAGCGCCTCGTCGCCCCAAACGTCGGCGAAGATTTCCGTCAGCGTGCGCTTGGCCGTTTCATGATCCGAGGGCAGATTGGCGTTGGAGAGGAAGGCATTGATGATGCCGATCTCGCCATTGGGCGGCGAGTTGTCCCAGGCCCAAATAATGGGGCCATCCATCATCATGATGTGCCCGTTCAAGCCCTTGTCCCGCCAGAACGGCCGGGAATACACCATGGCCATCTTGCGTGCCGGCGAATGCGCGGGCCAGGCACGTTGCAGTGCTGCACGCGCCGCCGGCAGGGCCGGCTCGAACTGCACCCGGTTGCACAGGGCCGGATGGATGGCCACGATGACCTTACGCGCGCGAATCGCCCCCTGGTCCGTGTGCAGGGTCACGACCTCGCGATCCCAGTCGGAAATCTTCCGCACCGGGCACTGCAAACGCAGCTTATCGCCCAATTGCTCGGCCATCTTGATGCTGAGGGCCTGCGAGCCGCCAACGAAACGCGTGCCTTGCGCGCTGTCCTTGATCGAGTCGAGTTTTTCGTAGTCGCAACCGGCCGAATTGATCATGGACAGGAAATGCAGCAGCCCCATTTTGGCCGGGGTGACGCCACCAGTCAGTGTCATGCTGGCATCCCAGCCGGACCGATCCTCCGGCTTGATGTTTTGCTGGGCCAACCAGTCTCCGACCGAGAGCTTGTCCAGCTCAGCAGCCCTGGGGGATTTCCAGGGGGCCCCCGAGGGGACTTCGCGAGACATCTCGCTCAGCTTGCCAGCCACGGTCATGTCGGTGCCGAAGGTTCCTTGTAAATCGACTTCCAGCCGACCGTCACCGCCGATGACGACCGTGCGTCCTTCGTAGAACGTCGGGAAGGTGCCAACCTCCAGCTGACGCGCAAGGTCTTCGACGGCGGTCTGACCAGGCCCGATCCACTGACCACCAACTTCCGAGACGTAACCATTCACCTCGTAATTGAGGGTACGCCCCCCTACTCGATCCCTCGCTTCCAGAACCAGGAAGGACTGGTTGCCGGCCAATTGCAGGTCACGGGCGGCGGTCAGACCGGCCAGCCCCGCACCGATAATGACGACATCCAGCACGTCGTCCTGCCCGGTCGACACCATCGCGTCACCTGACGTCTCGCTGGCATGCGCCAGCCCTGTGGTCAGGCCGAACCCACCAATCGCTGCAGTGGCACCCGCCAGCTTCAGCAACTGCCGTCGCTTGAGATCGAGAGAAGAATTTGAGTTGGGCTTGTTCGCCATACTCGTAGCCTCACGTATTTTTTATTGAAGTCGTCGTTCTTGTTACGGCATGGGAAAGACGGCAGCGAACAGCCAAAATGGCCGGCGATGGCATGCCGCGAGATTCACCGGGGAGCCCCGGCGATCGATGTGCTTATTGGAATTCAACGAACCTCGGGGCCTGGCCCTGGGGTTCACCCTGTGGCGAGTATGAAGGTCGATCGGCGCAGCAACTGCGTGCCGAACAGGATCATCCACATCGGGAAGATCAGGACGACCAAGACCAGTAGGGCCGCCGAAAGTCCGGTCAGTTGCGGGAAGAACCCGGCCAGGAAGAAGAGGCCAAAGCACCAGCCGACGAAGCTGAGGGGCAGCAGCACCGACCGGCCCCAGCCCGCGCGCTTGAGATGGCCACCGACCACCAGTCCCCAGAACAGCACAACCGGGCCCTCGCACCACCACAGCCCTTTCTGGCTGCCGACAGCGATGCTGGTCCAGACAACTTCCGCTGCCTTGGCTGCTTCACCACCCGCCGCATGAGCGTCGGCCAGCGGGTTAAGCACGGAAAGTTGCAGGGCTGCGCCGATGACACCCAGGGCCACGTAGAGGGCGATGGCGAGCACAGCGATATCCCCAAGGGTGCCCGCCTCTTCACGAAAGACGCTCCAGAGGTAGCCTCCGATCACCAGCACCGGCAGATAGAAACCGAGAATGTCGGCGAGCATGGACAGCCGGAAAAACTCTCGAATCTCTGCCGGGAACGCCAGCATCGCCGCACCGTCCAGTGAAACGGTCATATCACCCTGGGTGACCATCAGCATGAAGCCGACATTCAGGTAGGCAAAGATGCCGCCCAGAATCGCGGTCCAGGCGGTGACGCGCACTGCCTCTTTTGAGTTGTTATTCATCATCGCTCCGCGCAAGCAGAAATGTTGTGTTCGGAACTGTGCGGAGATTCCCGCGACGTCAGTTCCGGTTCTCGGTCAGTTAGCGGCGCCGCCCTGCACCTTACGATTCACCCAGTTGTCCATCAGGTTCGCCGCCCCCAGCGCCAGCTTGACGGCGCACCACTGCAAGGGCTCAGGGAGGGTCGAGGGCGTCTTGTGGCGCAACGCGGCCAGCAGAGGATGCTCGACACCGCCAATTCGCTCGGCGAGCAGGTAGCCCATCAACGATTGGGTGGCGACGCCGTGCCCGGAACACCCGGCGGTATAAATGACGTTCTTCTGGGCGCCCGTCTCACCAACAACCGGAAGCGCGTCATAAGCCATGCTGACGTACCCGCTCCAACTCGACTGGATGCCGAGGCCGCGCAAGGTTGGGAATCGATCGTTCAGCGCCACCGCCAATTCTCGATAAGCGACTTCATCCGGCACATTTGGGGTTTGCGAGCCATACGCATAACCGAGCCGTTTCGTTGTGATGACCAGCGTGTTGCGAGCGGTCAGACGATGGCTCTCCATCGTCCAGTGCGAGGTGATCAAGCCTTCCCTGCCCGACCAGCCCAGCGAGGTCAGTTGCGCTGCCGACAGGGGTTCCGTCTCGATCGCCGAGACCCGTAGCGGTACCACCTTGTCCCTTAGAAGGCCGAGCTGCGGGGTGTAGGCGTTTGTGGCTAACACAACATAGGACGCGCTCGCGGTGCCCCGCCTGGTCGCACACCTGATGGTCGGACCTTCGCTGTAGGACAGCAGCGGCGTGTTCTCGTAGAGCTTCACACCGGCCCGGAGCGCCGCGCGCCGCAGCCCCATCACGTACTTGCCGGGGTCCAGGGTGCCGCCATGCTGCTGGGCATAACCGAACAGGAAGGCTGGCGGGATACCGCGCGCGCGCATGTCGGCATTGTCCAGGAACTGCGTCGTGGAGCCGAGCTCCAGACCAAGCTCCATGGCCTTGCGCATTTTCTTTTCCTGAGAGGGATGAACGCCGACGCGAATATTTCCTGATCGGTTGTAGTCGCAGTCGATGCCGAGCTCTTCGAGCCTGCGTTCTACGTAGGTGACCCCCTCGTCATAGAAGCTGACGATCTTCCGCGCCTGCTCAATGCCGACGCGGTTGACGAAGAATTCGAATTCGATCCCCAGGCTGCCACCGATATAGCCCGCATTGCGCCCACTCGCGCCGAAGCCGGCGAATTCTTGCTCGAGGATGATTACCTTCGCACCGAGTGCAGTCAGCTCCAATGCAGTAGACAGTCCAGCAAAGCCAGCACCGACCACGATCACATCGGCGCTGACATCACCCTCCAGCTCTGGCTGCATGTCAGCCGGCCTTTCCACCCACCCACCGAGCCGACGAAAATGCGCGACTCCACAGCTGGTCTTGTTTTCCGCGTCTCGACGGGGTGCTGACATGACACGTTCTCCTATCGGCTCAGGATGTGAACTGCGACGGCGCCTTCTTCGACCCCGATAAGGCCACCGCCATTTTCCTGGATTGCATGGCGCGCGCCCTCGACCTGCCGGGCACCCGCCTCGCCACGCAACTGAGTGGTCAGTTCGTAGAGTTGGCCAATGCCGGTTGCGCCAAGCGGGTGCCCTTTGGATTCCAGCCCGCCAGAGGGATTGATCGGGACTCGGCCACCCACGGTGAAATCACCGCGCTCGGCACAGACCCCGCCCAGCCCCAGGGGCGCCAGTCCGAGGTTCTCCGCCTGAATGATCTCCCCCATGGCGGACGCATCGTGAACCTCGGCGACATGCATGTCCTGCGGCCCCAGGCCGGCGATCTCATAGGCCTGCAGCGCGGCTAGGTGGCTGACGTGCTTCTCCGGCTCGTCGATGCTCCGCAGGGTAAAGCTGCGGATCACGCTGGCGGCGATCTTCACGCAGCGCCGGGGGTCGGCTCCGATCCGCTTCAGACCGGCCTCGGTGCAGATGATCGCGGCGGCGGCGCCGTCGGTCATGGGTGCGCACATCGGCAGGGTGATCGGGTAGGTGATCGGCGGCGCCGCTAGCACTTCCTCGATGGTGAAGGGCTTGCGGAACTGGGAGTACGGGTTGTGCACCGAGTGGTTGTGGTTCTTCGCGCACACCGCCGCGATCTGCCTCTGGGTGGTGCCGTAGGTCTTCATGTGCCAACGGCAGAAGCCGGCGTAGATGGACATGAAGCGGCTGTACGGACGGTCGGACTCCGAGCCGGGCGGCGGCACGACGCCGTCGCCCATCTTCGACAGGATGGCGAAGTTCTCCTCGGCGCGGGCGACGTCCCACCCTGCTTCGAACAGGGCGAAGGACTTCGCCTTGTCGGCCACCACCATCTTCTCGCAGCCCAGGGCCAGCGCCACATCGGTAGCGCCTGCGCGCAGGCTCTGCACTGCCAGGTGAACGGCGGTGCTGCCTGAAGCGCAAGCGTTCTCGACGTTGTAGGCCGGCACCCCTTCGATGCCGATCTTGCTCATGATCACCTGCCCCGGGATGGACAGCTGGCCCTGCAACGCACCGTTGGTAATACCGGCATAGAAGACGGCACCAATGTCGGAGCGCTGCGCGCCGGAATCCGCCAAGGCGCCGTTGAGCGCCTCCAGGGCCAAGTCCTGGAGGCTGCGATCCGGATGACGACCGAACTCGGTCATGGCAATACCGGCAATGTAAATGGGTTCCATCAGAAGACTCCTCGACTTCAGATCTGCCGGTTGGCGCCTTGCCAATAACGGGCACGCAGGTCTTTCTTCAGCACCTTGCCCACCGGGCTGCGTGGCAGCGCCTCAATGACGTCCACCGATTTGGGCGCCTTCACCGAACCCAGCTTTTCCTTGCACAACGCAATCAGTGCGTCGGCGTCGACGGTCTGTCCCTCGTTCAGCTCGATGACGGCCTTGACCGCCTCACCCCACGTCTCGTCGGGCACGCCGATAACCGCGCAGTCGCGTACGGCAGGATGGCTCCAGAGCACCTGCTCAACCTCGCTCGGGTACACGTTGAACCCGCCCGAGATGATCATGTCCTTCTTGCGGTCGGTGATGTGCAAGTAGCCGTCGGCATCGATGTGGCCGATATCGCCGGTATGCAGCCAGCCATCGATGAGAGTCTCCGCCGTTTTCTGCGGATCCTTGTAGTAGCCCTTCATGATCAGGTCGCCGCGCACACAGATCTCACCCGTTTCACCCTGGGTGAGAATCTCGTTGCCGTCGTTCATGATCTCCACGCGGACCAGGGGGTTGGGCTTTCCAACAGAAGACAACCGCTCATCGCTGGCCACTTCACCATTCACGAAGTGCTCGCCCGGCGTCAGGTGCGCAATCGCGCCCGGCGCCTCCGTCTGCCCATAGCCTTCCATCATGACCGGGCCGAAGACTTCGATCGCCTTGCGCAACTTCTCCACCGACATCGGTGCAGCGCCATAGAGGAAGTAGCGAAGCGACGAGAAGTCGACCTTCTTGTTCAGGTCGGGAATATCCAGCAGCCGGTAGATGACCGTTGGCGGCAAGAAGAACTCCGTCACCCGGTATTGTGGGATCGCCGCCAGCAACAGTTGTGGTTCCGGCTTGGTGATGACCACAACCGCGCCGCCCCTGGCCGTGCAGGGCATCGACAGCATGCCGGCGGTGTGGGTCATCGGCGCTGCCGCCAGGTTCACCGGCCGGATATTGGCGGGATACGGCGTGTTAATCATGAAGTGCGCAAAGCTAGTCTGCACGCTGCGATGGGTGTTCATGACGCCCTTGGGCAAGCCCGTGGTGCCACCCGTGGGCCCGAGCCAGATCACATCGTCCGGATCGACGGAGACACGTGGATCTGTGGCCGGCTGTTGCGCGATGAATTGCTCCAGCGATTCGGCCCCCTCCACTTCACCATCTATGCAGACCCACTGACTGATCTTCGGCAGCTGCGGCCGCAGGGTAGCAATGGTCTCGGCAAATTCGCGCTGGAAGAACAGGATCTCGCAGTCGAACGCGTCCAGTACGTAGCGGTTCTCCTCGGGCGCGTTGCGCGCGCCCACCGGAATCCAGCACAGGTTGGCGCGCCACAGACCCAGGGCACAGAGCCAGGCGGTTACATCGTTAGCTGCCCAGACTGCGCCCTTCACCCCGGACGCGAATCCACTGGCCAGCAGTGCGTTGGCGATGCGGCAGGACATGTCCCCCGCTTCGGTAAAGGTCGTGACCGTGCCGTCCTGGATATAGGCAGGCCCCTGCGGATTGATCCGCCAGCCACGGTCGAAGAAATCAATGATTGCCATCGTCGTCACTTCACAGCTGGGTGATGGTTGCGCGAGCCAGGCCGCGTTGCTCGAGGAAGCCGAGCATGTAACGGTGGCCGAAGGCCTTGGAGGAGGACGCGAAGCCCACTTTGGCAACGTCGTTGTCCAGCAGCTTGACCGCAGCCGCCGCGTGCAGCGCACCGGTGGCGATATAGGGGGTGATGCCGTGCACGGTGGCACGCACCGCCGACAGCTGACCGCGACCGATGGCGAAGTCCACGGTGCGCTGCAGGGTGCTGCGCTCGCGCGGCGGCATGCTCGGGGTGGTGGAATCCACCAGGTTCTGGATCACCGCGTCCTGCTGCTCCTTCGGCAGATGCTTGTACTCGGCCTCCCACTTCTGCCCCAGGGCATGGACGGTCCTCATCACCGGGTTGTCGTAGAAGCCGACACAGGACATGCAGCTGCGCACGCGGCCGTCATTCTGGAAATAGATCGGCAGCGAGGTACCGCCCCACGGCAAGCAGAACACGGACTCGAGCAGGCTGGGGCAGACCACGTTGAAGCTGGTGTTGGGCGCGTACGGAATCAGTTCCTTCTCCCACAGGTAACCACCCGGGTGACGGAAGCCTTCGAAAATGGTGGCGGTGGAGCCAACGGTCACGCCGGCAGCGCCCACGCGCGGGCCGCGGGTCAGGGTCGCGGTTTCCAGGGAGTCGACACCGGGGGTTTCCAGGGCCAGCTCAGCGGCGATCTCGGCGAAGGTGTACATGTAGGCCAGCGAGGGCGACAGCAGCAGGCCGGCCTGGCGGTACAGCTCGCCGAACTGATCGCGCAGGGCACGGATATGCTCCTGCTCACCGGCCGGGTCCAGGTAGTGGCAGCCAGCTTTCAGGGCAGCCTCGGCGGTGGTCAGACCGAAGTTGACGAACGGGCCGACGGTGTTGCACACAACTTTTGCACCCTTGAAGACGGCAGTCAGGGCCTCGACCTCGTGAGGGCACTCGACGATTTCGTAGGTGGCCGACTCCAGGCCGACGACGCGTTGCGCCATCATCTCCTGGGCACGCTTGGCGTTACGGGCCACGGCAGTGAAGGGGATCTTCTGGTCAATAAGCCAGTCCATGGTGAGCATGCCGGTGTAACCGCTCGCGCCATAGACAACGACAGGATATTTGGCCATTGGGGTGTTCCTCGCTTTTGTTCTTGGATGGATTGAATCGGATGATCGAATCAGTTTTGGGCCCAGCCTTCGGCGTAGAGCTGCTGCGCAAGCAACCCCAGGCGCATGGTCAGGATGCGGTTCTCGCCGTCTTCGATCAGGGCGGACTGGGTGTCGCGTAGCAGCTTCTCGATGGGGTACTCGAGCGTGGTGCCATTGCCGCCGAACAGGCGGAATGCCTCCTCCACCACCGCCAACGCTTCTTCGGTCACGGTGACCTTGGCCGAGGCTGTGGCATAGGGATGGGTCTGTGGCGAGAGGCGTGCAAAGCTCAGTGAGCGGCGGGCAACCGCACGGGCGATTTCCACGCGGCGGAGCATTTCGCCCAGGCGCAGGCGGGTCATCTGGTGATCGATCAGCATCCGACCACCCTGGCGGCGCTCGTGGCAGTACTGCAACGCCAGTTCGAAGGCCGCCCGAGCCACACCGGTGAAGACCTGGCTCATATGGGTACCGGCATAGGACCAGGAGGAGCTCACGGCGCCGTAGTAACCGTCCCGCTCGGCAATGGCGAAGCGGCGCGGGACACGTACGTCATCGAAGTATATTTCCCCCTGAGGCAAGGAACGTTGACCGATCTTCTCCAGGGGCTTGCCCTTGGAAACCCCCTTGATATCCAGCGGAACGATCACAGCGATGCCATTGGGCAATCCATCCTCACCGTAGAAACCGTCACCGTAGTCGGCGCACATCAGACCGAATGCCACCTGCGCGACAGCACCGTTGGAGACCCAGGCCGAGCTCTGGCCATTGATGATGATCTCGTCGCCAACGACCTTGGCGGTCAGGTTCCCGATGTTGGCCGGCGTACCTACGGGCCAATCGCGCTTGATATCGAGCAACTGGTTGTCGCTGCCGCGATCCGGCTGGGTGGCCATCCAGCAACCGATCCGCCCCTGGCACAACTCGATCAGTTCGGCGTTGCCGGCAGCGACGGCCATCTGCAGGGGGAAGCCAGCACACCCAAGGGAGACCGCCAGGCCAGCATCGCCCCACCCCAGCTCTTCGCCGATCATGGATTCGATCCGCACTGCCATCTCCGGCGGCAGCTCCGCTAGCAGTGCGGGGTCCAGCCCCAGCTTGGCGAATTCGCTGAACACCGAGTAGTAGGGAGAGCCCGGCGCAGCCACTTCTTCGGCGGTCATCCGGTCCAGCTCGCGACCCAAAGGACGCAGCACGTCCTTGGCGAAACGGTGCACAGAGGCCTGTATGGCTGCTTCTTCCTCGGAGAGAGGAGTTTCGAAACCGGACAGTCCGGCCGCAGGAAGGGTGAGGTTGGGCTTGAGCGTAATCATCAGACCACCTCCGCCGACACCGGCAAACAAATCATCAGGCACTGCACGCCCGGGCAGTTGGATTGAATGGCGAACGAAGCAATGCTCTTTTCGCCGGGAAAACCTCTGCAGACGGCGAAGCCGTCGTTGGGACGGGAACCTGTCTTGAAGCTTTTCATGCGCGACCTCCAGGGGGGTCTCTTGTTGTTTTGCAGAACTGTAATCCTGTCTTTATTTTTACGCAACAGTTGTTATGCAAAACACTTGTTACGACCCAGACAAGGCAACGCCCCGGGACGAACAATCGCGGCTCTTCAGCCGCTCCGGCGAAAATTGAACGGGCGGGCACAATCGCAACCGGCAGCAGGAAATGAATTGATTTGCGCCGTTTCCGTTCAGTGGATTGGCGATATGGGGGATGGCGCAGCGCAAATGAAACCTGCCCGACAGCATGGCCCACTGCAGATTCAGATCTCGGCATGGGAGTGGGTCAGACAGCGGGGGGGGGGGGCGGACGCGGTCGAGAGGGTGAGTTACGTCGAACGATTCACGGCGCGCGACAAGGCAGCACTAGCCAGGCTGCGCTCAGCGCCTACCAACGGCTTGCGTGGCCCGGTAGCTACCAGGACTCATGCCGGTCCACTGGCGGAAGGCTCGATGAAACGCGCTGGGCTCCTGGAATCCGCAACGAATCGCGATCTCGGAGATGCTCAAGGTCTCATCGTTGAGGTAATCGAAGGCCAATGCCTTACGCACTTCGTGCTTGATCGCCTGATAGGAAAAACCCTCGCGCTCCAGCTGTCGGCGGAAGGCGGATTCGCTCATCGAAACCTGGCTTGCCATCTGCGTCTGGGACGGCCATTCCAGCTCAGGGGACGTCTTGAGGCGGCGATAAACGTCGGCCGAAAGCCCTGATCGATTGCGGAATCGCACCACCACACCCTCTGGCGCGTGACGGAGGAACTGCTTGAGACTGGCGAAGTTGCGGATCACCGGCAGCGACAGCTGGGCTGAACCGAACTCCACCTCGGTACGCCTGGCCTCGAACTCGATCCAGGGTCCCCAGAGCAAGGGTTCAGCGCCGTGCGGAGGCGGAGGATGGCCAAACTGGGTACGGTCGAAATTGAGCCGGCGTCCCACAAGCCAGCAGGCCACGCCAATTACCATGCTGAGGTAGATCTCCTCGGCGACTCCACGGATAGCGGGATCGTCGATACGGGTTTCCAGGACGATCGCGGTGCGATTGCCGCGCAGTTCCAGATGCGCGCGGATGTCGCGCAGGAACAAGTTGAAGCCGGACAGGCACTGGCGCAGCGCGCGCCCCAGGTCCGGCTCGTGGAGCACACTGCGGCAGATGATCGCGAACGTACCACGAGGCATCCCACCCGAATCGAAAGCGAAGAATTCATCTCCCAGCTCCTCGGTGAGCAGCAGCCACAGCCGTGTCACCGATTCCGCCGGTACCCGGCGCAAGGGTTCATCGAGCCAGGAAGGCTCGATACCCGCTTCGCGCAGAATCGCCTCCACGCGCGTAGGTGCCTGCGCCAGTCGGTGCACGGCGGCCTTCACGAAATAGGCGGCCACAGAGTCATTCGTCCGGACGATGTGCTCTTCAGCGTTGCCCGTCATAGTCCTTGCCCATCAGCTGATATGTCCAAATTCGACATCCGAGTGCGCGCAATTCCGGCATAGGTGGGCAGGCCACTGCCCCCTAGACTTCCGGCCATCAATCCAGGAGCGTCTCAGATGAACAGACCTGAAGTTTTCGTTGTCAGCGCGGTGCGTACCGCCATCGGTACCTATGGCGGCACCCTCAAGGATACCCCGCCCGCGCAACTTGCCACACTAGTCACCCGAACTGCCCTCGCGCGCGCCAACTGCGATCCGCAGCAGGTGGAACATGTCGTGTTCGGCAACGTGATCCCTAGCACACCCAAGGACGCCTACATCAGCCGGGTCGCCGCACTGCAGGCCGGAATTCCCAAGGAAACCCCGGCCTTTGGCGTCAATCGCCTGTGCGGTTCGGGCCTGCAAGCCATCGTCAGCGCCGCCCAGGGCCTGCTGCTGGGTGACGCGCGCATCGCCATTGCCGGTGGTGCCGAATCCATGAGCCTGGCCCCCTACCTCGTGCCGAGCGCACGCTGGGGCGCTCGCATGGGCGATAGCAAGATGCTCGACTTCATGCTCGGCGCCCTGCAGGACCCGCTACACGGCATCCACATGGGTATCACCGCCGAGAACGTCGCCAAGCTGCACGGCATCACACGAGAAGACCAGGATGCCCTAGCCTTGCAGAGCCAGCAGCGGGCAGCCCGCGCCATCGCCGAAGGACGTTTCGATAGCCAGATCGTCCCCGTGGAAATCCAGACCCGCAAGGGTGTAACCCAGTTCGAGATCGACGAGCACGTGCGATCTGAGGTGACCCTGGAGCAACTGGCGAAGATGAAGCCGGCCTTCACCGAAGGTGGCACCGTTACCGCAGGCAATGCCTCCGGTCTCAACGACGGCGCCAGCGCTTTGCTGCTGGCCACTGGCGATGCGGTGAAGGACCAGGGCCTGCACCCCATGGCTCGGGTGGTGGCCTATGCCCACGCTGGCGTCGAGCCAACCGTCATGGGCCTGGGGCCGATTCCGGCGACTCGCCTGGCCCTGCAACGCGCGGGCCTGACCGTGGCCGACCTCGACGTGATCGAGTCCAACGAAGCCTTCGCCGCCCAGGCCTGCGCGGTGGCGCGCGAGCTTGGATTCGACCCGGAGAAGGTGAACCCCAATGGTTCCGGTATCTCCCTGGGACATCCGATCGGTGCCTCCGGTGCGATCATCGCCACCAAGGCCATCCACGAGCTGCAGCGGATCAAGGGCCGCTACGCCTTGGCCACCATGTGTATTGGCGGCGGCCAAGGCATCGCCGTCATCTTCGAACGCGTCTGAAGGGGGCCGGTCGGGGCACGTCAGCCGGACTTCGCCCGAGACACGACTCCAGCAGTATCCCGACCGGTTCCTTCGGCGCGTTCCGCCTTCGCGGCGGTGACATCCTGGCCTCGACCTGTCCAAACAAAAGGGTTTGAAACATGAATACAGCCAAGTGCATCGAGCCCGTCTCGCCGGCCGCCCGCGCTGGCTCGCGCTTCGAACGCAACCGCCCCAGGGCCCTGGAACTCTTCGCCCAGCGCGGTTTCGCCCAGGTCAGCCTGCGGGAACTGGCCAGCCATCTCGAGCTCACCGCCGGTTCGCTCTACAACCACTGCACCAGCAAGGAAGAGCTGCTACTGGAATTCATCGAAGAGCACTACATGGCGCTGCTGTCGCTGTTCGACCGCCGCCACCGCCGGGAGTCCCCCAAGGCGACCCTGCAGGTCGTGATCCAGGGGCTGATCGCGCTGCATGAGTCCCATCCCTTGCACTTCCAGTTGGCGGCCCGCGACGCTGTCTGCCTCAAGCCGAGCCAGCGGCTGTTCATCGACCGCCTGCGCCAGCAGTTGCGCCGGCAGCTCGACTCGCTGCTGTGCGCCGCAGGTCTGGTCGGCCCCGGGCAAAGCAGCGTGCCGGCCCTGGAGCTGTTCGAGCACTTGCCGCTGTGGCTGTCGAGCTACTCGCTGGACGAACGGCAACGCAGCGAGATCCTCATGCGTCTGCTGATGGCTGCCCATCCCATTCCCACTTCGGAGATCCGACCATGACCGGTTACAAGGCGCCCCTGCGCGATATCCACTTCCTCCTGGGCGATGTCTTCGATGCCGGGGCACAATGGTCGGCCCTGCCCAACTTCGCCGACAGCCTCGACATGGACACCGCCGGCGCCATCCTGGAAGAAGCCGGCAAGTTCGCCAGCGAATCCCTGGCGCCGCTGAACCGCAGTGGCGATGAGGAAGGCGCGCGCTGGAGCGACGGCGTGGTGACCACTCCAACCGGATTCAAGGAGGCCTACGCCACTTACGCCGAAGGTGGCTGGGTCGGCCTTTCCGGCAACCCGGTTCTTGGCGGCATGGGCATGCCCAAGATGCTTGCCGTGCACGTCGAAGAAATGCTCTACGCCGCGAACTCCAGCTTCACCCTGTATTCGGTCCTGAGTAGCGGCGCCTGCCTGGCCATCGACACTCACGCCAGCGCCGAGCTCAAGCAAACCTACCTGCCACCCATGTATGAGGGCCGCTGGGCGGGCTCCATGTGCCTGACCGAAGCGCACGCCGGCACCGACCTCGGCCTCATCCGCACCCGAGCCGAACCGCAGGCCGACGGCAGCTACGCTATCACCGGCAGCAAGATTTTCATCACCGGAGGCGAGCAGGACCTGACCGAAAACATCATCCACCTGGTGTTGGGCAAGCTGCCTGACGCCCCGGCCGGCCCCAAGGGTATTTCGCTGTTCCTCGTACCCAAGGTACGGGTTAATGCCGACGGCAGCCTGGGCGAGCGCAATGCACTGTCCTGTGGCTCCATCGAGCACAAGATGGGCATCAAGGCCTCAGCCACCTGCGTGATGAACTTCGATGGCGCCACCGGCTGGCTCGTCGGCGAGCCCAACAAAGGCCTGGCGGCGATGTTCACCATGATGAACTATGAGCGCCTGTCCATCGGCATCCAGGGCATCGGTTGCGCCGAAGCGTCCTACCAGGCCGCGGTAGCCTATGCCCGCGACCGGCTGCAGAGCCGCGCGCCCGGCGGTCCAGTGGCAAAGAACAAGGCGGCCGATCCGATCATCCACCACCCCGACGTACGCCGCATGCTGCTGACCATGAAGGCGCTGAACGAGGGCGGCCGCGCCCTGGCCACCTACGTAGGCGCCCAGCTGGACATCGCCAAGCACGGCACAGATGCCGAGACGCGCGAAACGGCGCAGACCCGAGTCGCCCTGCTCACCCCGGTGGCCAAAGCCTTCTTCACCGACACGGGTCTGGAAAGCTGTGTGCACGGCCAGCAGGTGTTCGGTGGCCACGGCTACATCCGCGAATGGGGCCAGGAACAACTGGTGCGGGACGTACGCATCGCGCAGATCTACGAGGGCACCAACGGCATTCAGGCCCTCGACCTGCTGGGCCGCAAGGTACTCGCTGATGGTGGCAAGGCACTCGACGAGTTCCTCGCGGAGATTCGCCGCTACGCCGAAGAGCCCAGCGTCGAGCATCGCGCTGTCCTGCTCGATGCCGTCCAGAAGCTGGAGGAAACCAGCTTCTGGGTGCGTGACCAGGCTGGCCAGGACAGCCGCCAAGTGGGCGCCGCCTCGGTGGAATACCTGCACCTGTTCGGATACGTCACCTACGCCTACCTCTGGTCGAAAATGGCCAGCATGGCCAAGACCAGGATGGACGCAGACCCGGAGTTCTATTCGGCGAAGCTGGCCACTGCAGGCTTCTTCTTCAACCGCATCCTACCCCGCATCGAGGGCCTGGCGGCCTGCGTGCGCGGGGGAGCTGACAGCCTCTACGAACTGGCCGAAGCACAGTTCTAACGCCCTCAGCTCAAGTTCCAGGGTCGGCATCCCAGTGGGTGCCGACTCCCTTCCCTCTTGTCGGCACCGCACTTCCACGGGCGGCCACGCGTCGCAGCAAAGCTACAATTACAGCGAAGCGCCACCCGCTCTCCTCCCTCACGAATGGACGCCGGGCAGCCGTACGGCTGGCGCCCTAGCCATCGCGCCGAGTTTTCCGGTAGAGGACCCTGGAGATGACAGCTCTTCAGCTTCGCGACATCCGCGACCCGTTACCCGATCCCGAACTCGACGCATACGTCAGGTTGGCCGCTATCGCGTGCCAGGTACCCATTGCCATGCTGACGTTCCTCGACAGGGAGCGAGAGTGGTTTGGCGCGAAGCTGGGGCTAGAACTCGGGGAGATGCCCCGTGCGGCCTCGTTGAACGCGGTGGTCGTGGCGTCCAACGAACTGGTTCATGTGGAGGATGCCTCCACGAATGAGCTTCTCCAGCACTGCACTCTGGTGACAGGGCCAACCGGTATCAGGCTCTTCGCCGGCGTTCCGCTCGCCGTGGCGGAACGAGGCGTGATCGGCGTGCTTTCGGTAGCGGATACCGCAAAGCGCAGCCTCGATGAGTCGCAGGTCGAAGCCCTCTGCTTGCTGGCTGGCCAGATCTCGAACCTGCTTCAGCACAGGGCCTCCCTACGAAGCCGGCTGGAGGCAGCCAGCAAGGAGGCTGATGAGCTCGATGGCCTGAAGGAGAGCCAGCGCACTTTACAGACCCTGGTCAGCAATCTCCCTGGTGTGGCGTATCGGAGTCTGAATGATATTTCCTGGCGTCTTGAAGTCGTCAGCGAGGGCTGCCAGAAGCTCATCGGCTATTCCGCCGCCGAACTCATCAAGGGGACGGTCAGGATGGTGGACATCATTCACCCTGACGATATTCCCTCGCTCAGGCGCAAGGTTTCCAGATCCTTGAAGGCCAGGACACCCTACCAATCCACCTACAGAATCAGGACCGCGACGGGGCAGACCAAGTGGGTCTGGGACAAAGGGTGCGGCGTCTACTCCGCGGACGGAACAGTGCTCGCGCTGGAAGGCTTCATCACCGACATCACCGAGCAGAAGCACGCCGAAGAATGTATCCGCAGAATGGCCTATTTCGATGAACTGACAGGCCTGCCCAATCGCCTATCCATGAGGGATACACTTAATGCAGCAATCTCCACCTCAGGCGACTCGCACGATCCTGTCGCCCTGCTTCATATCGAAGTCGACAACTTCCGTGAGATCAACGAGACATTGGGCTACCGCGAAAGTGACCGGCTGCTGCAGGAGGTTGCGACAAGGCTGCGCGAGGCTGTAGTCGCCAGCGAAATGGTCGCCCGTATTGCCGAATCCGCTTTCTCGGTATTGCTTCCAGGAATGGATGCCAGCCATGCGGTGCAAGCCGCGCGAAAGGTACTGGAATCGTTGAGCTCGCCGTTCGAGCTGGACACCCTGCTGGTGCCCGCTGACTGCAGCATCGGAATCACTATGTTTCCGGGGCATGGCAGTGACCCCGATTCGCTGTTGCGTCGCGCGAATGTTGCGCGTTATGGCGCCAGGCACAGTGCGGAAAAGGTTGCCGTATATGCCGGCGCACTCGACAGTGATAACGCTCAGCGGCTGATCCTGATGACCGACCTGCGTCGCGCCATCGACGGCGACGAGCTACGTCTGATGTTCCAACCCAAGCTGCGAATGCATTCAAGGCGGGTGAGCGGCGTGGAAGCACTGGTGCGCTGGCAGCACCCTGAGCATGGTCTGATGGGCCCAGGCCAATTCATCGGTTTTGCTGAGAGCGCTGGACTGATCACCCGGCTCACACATTGGGTACTGGCGGCTGCCGTTCGCGAAAGTCATGTCTGGCATGGCTCCGGCCATGCCGTGCCAATTGCGATCAATCTTTCGCCCTATGACATTCGAGACCGGCAGTTACTCGAGCAGATCTCGAGGGCCCTGGAGACCTGGGGCGGCACACCGGACTGGATCCAGTTCGAGCTGACCGAGAGCTGCATCATGGAAGACTTGTCCATTGCGCGGCACGTCCTCACGCAGCTCCGCGAAGCAGGCTTCAAGCTGTTCATCGATGACTTCGGAACCGGATACTCGTCCCTCGCCTACCTCCGAAATCTTCCGGTCGACTATATAAAGATTGACCAGTCATTCGTGAAGGACCTCGACAGCGACAGCGACTCAGCGGCCATCGTGGAAACCATCATCAAACTTGCCCATAGCCTGGGCATCGAAGTGGTCGCTGAAGGTGTCGAGTCGGTTTCGACGATGCAGATGCTATCGAGCTGGGGTTGCGAGGAAGCTCAAGGCTACTGCATCAGCAAACCGATATCCGGGCATGACTTCCTGGCATGGAACAAGGTCTTTGTGTGAATAGCGGCCCACAACGACCTTGTCGGGCTGCTAGATCGCTCTTGAGGACAGCATTTCCTGGATCTTCTGGGTGGCCTCACGGGTCCGTGCCGCGAGCTTCTTCACCTCGTCAGCCACCACTGAGAATCCACGTCCCACATCACCGGCTCGTGCTGCTTCGATAGCAGCATTGAGGGCAAGCATGTTGGTCTGGTCGGCAATACCCTTGATCACGCCCACGACCTGCGAGATTTGATCGTAGGTTGCCTGCATTCCAGACACTTCCCGTGCATGGATGGTCTCGGCCAGCTTCTCGTCCGAGATGTCCCGTACGGCTCCAATGATGCGAGAAAGCGTGCCATTGCAGTCCATGACACCCTGCCCCCTTTCCCGGTACCAGACCTCCCCCCTGGATTTGTGCCTCATTCGGTACTCGACCGTATAGGGAAGGGAAAGGTCTCCCACACGCAGGTATTCGGTGACCACCTTCACGACCTGCTTCAGGTCATCCTGATTCACGATTGAGAAGTAGCCCTCCCAGTCGTCGTTGAAATCCCGCTCCGAATAGCCCACAAGTTCGCGGAACTGCTTTGACCAACGCAGCTGATTTCCCGGATGTTCCGGATCGCCGTCGACGATCAGCAGCTCCCAGCACACCTCGGTCAGTGCATTCCGGGTGACTTCCCAGACCCGTTCCTTCTCTCTGTACAGCGCCAACTGTTCGTTCAGTTCGGATAGCGTCAGGTTGCGCGCCTCGATCTCGCGCTGCAGCTCCTGAAATTCGTCCCGGGCCGTCTGCAGGCACGCCTTCAGGTCGCAAACCAGGGCGCTTTCAATCTCTCCCTGTAGCGGCTCACCTCCAGACGCCTCCTGGAGACTGAGCCGCCGTTCCAGCACATCGAAGCTGTCACTCAGCCAGGGATACTGCTCAATCAGCCCACCCTGGAAGTCGGGGATGGGCGAACCATTCAACAAAGACGAAATTCGCGAGCTGACTTCTTCAGCCAGACGCTTCAGCTTTCTTCCGGAAAACATGGGCCCTCCGCAAATACAGTGGATTCCATCATTGGCTCGCGCGCAAAAAAGAAGGGGCCGAACGCCGGGTCACGACGGGGCCCCAAAGGGTCACGCTCACACCTTGCGGCGCCTCGCGCAGCGGCAGGTTCCACTGGCAAGGCGAGCAATTTCTACATCACTGGGCCTGCACGGGGACCACGCCACGCCGCGAGAACAGGACGGGATTGTCATTGGCATCAAGCAGCGCAGCCGTCAGCGAAACCCCATCGGCCGTACGCTGCTCCATGAAGCTCAGCCCGCCGTCGCCGCTGCGCACCATCAACCCATCCAGGCCGACCACAACCACTTGCCGGCCGGCTACCGCCATGTCAGTGATGGAGCTCTTGCTTTTAAGGGAAACCCGCTGCCATTGCTGCCCATCCGCTGATCCATGCAGCAGCGTGCCGCGCTGGCCACCAACCAAAAGGGTCCCATCGGCCAGCACGGCGCCGGACCACAGGGTGCCTTCGTAGCCAGTGTCCAGATAGCGCCAACTTTTCCCCTGGTCATCGGAGCGCAACACCTGGCCACGTTCGGCAGTGGCAAACAGGTTGCCGTGGTCGTCCGCGAAAAGCCCCATCAGATTAAGGTCGGCGCGGCTGTATCCCTCCGGCGCTTGCAGCGACTGCTCAGTCCAGGTTGTACCGCCATCGTCGGTGGTCAGAACCAGCGACCAGAGGCCTACGGCCACGCCCTGCCGGGCATTGAAGAAATGCACAGCGAACAGCGGGCGATCTTCTTCACTGGACAGGCGCTGGACTTGCCAGGTGTCGCCGCCATCGCTGCTATTCAAGATCGCTCCCCAATGGCCGACTGCCCAGCCTAGCTTTTCATCAACGAAACTCACCCCGGTAAGCGGTGAAGAAAGCGGAACTGAGCGGGCCTGACGGAAACTTCTCCCGCGATCGTCGGACAGCAGTACGATGCCGTGATCACCCACGGCGACCAAGCGTCCATTGGCCCACGTAGCACTCAGCACAGTGGCCTGGGTGGCATAGCTCGACGGGGCCGCCGGCACGGCGTCCAAGGGCGCGGCCTGCAGAGAAGCCAACGGCAGCAGAGCGGTAAGCGCGGCCCCGGCGAGTGATTTAACGAATCTCATCATTCTCTCCTCAGTGCGCCAGCGCGCCAATCATGCGTACCGGGCGCTTGCGCGGGAACACTCGCTCCAGCCAAACGGCGAAGGCCGGTAGCACAGTCATGGCCATGACCATGTTGACCATGAACATGAAGGCCAGCAGCTTGCCCATGTCGGCCTGGAACTTGAGCTCGGAGAAGGACCAGGTGGCGACACCAATGGCCAGGGTGATGGCGGTGAAGATGGTCGCCACACCGACCTCGAGCAGCGCATGCTCGACGGCCTTGGTGATCGGCTGGCCGTTGGCTTGGTGCAGTTGCAGGCGGTTGTAGATGTAGAAGGCGTAATCGACACCAATGCCCACCGCCAGCACCATCACAGGAAGCGTGGCGATTGTCAGGCCGATCTGCAGCTCCTTCATGAACCAGTAGCCGATGAAGGTGCCGATGGTCAGCGGCAGGCAGCACACCAGCACGGCACGCAAGTCGCGGTATACCACGAACACCAGCAAGGCGATGGCCGCGTAGACGTACAGCAGCATTGGCGTCTCGCTCTTCTCCACCTCCTCGTTGATGGCCGCGAGCACCCCAGCGTTGCCCGAGGCCAGGCGCACCGAAACGCCTTGCATAGGGAACTCGGCACGGAAGGTCTTGGCGGCTTCGATCACCCGCTTGATGGTGGTGGCCTTATGGTCTGCCAAGTACAGATGTACGGCGGTCATGCTGCAATCGGCGCGCATGATTCCCGAGATACGAGCGACCTCGGTGGCCAGCGAGGAGTAGTTCATCGAGTCAATGGGGACCGTGCTCATCTTCGGATTCCCCTCGTTGTAGCCCTCGTTGAACTGGCGCATGCCGGTCGAGAACGAGGCAACCGACAGGACCCCGGGAACGCCTTGCATGGCCCACACGAAGCGGTCCTGGTATTGCCCCAAGGCCACATTCTCGCAGGCGCCGACGACCTCGCCGGACTCATCCGACTGGACCTCGAAGACCACGCTCAGCCAGTCCAGGCCGATGTCGTAGTTACTGGCGATGGACACCGCATCGAGATTGAAGCGGGAGTCCTCGCGCAGTTCCGGCGCACCGGCCTGTAGCGTACCAACCACCCGATCATGGCTTTGCCAGACCGCCACGGCGAACACCACCCCTGCCGCAACCAGCACCAACCGGGCATTGCGCCAATCGGCGAGGCGGGCCAGGCCGTGCAACCAGCGGCTGCGGCGCTCACGGGAAATTTCCTCGGCAGCGGCGTAGCGGCCGTCGATCTTCAGCATCGAGGCCACCAACGGCAGCATCACCAGGTTGGTGATGATCTTGTAGGCCACGCCAAGGGAGGCGGTGATGGCCAGCTCGCGCACCATGGGAATCGGGATCAGCAACAGCGTCACGAAAGACACGAAGGCAGTCACCAACGCCAGGGTGCCAGGAATCAGCAGGCCGCTGAAGCTGGAGCGCGCGGCCTGCTCAGCACTCTTGCCACAGGCGATTTCGCGCACTATGTAATTGATCTGCTGCACGCCATGGGAAACACCGATGGCGAACACCAGAAAAGGCACCAGCACAGCTAGCGGATCGAGGCCGTAGCCGAGCAGACGCAGGCTGCCGAACTGCCAGACCAGCGAGGTCAACGAGCAGCCCAGCGCGAGCAGGGTGAAGCGCACGGAATGGCAGTACCAGTACACCGCGGCGGCGGTCAGCAACAGCGCCAACAGGCAGAACTCCAGTACTGCGGAAGCACCATCGGCGATGTCGCCGATCTGCTTGGCGAAGCCGATTATCTGGATCTCGAACTTGGCGTCCTCGAACTTCGCGCGAATCTGCTGCTCCAGGACCCGGTTGTAGGCCACGTAATCCAAGTGGGCGCCAGAAGCATCGACCTCGTTGAGTTCGGCGGTGATCATCGCACTGCTCTGGTCACGCGAAACCAGGGTGCCAATGAAGCCTCCCTGAGCCGTGGAGCTGGCAATCTTGCCGATGATCTCTTTGTCGAGGCGCTCCGGTGTCACCGTGCCGGGAATCAACGGGTCGGCGCGGAAGCCCTCCTCGGTGATCTCGTTGACGAAAGAGTTGGGCGTCCACAATGACTGCACGCTACTGCGCGAAACGCTGGGCAGGAAGGTCACCGCCTGGGTTACGTCATACAGGCGCTTGAGCCCCTCCACGCTCCAGATATCCCCCTCGCGCGCCTTGACGACTATGGTCAGGCGATTCGCCCCGATCAGGTCATTACGGTAGGCCCGAAAGGTCTCGACGTACTCATGACCGATCGGCAACTGCTTCTCAAAGCCAGCGTCCATGCGCAGCTGCACGGCAAACCAGGCCATGCCTAGAGTGAAGGCGGCCAGCAGCGCCAGTACTGCCCAGCGCTGCTTGAATAGCCAATCCTCCAGGCGTGGCAGCACGCCACGCCTCTTCACTTCGCTTATTTCTACAACAGGAGTGTTCACAGCATGCCTCACAGAGAGTGCGAAACCGACAGGCCAACGTAATCCCGATCACGCAGCAACTGGTCGTATGGGGTATCGCCATCGTTGAACTTCGCGTAGTTCAGGCTGACTTGCCAGTTACCCGGGTTGCGCACGAAGTTCACATAGAAATTCATCGCGCTGGCGTCTCGGGTATAGGTCGAATAGATCGATGGCGTGCGGCCATTGCCCAGGGAGCGCTGGTAATAGACTCCCGGCGTCACCGTCCAGCCTGGGATGACCGTGCCGTCATAGGTCAGGCTGAAGTCGACATGCATCCCAGAGGAACTCTTGTCGCCGTGGGCTCTAGGCGGAAACTGCGACAGATCTGCAACCCAGGTGTTGCCCCCCGCAGCAACCAGCTCCCCGTCGTAGCTGTCATGCAGCCCCGGGTATTTCACCAGCACCAGTTCCGACAGGAAGGTACCCGTACTGGCCCCGGTGAACTCGAGGAAGTCCGGGGAGTTGGCATTGGTCAGGCTGTAGATGCCCGTCAGGTGCCACTGGAACTTCTTGGTGTCCTTCCAGCACTCCCCTCCCCGTCCCGAACAAGGAGCAGGGCCAAATGCGAGGCCGGGCAAGGGATTGAGCGGTACTGCCTCCTTGGGGCGATAGGACAGCTCGGTGCCCACGGCCCAGTCGCCGATCGGCCCGTTGGCGCTGATGCCGTAAAGCATGCGGTCTTCCGGGTAGACCCATGTGGGCGCGAAAGTCGCCTGGTTGTAGTTAACCTGCGGCAGTTTGTCGTGATAGCGCATCACGTAGAAGCCGTAGTTAACGTCGCTATCCTCAGGCTGCCAGCGCACGGAGAGCCCCCATTGACCACTGTCGCGGGCATCCTTGTCGTCGTATCCATAAGCTTCCATGCCCTCGCCGATCACGTTGTAAGTCGACCAATAGCTGCCCACTGGCGGCAATTCGCTCTTGTTCCAGCCGAACTGGTAATACGCCTCGACGTTCACGCCGTAGCCCAGCCCCGTGGCGACGCTGAGCATAGGTGCCGGCAGCACGGCTTCCTTGAGCTGAACCCCTGGACTTGAAAGCGCCTGGAAGTCATAGGAGTTGGTGGCATTGATGCCACCAATTGCGAACAGGCTCTCACCCCAGTTGATGACCTGATTGCCCAGGCGCGCGCGAACCCGCTGGTCGGCCACATCAAAGCTCTTGCTTACCCACAGGTCGAGTAGGCGCGCCTTGAATTTCAGTTCGTCACGCGCATCATCGGTCAACCCATCGCTGCCAATATCTGACCCCAAGGCCTGCCGGAACTGAGTTTCGGCTCCCAACGCCCCCGTCGTATCGGTAGCAGCGAAGTCACGTTTCCAGCTACCGCGCGCCATGAAGGTGAAGTCCTCGGGGAACTTCAACACCAACTCGTGGACACCCTTGACGTAGTTGGTGAACAGATCGCCCTTGCCATAGTTCATGTTGCCCTGATCGCCGATACCGGAAACGGTCGGGTCCAGGCAGCCGGCGGGCGGATTGTGGCCACCGGCACCAGCATTGATCAGGTCACACCCTGGAGACTGGGTACGCACACCCATGCCCGCCGAGATAGTTGAGTCAAAAGAGCCACGGATATTGTCCGTCTCGAAGGTAAACCCCACGGCCAGCGGTGCGGCACACGCAATGGCCAGGCCCGATGCTTGGGAAATTATTCTTTTCATGTCGGCACCCTAATTCGCGGTTATCGCTCGCTGATGGAGCGCAGGTTGTCGGAGGTATAGAAGTCGCGCTTCATGCGCGGGTTGTTGCCGCCCTCGGTGATCCAGCGATGGTCATCCTTGCCCGCGCCAACCGAGGTCATGTCATACAGATAACGACCATCGACCAGGTTGTACTGAACCTGGGCCTCCATATCGCAGCTGCCGGTCTCGTACACTGGGATGGTGAAGCCCTCACGCACCTTCCAGATCTGCCCCTGCTTGTCGTAGTCGACCGCCATCAGGCCGTTCCAGCTGTCCTCGTCGATGTAGAACACGCGCTTCGGCGCCTGGTGACGCATACCCTGGCGCACGGTGGCCTCGACCACCCAAACGCGGTGCTGCTCGTAGCGACGGAACTCGGGCGCGATGGCGTCGTCCTTGGCGAAGCTCTCGACCTTTGCAGAGGTGTCATAGGCGCCGAAGGAGTTGTAGGGCACGATCAGCTCCTGCTTGCCGACCAGCTTCCAGTCGAAGCGATCCATCGGGCCGTAGAAGATGTTGGACTCATCAATGGTGTACTGATTGTCCAGACCGATTTGCGGTGCGTCATAGGAATAAGCCGGCATGCGACGCACCCGACGCTGGCCTGGGAAGTAATAGAAGGTAGTGGTCTGCTCACCCGCCTTGGTGGTGAGCACGCCGGCCTGACCGGCCAGCGAAACCGGATCGAAATAGGAGAAGTAGGTCGCTGTCTCCAGACCATCGGTCGAGGAAAACAGCTTGCTGCCCTTCTCGCCCCAAGGCGTGAACATTGTCCAGTCCAGTGAGGTGTTCAGCCAGTCGCCTCCGGCCTTGCGCGGGGAAATACCGGAGATGGTCTTGGTCATGTGAAAGCCGACGCCACGGTAGTGCATCTTCATGTTCCACATCACTTCCGCACCAGTAGTGGGCTGCGGGAAGGGGATGCCGGGGACGTGGGCCTCTTCCAGGGCAAGACCGCTTGCGTCGAGCTTGGCGAAGCCTACGTTCTTCCTGGTGTTTTCGGCGACGAAATCAGGCACACCGCAGCTGCGACGGGTCGGGTACACGTCCATGCGATAGCCTGGGATCTTCTTGAACAACTCCAACTGCCCAGGCGAAAGCTTGCTCGCGTATTTCGCAACGTTGTTGGAGTCGATGCTGAAGAGCGGCTTGTCATCCTTGAACTTCCAGTGCTGGCCACGCACCTGGCCGTAGCTCCACCCCGAATCCTGCTGACCCGGCGGCGCCCAGGCTGGAATCACCCCATCAGCACTCGCGGCAACCTCCCCTCCCAACGGCGTTAGCGTGGTGCCCAGCAGGGATGCATCGCTCTCCGCAGCCTGAACCGAACAGAAGGCGGCCGATGCCGCCAGCGCTACCAGCAGTTGCCTGACTCCACCTGCGATGGAGTGGCCGACATCGGGGCGCTGAATCACGTCTTTCATTGGGAGTTCCTCATGGGGCTTTAACCGGCGACCGGGGCTTCCTGGAAGGAAGAATCGGGCTGTGCCAGACTTCTGGTCATTCGACTTGATCACTTGACCAAGTCAATCGATCAACAGCAAACCATGTGCCAATCAGAAGAAATGATTTTTTTCTTTATATATCAATAACTTAATTTTTTATAACAACTGTGATGTGGTACTTGAACACCCACCACGCACCAATTTGCGTCAAGCGCATGCACCAACCTGGGAATTTACGAAACGAGTGTTACCTAATTCAACTATGCAGAAGAAGACAGACACCGGGTACGCATTCCACGCCGAATGGCTTTGCTAAAGCATAGGCGCCATTAACAGATACATATCGCTCCATGACGCCGCGAAGTGGCATGGGGTAGCATCCGCCGGCGCTGCCCCAACCCGGGCATTGGCGGCATAGCGACAGGAACGGAGAGACTTTCATGGCCAGAGTGGGCGCTGAACTTCGCAGGCAGGATTTCGTGAAGGCGACGGTCAAGGTGATCGCCGAGCATGGCGTGGCCAATGCCACCACACGGCGAATCGCCGCTGAAGCCGGTTGCCCCCTTGCCTCGTTGCACTATGTATTCCGGACCAAGGACGAGCTTTTCTATGCCGTCTACGAATCGCTCTTCACCCTGCCCCAGCAGACCCTCGACCAAGTACCTGCCGGAACGACCCCGTCAGAGACGGCGGCGGAGATGCTGCGCCAATTGGTCAACTGGTTCTCAACCAATCCAGAACTGGCCCGGGCGCAGTCCGAACTGTTCTTCTGGACCATGCGCAACCAGCCTGAGATGGCCAGCAAGATCTACTCCGTGGGTGTCGAGGCAACTGAACTGGCCCTTGAGCGCACCATTGGCAACCGCCTCGACCAAGCGGCGCTCAAGGCCACCAGCCGTACACTCATCCTGCTGTTCGACGGCCTGCTCGTAGCTTGGACCGCCCACAGCGACCTCGAACGCCTGAAGGCGGAAACCGAAACGGCCTGCCAAGCGCTGGCCTTGCTGGTAGGTAGTCACTGAGTCTGCAGCACTCGGGGGCTGCTACCAGCGTGAAAGCATGGGAATCCTCGCAGGTTCCCCATAGGACGACAGCGTCAGTGCCCACCTGTTCGCAGGTGCCGGATGGTTCCTCTATCCAAATACAGCCGCGACTCGCCAGTAACCGCTAGGGCCATATGCTCCAGCAGCTTGTTCATGTGGGTGAACTGGGCCAAGTGCTTGTCCTGGCTCTGGCCACGGAAGTAGCGGTAGTAGATCTGCTGGACGATGCCGGCTAGGCGGAACAGGCCGTAGGTATAGTAGAAGTCGTTGGGCCGCTTCTTCGCGGCGCAAGGTATCGGAAGCGGCCAGTGCATCGGCCGCGACCCTCAAGCAGATGTTCCTGCACGGCGCCGGAGTCTGATCGGCGCCTTTCCGCCCCGACTACAAACTGCTAACCAGATGGCCGCCATCTACCGCTAGGACGCTGCCAGTCATGAAGGAGCCCGCAGCACTGGCCAGCAGCAGGAATGGCCCTTCCAGCTCCTGAAGCTCACCTAGGCGACGCATGGGCACCATGGCGCGGATGTAATCGCTGCCCTTGTCGCCCTCGAAGAAGGTCTCATTCATTTCGGTCTTGAAGTAGCCAGGGGCAATGGCGTTGACGCGGATACCGTAGCGCGCAAGTTCCAGGGCCAGTGACTTGGTCAGTTGCACCACCCCAGCCTTGGCGGCGCAGTAGTGACTGTAGCCCGTCGCCACGCGCAGTCCGAGGATGGAGGCGACATTGACGATGCTGCCGCCGCGACCGCTGCGGGCCATGCGTTGGCCGGCGACCTGAGCCACGCGCCAGACACCATCGAGATTGGTGGAGAGCATGGCCCGCCAATCCTCTTCACTGATCTCCAGCGGTCGCTGACCATTTCCAATACCAGCGTTGTTGAGCACCACATCGACCACACCGAAGTGGGCTTCGGCCGCATCGAAGGCAGCCTCGACGCTAGCCCGGTTGGTGACGTCCAGGGTAACCGGCAGCGCATGGCCATCCTCCCACTCGATATCAGAGGCCAGTTGCTGCAACCGCTCGATACGCCGAGCCGCCAGTACCACGCGCGCGCCCGCACGTGCAGCCAGTCGAGCGAGATGCGCGCCGATGCCACTGGACGCACCGGTGATCAGTACCACGCGATTGGCAAGGGAAAAGTTTTGAACGTAACTGGAAGTCATGGGAGAACCTCGAAGAGATAGGACTGGCAATCCTCCCAGCCGGCGAACAAGCCAGGCGAAATGCCGGAGCAAAGTTGATGCGAGTACGGGACACCTCGTATCCCGGCGTGCAGAAAGCGAGGAACCAGGAAGAGCCCATCAAGCATGCGCTGCCTGGCTCCCCGCCTTCTCCGGAAGCGCTGCTGTGCAAGGGCTGGCGTGGTCACCCTTGAACTAACCCACTTCCGGAGCAGGGGGGACTCTTAGAACCGCTCTATGCGCTTCCGGCCAGCGGCCACCAGGCGCTTCAGCAGCGGTGCCGGTTTGAACCACATCTCGCCGTACTCACCCAGGCCCTGCCGGTAGCGCTGAAGACCAAGCAATACAGTATCGAGACCCAGCTGCTCGGCGTAGTGCATAGGGCCGCCCAGGTGGGCGGGGAAGCCGTATCCGTTGATCCACACCAGGTCGATATCACTTGTGCGCAGGGCAATGCCCTCATCCAACAGTTGAATGCCTTCGTTGATCAGCATGAACAGGCAGCGCTCCAGAATTTCCTGGTCGTCAATCGGGCGCCGGGCTATTTGCAGCTCGTCCGCCAGACGCTCGGCCAGGGCGATCACCTCCGCGTCGTCTTTTCGATTCCGCCCCTCATAGAGGTAGAAGCCTCGCCCGGTCTTCTGGCCATACCGCCCCATGGCGTACAGCTCGTCGCCCAGGCGGCAGTAGCTCTCGTCGTGGGCGATGGCGTCCCGGTTGGAATCGCGCACCAGGAAATTCACATCGATACCGGCCAGGTCGAGCATGCTGAATACGCCCATGTTCAGGTCCAAGTCAGTAAGCACGCGATCCACCTGGGCCGGCGTCGCGCCTTCCAGCACCAGGCGATGGGCTTCGCGGGCATATGGTTCGAGCATGCGGTTGCCAATGAAACCGAAACAAACGCCGGAAATCACCGGCAACTTGCCGATGCGCCTGGCGATGTCCAGGGTAGTGGCCAGCACGTCGGGCGCGGTGGCCCTGCCGCGCACGACCTCGAGCAAGCGCATGGCATTGGCTGGGCTGAAAAAGTGCAGCCCTACTACATCTTGAGGGCGAGCCACGCTTGCCGCGATGGCGTCTACATCCAACGACGAGGTGTTGGTCGCCAGGATCGCGCCCGGCTTGCACACCTTTTCCAGGGTGCGGAACACCTGCTGCTTGACCTCCAGCTTCTCGAAGACAGCCTCGATCACCAGGTCGGCCTCGGACAAGTCGGCGTAGTCGAGCGTGCCGAAGATCAGGTTCATGCGCGACTCCACCTGCTCGGCTTGCAGCCTGCCACGTCGAACGCTGATCTCGTAATTACCCCGAATCTGTGTCAGGCCTCGGTCCAGGGCCTTGCCATCGGCCTCCAGCAGGGCGACCGGTATACCGGCATTGGCGAAGCTCATGGCAATCCCGCCGCCCATGGTGCCGGCGCCTATCACAGCGATTCGCGCGATTTTGCGCAGAGGTAGGTCGGCCGGCACGCCCGGAATCCGGGCCGCCTCGCGCTCGGCAAAGAACACATGGCGAAGCGCCTTCGACTGACGAGACGACTCTGCCTGTTTGAACAGCGCCAACTCCCTCAGAAGCCCCTCATCGAGCGGCAACAGAGAGGCCGCCTCCAGGGCCGACAGCACCAAGCGCGGCGCAAGGCGGCTTTTCCAGCTCGGCTCGTGCTCAGCGCGATAGCGGGCGAGGAAGTCATCCGGCAGGCCCTCCGCTGGTTCCGGCCAGGCCTCCGCGGGCCGCGCCGGAGCGCGGCAGGCGATCAGTTCGTAGGCGTATTCGCGGGCTTCATCCAGCAATCGCTCGGCATTGGGGGCGATGCGGTCGAGGATGCCCAATAGGCGGGCGTTCTCGGCATCGATCTGCTTGCCCGAGAGAATCAGGTTAAGCGCGGACTCGACACCAATAAGGCGCGGTAGACGCTGGGTGCCACCAGCCCCCGGCAACAGCCCAAGGTTGATCTCCGACAGACCGACACGCAGGTTCGGTTCGCCGATGCGGTAGCCGCAGGCCAGGGCCAGTTCCAGTCCACCGCCCAGCGCGACCTTACCCAGAGCAGCGATTATCGGTTTGTGAATGGCAGCCAGGCGCATCAGCATGCTGGGCAAGTCCGGCTCGGCGAATGACGCTTCGGTACCAAACTCTTTGATGTCGGCACCAGCACTAAACAGCCCTTGCTCGCCGTGGAGAATGATGGCCTGAACCCTAGGGTCGACCGCAGCACGCTCACAGGCTTCGGACAAGGCCGCACGGAGCGACTGGTCAAGCGCATTGACCGGCGCGCGGTCCAGGCTGATCAAGGCCAGGCCCTGTTCAAGGCGGAAATGAATCAGCTCACTCATTGGGCATCCTGTTAACAGCGTCAGGGGAGATCGGACTGGATCTTTGTACGTTGAACAAATCTTGGAGTCCGTTCCCTGCAGGCAGACCCAGCCAGGCTTGCATTGAGTCGTGGCCTAGGTGCCGTTCACCGCTCTCAGAGATGCCTGAACACGTCGTCGATGCTGGAGATCATGCGAGCAGGCTGGGGATAAGAGGCGCTAGCCTCAACCGGCGCTTTTTTGGAGTAACAGATGACCGCCGTTATCAGGGTCACGACCAGGCAAGCAAGCAGCAGTTGGCGCATGGAGACCTCCGTCATTCAGCTATTGGCCGAATGCAGAACCTTGTTGTTATTGGACTCACGGGCCTGAGTTTGCGTCTGGCCGAACGGCAAAGCTTCACAGATCACGCCACAAAATGTTCAAATCATGATTGACGTCCAAAGCAGCCATATCGCCGGATAGCAGTCGCGGGCATCCAACCTACCACCCAGCGGGAGCGCCCCATGGCTTTAGCAGTCCCCTCGCCAGGCGATTCGAAATGACCTCCTTCGTCCGGGGCATTGCCCTGTTGGGCTTCGACGATTTCGCCCGCAGCCAGGCACTGGACCCACACTCGCTCCTCGCCGAAATCGGACTGCCCGTAGACGACTTGGATGGGCCCATTTCGGGGGAAAGGTTCGCTGCTCTACTGGAGCTCTGCGCAGCACGCACAGATAACCCGCTTTTTGGCTTGCAGTTTGGACTTCACCAGGGCACCCACGCTGTGGGTGACCTGTTCTACCTGATCAACAGCTCCTGCTGCCTGGGCGAAGCACTAGAAGCGCTGATCCGCTATTACCACGTCCACAGCAGCGGCGCGGAACTCCGCCTCGAACGACACGGTAACGAAGTGCGCCTGCGCTTTGATGTAACGGACGCTGATGCGGCCTCGGTCCGTCAAACCGTGGAGCTGGCCATGGCGGTAGCATTGCGCCTCATACAGACGCTAATCGGCAGGGACTGGAAGCCCAATGAACTGCTCATGCGTCATTCCCCTGTTGAAAAAGCGGGGGTATACCGCTCACTGCTAGGCATCGCCCCTCGGTTTGACAACTCAGTGAACGCATTGGTCTTCGACGCCACGCTGCTGGCTACCAGACTCAGCGCTAGCGATGATCGCTTCCAGCGGCTCATCCGGAGACACTTCGATGAGCTCGCGAAGCTCAACTTGCAGGAGCTACCGCACTACGTGCAGAAGCTTTTGCGCAACCGGCTCCCAGGCGGCAATGTCACCGTCGAACAGGTCGCCGAATTGATGATGCTCAGTCCCAGAACGCTGCAGCGCTACCTCCAGGCCGAAGGTACCGGATTTCAACAACTGCTCGACAGCACCCGGCAGTCCATGGCCATCCGTTACCTGCGAGACTCGTCCATCAGTCTGACCCAGCTCTCCGGGCTACTTGGATACAACAGCCTCGGCGCTTTCTCCCGCGCGTTCAGCCGCTGGACCGGGACCAGCCCACAGAAGTGGAAGCAACAGCAAAGGCGTCTGACACAAACAACGGACGGAGCCGCCGATGAATAACGCCGGCATTTCGCTGTCCCCCTTCGTGCGAGCCCTTAGCCTGACTGGTTTCGATGAGTTTGCTACGAGCCTGGGGCTCAACTCAGCGGAAATGCTGCGCAGGGCGTCCCTCCCCGCAGATATCCTCAGGCGGCAAGATGGCATCATCTCCTACCGCCGCTACTGCGATCTGCTCGAACTATGCGCCCGACAGTCGGGCAAATCGCTGTTCGGGCTGCACTATGGCCTTCATCAGGGCATCACGGTGTTCGGTGATCTGCTGTACCTGATCCGCAATACGGGAAGTGTCGGTGATGCCCTTACCGAACTGCGCGCGAACTTCTCCCTGTACAACGGCGCGGCAAATATTGACCTGGATGTGCAAGGCAAACAGGCCGTCCTCAGCTTCAGAGTCAACGATGCCAATACCCCCGGCCGGTACCAGGCTGAGGAGCTTGCATGCGGCGTTGCCGTGCAACTGATGCGCAAGTTGGTGGGCGGCGCCTGGCAACCTGACAAGATACTTCTGGGACATTCCCCACTCGACCAGGCGCCCGCTTACATGGAAGCCCTGAGGTGCCGGCCAACTTTCTCCTCCTACTGCACCGGCCTTGCCTTCGACGCGGCGACGCTCGCTTTGCCGCTCAGTACGGGAGATGAAGGATTGCGCCAAATGATTGCGGATCACCTGGGCAGAATCGAGCGCCTTGCGGCCGATGAGCTCCCCCAATACATCAGGCAATTGCTCCGCGATCTCCTTCCAAGCGGCCGGGCCACTGTGGAGAAAGTCGCCGACTGCCTGGCCCTCCATCCTCGCGTGCTGCAGAGACGCCTGACGCAGGAAGGTACATCCTTCCAGAATCTGCTGGACGGCACCCGCCAGGACATGGCACGCCACTACCTGCAGGACCCCACTATCAGCATGGCGCAGCTGGCTGGCTTACTCGGCTACTCCAACCCCAGCGGCTTCAGCCGCGCTTTCCATCGCTGGTTCAACGCGACGCCACTGGAGTGGCAACGGCAACAGAGCACCAAACGGCAACCTCGTCTATTGCGTGGCCGACGAGCGACATGATGCGGCCTGGTTGAATTTTTCCGATCGTAGCGCAGCAGGCAGTAATCGCAGAATGAAAAAAACCGACTTCACTAGGAATATCAGGGGTTTGCTTGAAACGGAAAGTGGCAGTAAAGGAGGGATTCGAACCCTCGATTTGTCCAAAGCACACAATACTTGTTTGAGAGTCCATTCTACGGGCGCTGCCAACCTACTCAAGAAGCAATGCTGTACCACTCTGCCGTCCAGTCGGAGTCAGGAGGCCAATGAGTGCCGCTGCCCAACCGGCAAACCGCTCCGCAGCGAATAGCGCGCCTTCACCCAACAGAGGTCGCAGGTAACCAAGGCCAACGCCATGATCTACCGCTCTAGCCGAGTCGCCTGCGCCACCTGCCCGCTGAAATCAATGTGCTGCCCAACACGCCGAACCGAAAGATCGTTCGCAACATCCATGAGGCTACTCGCGACGTAGCTCGACGCATCGCCAAGGCACCGGAGCATCTCGTCTCTCGAGATATGGATAGAAGAGGCAACCATCGATAGAGCACCACCGTGAACATTCAGGACGCCACCCTCGCCCTCTTCCTTGCGGGACGTACTCACGGCAACAACGCTGCCATCAAAGCTACGGCCAAGCGCTGCACCAAATTGCTACCGCGCAGCAAGCGCGACCTGATGTTTGCCATTGTCGACAGTGCCGAGCCGCTCAAGCTGGTCAACTACTTGGCGGCGCACTTGGACTAGGCAGCTTCGGAACCTCGTCGGCCACCAGGCTCGGCGAGAGCGGCCGCAACTGGCCGGGAAAAAAGCCGGCGCTGTCCACGTAGCGCAGCGCCGACTTGGCATCTTGCCAGCCGACATAGCCCATCAGCGCCTTCTGGTCCCAGCCACTGCGCGTGGCCCACGTTGCAAAACCACGGCGCAAGGAATGGCTGCTGTACAGCTCGGGCGACAGTCCGGCCCCTTGCAATATCGCCCTTAGCAACGGGATGACACTGTGTGGGTGCAGCCCCTGATTGCTCAGATGGCCCCAGCGATCGATGCCGCGCAACACCGGCCCGCGGGCGATGCCGGCCAGGCTGATCCAGTCGCTGTAAGCCTGCACTGGGCAGAGTCGGGCTAGCGCCGGCGCGCGATAGCTCTGCCCCTGGTTGTCGCGATCACTCTTGCTCCACGGCAGAAATAGCTGCATGCCCTCCCCCGGCCGCACCTGGATGTGCTCGATCTGCAGTCGGCACAACTCGTCGCTGCGGAAGGCCCGCCAGAACCCGATCAGCAACAACGCGCGGTCGCGCCAACAGCGCAATAGCCGCGCCAGATCGCCCTCCACGCGCGCTTGCTCCCCTCGCTTCTCCAGCCAGACCACGCACTGCTCCAATTCGCGCAGTTGCAAAGGTTCGGCCTGTTTCTCGGGCTTTGGATGGAGAGTGCGGATGCCTTTGAGCACCTGGCGCACCAGCGGCGTCTTGGTCGGATCGGGAAAGCCCTGGCTGACATGCCATTGCGCCAAGGCGGCCAGGCGAAGTTTCAGCGTGCTGCTGGCCAGAGTGCCGGCGTGATCCACCAGGTAGCGCACGATGGCGTCGCTGGTGGCCGGCAGAAAGCCGCCCCAGCTCACCTCGAAGTGCTCGATCGCCTGCTGGTAGCTGCGCCGGGTGTTGGCCCGCGTGCCCGCCTGCAAGTAGCGCTCGATTTCCTGACTCACCGCCCCTCCCCGCCCCGTGTACTGCCTTTCGACGTAAGTCCGGCCCAAAAAAGGTATGACGTTGGATAATTCGTGATTATCTAATCTTAATGCAGATGCCATCTGGCGAGGAAGACATACAGAAAATAGAATGTAACTACATGGTATGTATAACGGTATGAAATCGTAGGAGATCGACATGGCGCGTGGTGGTATTAACAAGGCGGTGGTGCAAAAAGCGCGCACTGCCCTCCTTGCCCGTGGCGAACACCCGAGCATCGATGCGGTGCGGATTGAGCTGGGGAATACCGGTTCAAAGACCACCATTCACCGTTATCTGAAGGAACTGGAGGCTGCTGATCAGGGACGCAGCACCGCCCCCATACCGTTCAGTGGTCAGTTGGCCAATTTGGTGGCGCAGCTGGCGGAGCAGTTGCAGGAAGAAGCACAGGCGGCGGTAGCCGCAGAGCGCGAACAGTTGGCCAGCGAGCGTCGAGGCTACCAAGATCGCATCAGCCAAGCAGAGGAGCGTTGCCACCAGTCCGAAGCCCAATGCGCAGGTCTCACCGAGCAGTTGCAGGTTGCGCAGCAGGCACTTCAGCAGGACCGGCAGGTCCGCCAGCAGGCCGAGGTCGAGAACGCTCGCTTACTCCAGGCCAACCGCGATCTGGAAACACACCTGCAGGATCGTGGCGGGCAAATCCGGTCGCTTGAGGAGAAGCATCAGCATGCGCGCGATGCTTTGGAGCACTACCGTCAAGCCGCCAAAGAGCAGCGTGAGCAAGACCAGCGCCGTCACGAAACGCAGGTGCAGCAGCTGCAATTGGAACTGCGGCAGCTGCAACAAACGCTAATGATCAAGCAGGACGAACTAACCCAGCTGAACCGCGATAACGCACGCGTGCTGGCGGAGGCCCGTCAGCAACAGAAAGACCTGCACTCGCTGCAGCGGCAACTGGAGCAGCGCGAACAGACCCTGGCCAGCGAGATGCAGACCCGGACCCAGGTTGAGCAGGAGAACAGTGCCTTGCGGGAGCGCTGCGATACGCTGCAAGGTGAAGTAGCTCGCCTGAGGGAAGCCAAGGACGCCCACGGTCAGCAGGTACAGAGCCTCCAAGAACGCCTGGTCGAAGCCCTCACGCAGCTGAAGATCCTAGGTCATTCTTCAGAGGATACCGCCCCCCAATGAGCTAACTCAGCTCTGTACAGAGGTGCTGATGACACGCCAACTCAACCTTCCCGCCCTACTCCGCCAGGCTATGAGTCAGGTACTTCTGGCGGGGCAACTGTTGGTCGAAGAATGGCTCCGTCCTGACGGTCCGCGCGGTCAGGGTGACGAGGCTGCTGTAGACGTGGAGATTGAGCAGCGCCTGCGCAAGGCACTGCTGGATTTGCTGGATTGCGACTACTGGGGCGAAGAAACCGGGCATACCCTCACTGGACACCGGTGGTGCTGGGTGGTCGACCCCAACGACGGGACCAGCGATTTCTTGAAAGGCCGGAAAGGCTCGGCAATCTCGGTTGGCCTACTGCGCGATGCACTCCCAGTGCTCGGTATCGTATATGCGCCAGTCACCGAGGACCGTGGCGGCGATTGCATCGCATGGACTGAAGGGATGGCGCACATCTTGCGGAACGGCGATCCCGTCTCGATCGATTTGAGTCAGCAACGCCTGGACACGCAGACGGCCGTCATGGTCAGTGCGGCCGCGGCGACCAAGCCGCAGTTGAATGCCGAACTCTGCGCACCTGCTCGATTTCACAGCATGCCAAGCATCGCATATCGTCTGGCACGGGTCGCTGCCGGCGATGCGGTATGCGCGGTGTCGCTGTACCCAGTATCAGCCCATGACGTGGTGGCCGGCCACGCGCTGTTGCGGGCCAGTGGGGGTGTGCTGTTGGACGAGCATGGGCAACCAATCAGTTACCGAACCGAAGACGCTATGGCCATGGTGTCGAAGCGCTGCTTTGGCGGGGCGGAACAGGCCTGCCGGGACCTTAGCGTCCGCAATTGGGAGCGTGTATTAGATGCATCCGTTGAACATCTGGAAGAAGGGAGCAATCTACGCCTCCTATAAACAACAAACCCCCTGGTGCGCAGTCCGGGATGAATCCCGTCCGAGGCGTGGGGGTTATGGTCTTGAACTTAGGGTATTGGACGGTAGCTGCACCGTCAATTCGCGCGCATGTCACATGCGCATACGTCGCGGGAAACGAGGGCGGGCATGCTAACGGCAATGCGCTCATCCTCCTGTGTTGGAAATTATGGATTTTTGCATAATTACGCATAATTCATGCAAGTCGAAATAATCAGCCAATATCTTGTTGCTGCACGATATTTTATTTCGCGATCCTTGATTGTGGTGACATTAATTTCCGCGGAGGGAGCAGCACCAAGAAGGGGGTAGACACCACTCAGGCGAGGCGTGGGACCAGCATGGGCCCGTTTTTGCCTTCGCGTGGCGCGACGCAGGGTCTAAGCACGTGTCCGCTCTGCCCCTCCGCCAACCGATGTTTATTCGAACCTCAACCCTATGCGCTTAAACTCCAGGTCGCTCATGAAAAGCCGTCGTCACCCCCGAGACTTTTTGGCCAGCTCTATTGGTGCTCAATCACCTGCTGTTGCTCGGGTGGCTCCGGCCTCTGGGGTCTGATTCCACCTCCCCCTCCACCGCCGCTGCTACTACTCGAATCATCTGTGCGGCCTGACGCAGTAAACCGCGGCATGCGAAAGGTAACGGAAATACCTAGTGATGGAACGTTGTACTGGCCGGACTGCAAAATCCTCTGGTGCAGGTGAGCCGGCGGAACCGGATACATCCCCATTCCTGTTATTTCGTCTATGCACCATGCCTCGAGGGCTGCTCGCGATGCCCTTCGAATGGCGGGAGGTACAGAAATACACTCAGCGTGGGACTGGCCATTGATCAATCTGCAGATGGCCAACTGATCAAGGTCACAGGTGATACTGCCTGTGGAGGGTGGCGGACAGACAAGGGTGTGCTTGGACATCGCTATTCCCTCAGCGGATGGTCAGGACGATAGAGCCAGGCGTTGACGCATCGACTGAGTACAGACGAACACCGCCTCGGCATGCCTCGCCAATTCTTGCCAGCAATTTCGCTGCGTCCTCTCCTTTGTATTGACGCTGTGGCACTACAAAATCGAGCTCGGCCTGGCTGAAGCCGAGGAACTGCACCACGTCCGCGCCAGCGACAATCTCGGCGACAGTCTGGAAACGCATGGGTTGCGCGACACTGATCGATACAGGCCCGTGCGCTAGGGGCGGCGGTTCTGGACGGGGTGACAACGCACGGAAAGTAATTGCTCCCGCGAACAGCACAATGAGAAGGACGATTGGACCACCCCACTCAGGAGAGACTTTGATTGATCCTGGTTCTACCCATGGGGTTAGTGCGTAGTAGAAGAGGCCAACGGCGATTCCTGGAACACCGAGAGATGCGAGAGCACGCAGCGTAGGACTGTCAATCGTGAGCATATGGAGTCCTCCCGAGGTCACCTTCGCCGGCGTTCCGCTCCATCGCCCAGCGCCGTATTTACGATAGCTATGCAGGTATACCCCGCAAGCGCTAGACCGCTGAGGCGTAGTCTTCAGTCCTCGAACGGTAGACAAAATGGCGATCGGATCGCATTGACCTACTGCCCATGTCGAGGTCTTCCCCAGCGGCAGAAACCATCACTGGTGAAACTGGCTGTGCAGGAATACTGCGGTGAGCTTCTGAGCTATTACCACTTCAACTTCACCAAGCACCATCGGTATCCTACCATCCACAGCAGCTACCAGGAGCTGATAAGGCATCCCCAGGCCAGGACTGAAGAGTATCGGGTGCAGCATACAAAGGGCAGCGCTCTCATTCCGATCATGCTGCTTTGGGCCACCTTGGGTGGCGAAACCGAGGCTAGCGAACACTTCGCTCGATTCGTACGAAGCGAAATGAAACATTGCAATCACCAGCTCTGGATGCCCGGGCCTGACACTGAGGCTGTCCTGTATCGCGGTGATCCCTCGCACGGCTTAGCGCTGTGTGACATACCCATCACAGCTGACGGCGCTGCAGCCAGAAATATTCTGGTGAGGGAATGTTCTGAGGAGGGGCACTACACTGGCCTGTCTACTGTACGCCTAGGCCATTGGCCGGTATTTGTGATGGCCTGCCGTTATAGTCGGCTTCCACTGCCGCCGCAGCTTTGGTTCCCACTGATGATGAGGGAAGAGCCTGCACCAAGCCCTGTTGCAGATACCTGGCAACCTACCGTAGGCCCTCTCCAGGCTCACTGGGTGTACTGGTTTTCGCGCCGGGCCAGCGCAGATCTGAGGTCAGACGGGGGCAAAACGATTCACTTCGTTTCATTGCCAAAATGGGAAAGCGGTACCTCGGCGTAACATCACCCCTTCGTGATCCAGTCCGATGCGCCGATGCAGCCCACCAAAAACTTTGGCTGCATCAACACCATAACCATTGTTTGACCAGAAGCCCCTCACGGCAAATGCAGCAATCACTTCAGACCCGCCGGACTGACCAGGCGATGCGGAGCGCAGACCGATATCACTGTGCCATACCGAAACATCAGTTTACGGCCGCGAATTTTCGTACCATTCGCCCGCCGCGCGTAAACGTCAACCATCAGTCATGTTCACCCATTAGGAAACACAGTGGCAGCTCGTAATCGATACGTACGATTTCTCGGAAAACAGCGCTCCAGCGCAAACGTGAGGCAGCCTGCGAAGCCCACTGGCAGTTCCTCACGACTTGAGAAGGCGATGTCGTATGCAGGGATTGTCGCAAACGTATCCCAGGTGTTCATGTTGGTGGTCGTGGTTTATGGGTACATCTATACCGTCCGCCCAGTCTTCCAGAAGGAGCTTGTCTCCGAGGATCTCGCCCGCCTGCAGATCGAGCAACGGAAACTTCAACAGCAGATGGATAAGCAGACCGAAACCTTGGCGGCGGGGGAAGCAAGAAACAAAGAGTTGGCCGATCAGAGATCTGCCATCGAAGGTCAAGTCGCGACGCTTAACCAGAAGGTGGTAGTTGCTGAGAAGTCAGCGCGTGATGCGACGCGTCGAGCCGGGAAGGCAGTTGCCGAGGCCAAAACGGCTGAGTCCGCCCTCTCCATGCTTCAAACTCAGCACTATGGACTGAAGCTACAGAGCCTACTGGGCGATCTGGCATTGCCCAGCAGCGTCGTTCAGATCCTGAATAGGTCGGGTAGCACCTACACCCTGAATGTCTTCGAAGAAGCTGAAGCAAACTCCATTGCACAAAAGCTGAAGTCCTTAGAGCTGCAACCGGTCGACCTGGCAAAGACCACGCTATCCCAATTGCAGGCTGAGGCCACCAAGCAAGCCCGGGCACCCAGCGCCGCCCTGGATGCGTTACTGGCGCGAAACTACCAAGAAGGGTTGGCCAAATATGCTGAAGACCTGAGATGCCCTACACCGGCATATGCCGACTGGCAGTCAGCATTTCAGTCGGCCATGCAGGCCAGCGAAAGCAACATCCAAAATTGCGTCAGCGAATACTGGGCTGATCGGACGACCCAGGAAGGTTGGACGCCATCGGACGTCCGCAGCCTTCAGAAATCCGACTTTTGGAAGGAGCAGGAGCGCACCTACCGAGCATCTTGCAAAGTGGGCTATAGCTATATCGTGCTTACCGCCTTCAACCACGCTTGGGAGAAAGCTGACGAGCCCTGCAATGAGCGTCGAATGTTCGTCAATCACATCGTCATGGGCGCCCCCATTACGTCCAAGTTGAAACCTATGACGGTGGCTGCCCCGCCAACCACGCAAGACATCACTCAGCTGTTCCAAAATAGACATAGCAAGCAGGCCGAGGCCGGCCTTTAAGTCCAGCTCCAGCCTGCACTTGGGTGCGGTGCACTTCGAAGCTTAAGCACATGATCGACATAGTTAGCTCTCCATCATTGACACCAAGTTGGCAACGCAAGGCGGCTCCCAAGGCTGCAGACATCACAGGATTCAAGGGATGTGGAGTTACCACCCCTAATTTCACTACCAGAGGCATCGGGTAGGGGGTAGACACTTAACCGATGGATTGTTCGTGGGCCCACTGTATTCCGTTACCCTCCGCCATCGATTTCCAATCCAGATCCCAATGCGTGTCTTCTTAAACCAGCATCCCTCATCCCCTGAATTGGGGCCGCCAGAGGTCGGGGCAGCGAGGCTAAGGCGGGCGGGGAAAACTAGATCTATGAACTTCAAACGAAGACGTGACACACAGCGTCTCTCGGAACGTTGTTGGGTGTTGGGATTGCAGTCAATCCGGAGTGATCCATCCAGTTCGCAGCGGCGCAGTCCGAGGTCTTCAATCCTCTCGCTGCGAGGTGCACCAGGTGGTCAGCATGCGAGGCAATGCCCAAAGCAGAGACGCTGGGCGAGAATGCGGACGCCCAGCCAATCGGCTCAATAAATGTCCTTATAATTCATTGTCTTCCAGAACGAATGTCCTAATTTTCCCCTTATCTCGGCTTGCCCACGTCTACAGGCAACCCCGGAAAACGTCGCCTGGGTAGTCCACGATTGGGCCGCGGGTAGCTTGAACTGTAAGTTTTCCAGCCTCAGTCCAGCCGGGTCGGAACCCCCTAATAAGAACCCATTTTGTATCGATAATCTTTTAGTCCGCGCATGAAACACGACAATCGCGATTTCATTACATCAGACAAGTTCTCAAAGAACTGCACGGCCTCCCGATGCTCTTTCATGGTCAGAAACGTAAAGCCATGACAGCCAATTTCATAGGCACCCCCTCGTTCCAAGTAGATGGTGAGTGCCAGCGATCGGGCTACCGACTGGAAGAGCGCCGCCGAAACTATCCCGAAGACACAACCCACGAGAATCAGCGCCGTCATCCGAGAGAAAACATCAGAGTCTGAGCAGCCAACAGCTTTCGCCTGCTCACGTGTCATCCGCTCACCTATCCGCCCCACACTGTGCTGCATGCCTCGGGCAACACCATCGCCTTTCGGTGGGCGAAGTCTGGGAAAGAGAAAATACTCCAACAGAAATCTACTGACCTTGAGAACCTCTGCGCTACTGAGCGTAACGCCGTCGATTAACCGGACCGTTGCGTACGCATGCGCAGCATGCAAAAAACGCTGAGCTTTGGCTGCCAAATAAACAACCTCCTTCGAAACGGGAGGATGCCTCCACGGCAGCCGGCACCGGGTATCCGGGTCATGGGGCGACACACAGTCCTCAGCAAAAGCAATCCAGGCCTTGTCGACAAAAGGATTGTAGCGCTCGGCAACGGCCAATAGTCTTCGGTGTTTTATGCATATCGGTGCATGGAGATAGCACCAGCCTTTTCGCCAATAAGGCAACCAACCAGCGGCAATATCTTCATGAAAGCAGGCCGGGCAATAGACTACGCGCTCAGCCCAGGGCAAGACCCATTCGGAGCGCGCTTGAAAACACCGTTGGAAGAGGGCCACATCCAAACCCAACGAAGCGATATCAGGCGTAAAGAATGGCGCAACCAGATCAAAGTCAGGATCCGAGCCGATATATGCATCGCTCAAAATCTTAAATTTTTGTCCCTTTTTAGACTGACTGCACCGGTACACCCACGACGATAGGCACTCGTCTTGTTGGACACGGAGGAAGTTCCTAAATTTCATCTCCCTCACTCCTGCCGCGCACAGTGGCGCTAGTAGCCCCAGGGGTCGGCGAATGCCTTGCTCAACAGCTTCTTGGTGATCTTCTCCTCACCACCCACAACGGCGTAACAAGCAGCAGCACGAAGAAGCTTCACCACTTCATCCATCCTTCCACCGGTCGTTTCCAAGAGGAAACCGACAGTCTCTTCATCATCTATCTGGGAGGGGTGCTTCAACGGCAGCAACTCTTCAAAGCCGGCCAAAAAAGAACGGAAATCTTCCGTTTCTGCCCAGTCTTCCAACTCGACTTCCAAGAACCTGCGCTTGAATTGCGGATCTACGCCAATGGCATTGCTCACTGCGGAAGTCCCGAATCCAATTATCGACAAGCCAAGTGGATCATTGGTCAGCCCTTTCAAGAGCGACAAATGCCGCATCTGATCGACACGCCCCACCAACATCGCATCATGCAACTCGTCTATCACAAACCCTTTTATGCCTCTAATCTTAAGAACCTGCACTAATTCGACCGGCAGGTCAGAAGGCTTACGCCGCGAATTGCGGAAGACGTCCAGCGGGACGCCAAGTGCCTCGGCAATTAATTCCGTAAATTTCAAACCGAACGGATTTACATTAAGATCCAAAAAAACCAACTTGGCGCGCAGCGCATGATTCGACTTTATTTGTCGAATAATACTCGACTTCCCGGTCCCTCCTTCACCCTTGACCAACAGGCAAGGAGCTTGTCTGCGGTCTGGCACCGCCAGCATATTCTCGACGATTCGGAGCACCTTTTGTGACTGCGGGTATTCGATCCATAAACTATCATCTTGTATAAAAGCGATTCGCCGGCTTGCCGTCAAATCAATCACTTTTCGAGCTTCGGGTAACAGATGACATCCATTAGCCATTTGCAGAACCTCGCCGGATGGGAACCGCCCTTTTTGAATAGTCTGGCCGCTGGGAGTCATCTACCCCACGCCTGTCAAAAACTTCCTGCTCCTCACAGATCTGCGAGTTTCGATATTCGGCCTGCGCCGCGAGCTTCTTACGCGCACGTTTCGTAAGCTTGATGCTATCGTTTACAAGCGCCACATTGTCCTCGTCCAGGGCGATTAGACTTTCATCCTCAAGCCCGCCAGGCTTTGTAATTTTTCGCCCCCGGCGCTGCAGTTTTCCAGCCCGGTATTCCTCATACGTAAAATCCGGCCTGGTGACATTGGAAAAGTGGACTGGAATATACTGGTCATCTACCCACGCCCAAATCTTCCCCATCGAAAAAGGGTCATATTTGATGGGAACATTCTTTCGACCTACGTAAGGAGCAATCGAACTATCCCAATAGACGCTGCCGTGCAATTTTATGCCTTGCGGCCCAATTACCCTGTTTTCCTCGGGCATAAAGTCCAGCTTAAATGCAAAGCTGTTCGAGACAATTGGCGGACACACAGGCCTCCCGCTGTCCTTGTCGAAATACGACTTCCACTGGCTAGCCGGTGAACACCCAAGAGCCGCATGATGTCGACCATGATAGATGCATACTTCTCGCGCAAACCATTTCGTAAATTCCTTAAATGTCAGGGCCGATTTTTTCTCACTATCATACCCTCGGCGCGCAAGCACATTGGAAAATGTCGCACCCGGCAAAAAATGCACCTTTGTCGTCATCAACGTGCCGATTAATCGTTCAACATGGCCACCATAGTGCTTTCTCCCATACGGCCGCCATTCAGGTTTTATCCGATTCTTTTTGCAGGCACGCTGAAATTTTGGAGTTTTGAATTCCTTCGCATTATCCATTTGGATGATTTCTGGCACGCCATAAAAAGGATACTTTGAGGAATCGATGCCTAGCGATTTGAGAAATATATGCTTGGGCAACGCTGCATTGGCTACAGCGCAGGCGACCGATAGTGTTGACGGATGATGCAGACTTAAATAATAGCCAAGTATAACTCTCGTATACAGGTCGATGATCACCGTCAACCATGGCCTTCCTAGTGGCAGCCTTCGTTGGTCATCGACCAAAATGACATCCACCATGGTATGGTCCATTTGGACTTTTTCTAAAGGATAATTGACCACCTGGTGTCCCGGCTTGGCCCCATAAGTTTGTGACGCTGCCTCTGCACCATGTTTCTTTTGGAAAATCTCCTTCTCACTGCGCGACTTCACCCTCGACCGCACGACAGTGTACGAGGGGATTGGATAGCCACTTTTTATGCATTTTTTTTCGACATCGCGCCACACCTCTTTAATCGTGGCGGCCTTACCCGAATAAACCTTGTCTATACTGCTTTGTATGTACCCTTCAAGCGTTTCTGACAAGCGCCGTGACGACTTTTTAATCCCTCTCTTGAATCTTATAAAAGCATAATATCCCGCTGTCTCATCGTATCGCCGGCGCAGCGCATGAAAATGGGATCGAGAGACTTGAAGCACCGCCATGGCCTCGCTCAACGTGCATTCTTTCGCCAGATAATCACGCAGAACCCTAAAGCGTTCCTGGGCCACCTCCAAATCTTCGATGGAGGCGTTATTGACAAACTCCTCAACGTCAAGCGGTATTGCGGCATGTCCATCCTCATTTCTAGCCGGAATGAACTCCATCTCGTCCACTGACACTCTAATTCTTTCTTTGTTTTTTTCTGACACAACCAAACAGGTCATGTCTGCAAACACCTCCTCTATAATGCAAACTCCTCCACGCGCGACTACGACTAGACCTTTTTTACGTATACTGTGCGCATTACGCCCTCCTTATTACGTCGCCTCCATTTTTGCACTCTAGTGCAGGTCGTGCTCAACGCTATTCATTTTTGCGATAATTTATTATTTTGTAATTACAAGGAGATATCTTCCTTGGCACTACTTACCTGCGAAACTGAAACTGAATGGAGACCCTCAGGCGCCCGTGCCCTGGATCACCTCTCGCAACGCGTCTAATGAAACTCGAAGGCGGCGCTGTGCTGGGTTCCGTGGCCAAACCTACCCTGAGCAGTCGATTTTCCACAGCTAATTAGGTTGGCTGTCAGCAGGACCCTGATTGATTAAGTTCCAGTCGCCGCCGCTATCTTGTACATTATCCGTGGAACCAATAGTTCTCTCGAGCACCAACCAATAGGTCAATCCATGAGCAAGCTGGCAGAATTCAAACGTTTGGAAGCGCAACTCGCAGAACAACTTGCGGCCCTGAACACCCTTAAAGACGATAAAGAACTGAAGAGAGAAATAGAGTTCGAGCAAAAACTCAACTCACTATTGGAAGAGTATGGATTCAACCTGAAGACGGTGATCAGCATCCTGGATCCTCAAACGCCGCGGATGCTGACCCCACGTCAAGACAAACGCCGTCAACGTGTGCTCAAACGCTATAGGAATCCGCACACGAACGAAGTCGTCGAAACCAAGGGCGGAAATCACAAAATTTTGAACGCTTGGAAGGCTGAGCACGGCGCCGAAACCGTAAACTCCTGGTTGCAATAAATTCGCGCCACTTGAGGTCGGCAGCCTCGACCTCGAGTCTTCCCTTGCGAACGCCGCCCAAGACTGACGACGCTTCCGGCCCCCTCAACCTCGGCCGTATGAACGGCCAGAAGCCCCCCTCCTCTGCTGGACAGTAACAGGAGGCTGCGGCAATTGCCGTAGCCGAGCCACCGGGCAGCGATGCGCATTCGCAGAACGGAATCCTTTCAAATCCATCGTCCGCGCACCGATTTCCATCTAAAGGCCGTACTTATACGGGACCGCCGAAGTGCCCCTGACTGGCCTTGCTGAGCGGCTGAAGGAAAGTGGAGGTACCAAGGCAGGGCTGCTGCGCCCTACCCAAATGCCTAGTCGCTCAACACCTTTTTCACTTTTAAAAATCGGACTCTGCTTCGTTTACTGTCAGGAAGGTCCGTTTTTTAAAGAATACTTCTTTATTTTACCGATAGTTAGCAAGGTCCATCTTTTTAAAATCTACGACAGCTCCGATGAGTCCAAGTGCTGGACCACCTTGCGCTGATGTTCCTCATAGCGCTGCTCCCTGCGCTCCTGCCGATACCAATCCCTGTCCTGCATGCCCATGAGAAAACCCCTCGCTTGATGATGGCCAGAGGTTATCAGTAACGACCACCAGGGCAAATCTGGCACCGGCGTTGGCGAGCTGGCGACCGATTGGGTTGTTCGTTGAGTTGTTCCAGGTGGCGGACTGCCTTCCCGGATCGGGTCCCTCCCGCAAGCGGGAGCCCTCCCGATCCGATCAGTTCGTCACGCCGGCTGTGGCCACTTTCGAAGCAAGGCCAGTAGTCGGCAGATCGGCAACGACGAATCCGACGTCAACGCCCTTGTACGTCAAGCTAATCACCGTATCGGACTCATAAGAGATTTCGTAGCCAGCGGTACGCAGGTCATCGAAGGAAACACGGCGGATGGCTTGGCCGTTCTGAGCAATGGTCACGTAGCCGCCCAGGAAATCCTCATCAACGCCGTTACGCGAACGCTTGCCCTTGAGCAGCGCCTGCAGGTGCATCGACAGGCCCTGGTACGGGTGCATCTTCTGATCAGGGCCGCGAGGCTGGGCAACGTCCTCAGGCGCAGCGGAAGGCATCATCGGTTGCGTTACAGACTGTTCGTGATGCTCGACCTGAACCGGCTTCGCCGGTGCTGGAGGCAGTTTCTTCTTGTCATCCTTGAGCAACTGATAAGCCACGATGGAAAGAAAAAGCACGACGCAGATAGCAGCGCCCTTGAACGGCCAACGCTTCCACAGCGGAACGATATCGTTCGCCATTGCTTCGAGCACCGCGCCATTGGTTTTGGTGTGCGACTTGTACAGCGGGAAATACTTGGACTCGTATTCACGAATCGAGGTGTTCACGACCTCACCGCGTAAGCCGTCCTGAACCTTCCTGATGTACTTCTCATTACTGCCGAACGCGGTGGCCTTCTTGCAGCGATAGACCACCTGTACAGCGTCGCGAATAGCCTGATTGACCTTGCCGTAGGACTGAGTGATCAGCAGGACGTCACAGCCCTCATGACGATGCTCGGCATACCACTCCTCAACCGCGACAGGCGTACCGACGCGAGGAATCGACTTGTGGCACTCGTCAATGATGTAGAGCGGACCGAGCTCGTTGCCGTCGCCCAGATCCTTACGCCAGGTGTCGCCGTAGTCATCAGGCCGGCTGAATGGACGATAAAGCTTGCCCTCGAACTGGTAGTTCCCGCGGATCTCGATGAGCTTGGTCGAGCCCGGGAAGAAGTGCTCCCACATGTCTAGGCGCAGGGGCAGGTTGGTGATGACCTTCCTCCCCTGCTCCACCACCGCAGGCATGACATGGAACGCCACCGATTCGTACGACTTGCCGCCACCAGGCTGGCCAAGCAACAGGTTAATCATGATCAGGAACCCCAGCGCACGAACGGGATGGTTTGCAGCAGGAAGCGGACCAGCAAGGCCGCGATAATCATCGCCAGCGCCTGAGAAACCCCGATCACGCCGAGCATGTTGCCGACCTCGGGCGGAATCAGTCCGTAGTAGGTCTGCGGGTTGAATGGCGCATCAATGGCCGATAGCGCCGACGAGGCAAGGCCTAGAGCGCCTTCCAGCACCCAGCAGGCGACATCGGTGACGATGTTCCAGAGATCGTCGAAAACGCGCTTCACCAGGGCCAGAAGCCAACTGGCGACAGCGGAAATCTTCGCCAGCACCGCCGTAAAGAACTGGAATATCCCGCCCATATCAGCCTCCAAACATAATTGCGCGGCAGGTGAATACCGCTGTTACCAACATGATGACTTTGATGAAGTCGAAGATGTAACACAGGCTCTGAAACGGAATGGTTCCGAAGTTCGCCAGCGCCCCTATTGCAAAGTTCATCGACCAGCTCGGGCAAGTGCCCGAGAAGCTGGGCACGAATGACTGCATAAAGGAAACGAACTCGCTGTTCTCGAAATCAGCCTTGGCATCATTCCAAACGCCATCAAAACCGTCCGGATACTTCTGCTCATAGAATGGGGTTATTTCGGGAAGCTCAGAATCTTGGAACGTGTATTCCGGCTCCTGCTCTTCCGGCTGCTGCTCTTCGGAAGGTTCCTCGCCTTCCGGCTGAGCGTCTGAGGTTTCCGTAGAGCTTGTTTGACCATCCTTGGTGGTATCAGTCTTAGTCGTAGTCGAGAAATCGTAGTAGTCATCACCATACGAATAGTCATAACGATTCTGACTAGTCGTCGTCGTGGTAGACGTACTGCCATCAGGATTAGTCGTAGTGGTAGTGGTCGAATACTTGGGGCCCATTTGCATTCCAGGGCCAAGCAACTTGCGCTGAGCAATCAAGTCGTTGTAGCAGCCCTCTGGATTTGTCGAGCCATCACACGAAGCCTTCACAAGATCCCTGAGCCACTCACTGTTATTCACCTGGGCCAGCGCATTTTCTAACTGCTGATAATCAGCATCGTTGAACGGCGTCTTCGCACCTGGTGGAGTACACGCGATGACAACACCTGCGCTATCCGTGCAAGCGTCGTAACCGTTAATGACGATGCTACCCGCAGGGGTATTCCAAGAGCTGCCAGTAGAAGGCGTCTTGGTATCGTAAAACCCCGTCGCCGAGGTCTGGCTATGCGTCACAACGTGATTGCTGCGCCAGAAGAAGCCGGTTGAGTTGTTCCCAGGCTGGGCATTCTGAAACGCCACGTAGCAGTCAAGGGCGCCCTGCGCGCTAGTTTGACGCGAGCAGGTCCCGACAAAGCCCTGAACACCCCAGAGGTGTTTCGGCTCAGTTCCCGGAGTCTGCTTGGTCAACTGATAACCGTCCCAATCAGCATCCGGGATCTGATCAACAGCCCAAATGACAGCCGCCTGAGCAGCCATTACAGCCGCCCCGGCGACACCACTGCGAAGCACCTGAACAGCCTTCTTAGCCGACTTGGCTTTAGAAACGGTCGCGACAGGCATAACAGAAACTTTCTGTTTAGCCGTTGAAGAGGCACCCGAAGGATTATCGCCAGAATTAAAGCGATTGCCGGCCGTGTGCTCGTCAACATGATCCTGGCCGAAATAAGCAGTTTCACCCGCTGGAGTCTGGAAACTGCCGGTCGTAGAACCGGTGGAAACGATGTTTCGACCAGTTTGCCCTCGTAATTGGAAAGCAGGATCACACCGTCAGCTTTCAAACGCCCAAGGCAGTAGTCGAGTTCCTTGATAGCTCCGTCGATATCTTGCATCGGCAGCGTCACGAAGCTGCCGAAACGCCCCTGATAGTCCTGGCCCAATCCTGCAGCGTACTCGTTGACACGCCTTGCCATGTCTCTCGCCGCCTGCCCTTTCCAGCCGGCCACTCCTGGGGCCGTGAGGGACAGCATGGCAACGTCGATACCCAACGCATCCATGAACTCGATATCCGTTTCCGGGCTCCACTTCGGCATCTTCCATCCCGATGGATCACCACCGTTTTTGGCAAGATCTTCCGCCCAGAACGTGGGAACGAAATGATGATGGACATCCACTCGACGTGCCTTCGCATTGATACCTCCCGAGCGGAATGGTGACGATCCGGCGTCTGGACCGCCGGCTGCCGAGACTGGAAGCGCACCCAATACGGCCGATCCGCCGAGAATTACACCTGCTGTAGAAATGAAGTTTCTGCGGTTCATTGTTGTTGTCCTGTTGTACCGAGGTGATACACGTTCAACCTGAAGCCTGAGCGTCAGGCTGGTGTCGGGGTGGTCTGACTGCGCTTCAGGAGGTAGAAAACCACCCCTCCTGCGATGACGATTCCGGGAGCGGCCGCCAGCATCACACCGGTTGTCCCTGTGCCCAGAGCCAGCATCTTTCCGGCCACCAGCGGACCGCTCATGGCGCCGAGGCGTCCGACGGCCACGGCACTGCCGACGCCGGTGGCTCGTACTTCGGTACCGTAGAATTGCGGCGCCATTGCGTAGAGCACACCCTGCCCTCCTGTGGCAAAGAGCCCTGCCACGAAACCGGCAACCAGCATGCCGCCAAAGCTCTGGGACAGGCCCAGGGCGGCGAGGGAAGTGAGGATGCCCAGGTAGATCAGCGCGGCCATGGCCCAGGCCGGCAGTCGGTCAAGCAAGGCACCCAGTGCCAGGGTGCCGACCGCTGCGCCAAGTTGCAGCGCGAGCATCACCCAACTGGCCTGGCTAGGGCTGTAGCCCTGCCCCACCAGTAGGCTGGGCAACCAGTTGATCAGGATGTAGACCACCATCAGGGTGAAGAAGTAGCTGACCCAGAGCAGCAGGGTCGAACGGGCCGCGCCCGCGCGGAACAGGCCATGCCAGACGCCACTGTGCACCTGCTCGAGCTTGCGCTGGTGGAACTGGCTAGACTCGGGCAGGTAGAAGCCCAGCAGCGGCACAATCAACAGCGGCACCACGCCACCGACGTAAAACACCAATTGCCAGCCGCCATTGAAGCCAGCGATGCCAATGCAGGCGGCCAGGGCCGCACCCAAGGGCACACCGCAGTACATCATGCTCACTGCTGAGCCACGCAGTCGTTCGCCGGCCACTTCGGACGTCAGGGCGATCAGGTTGGGCAAGGCTGCCCCCAGGCCCACGCCAGTGAGTAGACGCGCCAACACCAGACTCTCAAGATTCCACGCCTGGGCGGTGATGAGAGAGAACAATCCGAACAGGGCCACCGAGCCCATCAGCACCGCCTTTCGGCCGACACGGTCGGCCAGCCAGCCGCCGACGAAGGCGCCGGGCAACAGTCCGAGGATGCCGGCGCTGAAGACCCAGCCCATCTGCATCTTCGACAGTTCGAATGCGGCCGCCATGCCTTGCGCGGCGATGCCAGCGGCCTGCAGGTCGAGGCCTTCCATCAGGGCTACCAGGAAGCAGAGGCCAATGGTGGTGTAGACACGACGGGAGTCGTGGGCAGTGGTTTCGATCATGATTCAAGGCACCCGTATTTGTTTTTGTAGGGAGTCGCGGTGTTGTTTTTGTGGGGGCGATTTCAATCGCTGAGGGCAGCGCAGCTACCCCCTCGACAGGCAGACCTGCGGCCTGCTTAGCGAATGAATTCGCCCCCACAGGTTGCTGCCGCCCTCAGGCCCGGCGCGCCAGTAGGTCCAGCGCCACGTCGACGATCATATCCTCCTGACCACCGACCATCCGGCGTTTGCCCAGTTCGACAAGGATGTCGAGGGTCTTCAGGCCGTACTTGGCCGCCGCCACTTCGGCATGGCGCAGGAAGCTCGAATACACCCCGGCATAGCCGAGGCCGAGGGTCTCGCGGTCGACCCGCACCGGGCGGTCCTGCAGCGGTCGCACCAGGTCGTCGGCGGCGTCCATCAGCCGGTAGAGGTCGGTGCCGTGGTTCCAGCCCAGGCGTTCGGCGGCGGCGATAAAGACTTCCAACGGCGCATTGCCGGCCCCGGCACCCATGCCGGCGAGGCTCGCGTCGATGCGGTCACAGCCCTCCTCCACTGCGACGATGGAGTTGGCCACGCCGAGGGACAGGTTGTGGTGGGCGTGCATGCCGGTCTGGGTCTCCGGCTTGAGCACCGCCTTGAAGGCGCGCATGCGGTCACGAATGTCCTGCATGTTCATCGCGCCCCCGGAGTCGGCCATGTAGATGCACTGGGCGCCGTAACTTTCCATCAACGTGCCCTGGGCGGCCAACTGCTCGGCCGGAATCATGTGGCTCATCATCAGGAAACCAACGGTGTCCATGCCGAGGCTGCGGGCATACTCGATGTGCTGCTTCGACACGTCCGCCTCAGTGCAGTGGGTCGCCACGCGCACGCTACGGGCACCGGCGTCATAGGCCGCTTTCAGGTCATGCACAGTGCCGATACCCGGCAACAGCAACACGGTGAGACGGGCATGCTCGACCACGTCGGCCGCCGCCGCGATCCACTCCAGGTCGGTGTGGGCGCCGAAGCCGTAGTTGAAGGACGAGCCTTGCAGGCCGTCGCCGTGAGTGACTTCGATGGCATCCACCTTGGCTTGGTCGAGGGCGCGGGCTATGGCCTGCACCTGCTCAATCGAATACTGGTGGCGGATAGCGTGGCTGCCGTCGCGCAGGGTCACGTCGGAGATGTAGAGCTTCTTGCCGTTCATAGTCGGTCTCCTCAGCCTTTCAGCATCGACTGGGCCATGCGCTCGGCGGTGGCCAGCGCGGCAGAAGTCATGATGTCGAGGTTGCCGGCGTAGGCCGGCAGGTAGTGGGCGGCGCCTTCGACTTCGAGGAAGACCGAGGTCTTCAGCCCAGAGAAGCGACCGTGCCCGGGTATGTTCAGGTCGTGGACTTCGTCGAACTGCACCTTCTGCTTGAGGCGATAGCCCGGCACATAGGCCTGAACGGCGGCGGCCATTTCTTCGATGCTCGCCTCGACCTTGGCCTGATCTGCCGTCTCGCTGAGCACGAACACCGTGTCGCGCATCATCAGCGGCGGCTCGGCCGGGTTCATGACGATGATGGCCTTGCCCTTGGCCGCCCCGCCGATCACTTCGATGGCTTTCGAGGTGGTCTCGGTGAACTCGTCGATATTGGCGCGGGTGCCGGGGCCAGCCGACTTCGACGCGATGGAAGCGATGATCTCGGCGTAGTGCACCTTGGCCACGCGGGATACCGCCGCCACCATCGGGATGGTCGCTTGGCCGCCGCAGGTGACCATGTTCACGTTCAGCTGCTGGAGGTTCTGCTCCAGGTTCACCACCGGCACGCAGTAGGGGCCGATGGCCGCCGGGGTCAGGTCGATCAGGCGAATCCCCGGTTTCACGCTGCGCAGAAAGGCGTCGTTCTTCACGTGGGCGCCCGCGCTGGTGGCATCGAAGACGAAATCGATCTCGGCGAACTCCCGCAGACGGGTCAGGCCTTCGACGCCTTCATGTGTGGTGGCGACGCCCAGGCGCGCGGCACGAGCCAGGCCGTCGGACGCCGGGTCGATGCCGACCATGGCACCCATCTCCAAGTGCTGCGCATAGCGCATCACCTTGATCATCAGGTCGGTACCGATGTTGCCGGAGCCGACGATGGCGACTTTGAGTTTCTTGCTCATGGGAAAGGTCTCTCTGCTATCAGTCGGCGCTGAACTGGACGGCCACTTGGCCGATGCCTTCGATCATCGCTTCGAAGCGGTCACCAGCCGCCACGGCGGACATCGGGCCCAACGCGCCGGTCAGGATCAGGTCGCCGGCCTTCAGTGGTTCGCCCAGGCGGGCCATGGTGCGGGCCAACCACACGGCGGCATTCAATGGGTGGCCGAGGCATTCGGCACCGCTGCCGCTGGACACCAGCTCGCCATTGCGGGTCATGCGCATGGCGGCCTGGCGCAGGTCGAGGGAGTCGAGTCGGCGCGCCGGACCACCGAGCACGAAGCAGCCGCTGGAGGCGTTGTCCGCCACGGTGTCGACGAAACGGATGTTCCAACCCGCCACGCGGCTGCCGACGATCTCCAGGGCCGGCAATACCCAGCCAGTCGCGGCCAGGACATCGGCAAAACCGGTGTCGGCGCGCGGCAGGTCGCGCTCGAGGATCAGGGCGATCTCCGCCTCGATTTTCGGCTGCAACACGCGACCGAAAGGCACCACTTCGTTGTCGCCGTAGCTCATGTCGGCGAACAGGGTGCCGAAGTCCGGCTGGTCCACGCCCAGCTGGGCCTGCACCTTGGGATTGGTCAGGCCGATCTTGCGGCCGACTACGCGACGCCCGGCCGCAATGCCGTGGGCGACGTTCAGGCGCTGGATCGCGTAGGCCGCCTCACCGTTGTCTTCGCCGATGCACTCGCGCAGCGGGCCGATGGCCTCGCCGCTGGCTTCAGCGTTACGAAGGCCGGCGGCCAGTTGTTCCAGGGAATCTTGGGAGAAAGTCATCTCGCACCTCGGGACTCAGTGGGTGAGGAAGTCCAGCACCATGCGGTTGAACTTGTCCGCGTGCTCCCACTGGGCCCAGTGGCCGCAGTTGTTGAACACGTGGAGTTCGGAGTTGGGGATGCCGGCTACCAGGCGCAGGCCGGTGTCCATGGGCACGAAACGGTCGTTGCGGCCCCAGATCACCAGGGTTTCGGCCTTGATCTCCGCCAGGCGCGGGCCGAAATCGGGGAACTGCTTGGGATTGGCCTTGAGGCTGGCGACGAAGTTTTCCAGGTGGTCGCGGCGCGACAGCATGTTGTCCAGACGGGTCTGGAACAGCGCCTCGGTCAGGTCGCTGGGGTCATAGACGAAGACGTTCATCATCTTCTTCAGGTTGTCTATGGTCGGCTCGCGGTACAGGCCTTGGAGCAGCTTGATGCCCTCGGTGGGCATCGGCATGAAGGGGCTGGCGCCACCGGTGCCGCCGCCCATGAGTACCAACTTGCCAACCCGCTCCGGCCAGTTCAGGGCGAACGCCACGGCGCTGTGACCGCCCATGGAGTTGCCGAGGATATGCACCCGGTCCAGGTCGAGCTGATCCACCAGGCCCTTGAGGATGCGCGCGTTGAGGTCCGAGCGAGAGCCAGTGCACACGATGGAATCGCTTTTGCTCCAGCCCGGGCAATCCAGCAGGATCACGCGGAAACCGGCGTCCACCAGTGGCTCGATGTTGCGATTGAAGTTTGCCCAGCCGCTGGCACCGGGGCCAGAGCCGTGGAGCATGACCACGGTTTCGCCGCCCTGGCCGCAGTCGTTGTAGTGGATGTTCAGCTCCAGTTCACCTTCCTGGATGCGGATGAACTGGCTGGTGGATGATTCGGTAATGGCAGTCATGTCGGATTCTCCGGAAGAGTTCAGGAACGCGCCAACGGGCGGGCGCCAAGGGCGCCGAAGCCGGCGATCCATTCAGGGATTGGGCGGTAGTAATGGCCTTCGGCCTGATAAGGGCCGAAGGCGGACAGTGCGGCGAAGGCGGCCACCCAGGTTTTCACCTCGTGGGTGGACTTGCCGGCGATAGTCGAGAGTTCGGCGTTGCCCAGACCATCCAGTTCAGGCAGCCGGGCGTCGGCGAGGGTGTCGAGGAACTGCTGGTCCCAGACGGGGTTCAGTGGGTGCAGGCTGTTCTGATCTTCCACGAAGCGCTCGGCAGCGGTGATCACCCGCTGTTGCCGGGCTTCTCGCTCATCGGCCGGCAGGTTTCGACCGCTGCCCATCAGCCGGTCGGCCATGCGGGCGTCGACTTTGGCCAATTCCGGCACCGGCGGCTGGTGCGACAGCCCACCGGAACCGAGGAACAGGACCTTTTTGTCCAGCGTCCGGGCGAACCGCCCAATAGCTTCGCCGAGCAGGCGGGCACGCTGGAAACTCGGCAGCGGGATGGCGACCGAGTTGACGAAGACTGGGATCACCGGGCAACGATCGAGTCCGCCGAGCAGCAGCTCCAGCGGTTGTGCAAAGCCGTGGTCCACCTGCATGCGGTAGGACACCGCGGCGTCCACGCCGGCCTCCAGCACTGCGTCGGCGCAGGCCTCGGCGATGTCCTTCGGCACGCTCAGGGTGCCTGCGGCAGTGCCGAAGTCGCCGATGGCCTCGGCGGCCATGCCGATGCAGAAGGACGGCATCACGTCGTAGAAGAAGCCGTTGTAGTGGTCCGGGGCGAACAGCACCACCAACTCCGGGCCGAACTCAGCGATGCGGGCACGGGCTTCGGCCACGACGGCATCGACTTCGGCGAGTACCTCCGGCGTCGGGTCGACATGGCCCAGCAGCGGCGTGTGGGACAGGCATTGCACCAGGGCACTCATCTCAGGCCACCTTGCTGGCCAGCGGCTGCTGGCTGATCTGGGGCAGTGCCGAGAGCGCGCGGGACAGGGCGTCGCAGGTGCGGCCGACGGTCTGCGGAATGGCCAGGCCGGCGACGAAGCGGTCCGGGCGCAGGATCACGATGGAAGCCGGGTAGCGGCCGAACCAGGTCTTCAGGCGGCCCGTGCGATCGCCAACGCGGATCACCCCTTCCGCCAACTCGCGATCTGCCTTGAGCTGGGTTTCCGGGAGCACCTGGATGAAGCGAGTGCCGAGATTTCGCCAGAACGCAACCTGCTCGGCAGACAGGCCCCAGGTCGGGTCCACGCCCCAGGCAATGATCGCGAAGTGGCTGCCGATCACGTCGTCCAGCAGCTTCTCTTCGCCGCTGTCAGTCACTACGCGGGGTTGGATGAACATCCGCCCCACAGGGGAGTCCTTCACCTCGGAACCTGCAGCCACCAGCGCGCCCTGGTGGTACTGCGGCATCGGCTTGAAGCGCATTTCCAGGAAGTAACGCTTGATCGGCGGCAGGTAGTTCAGCAGCCAGGAAATGCCGTCACGCAACGTACCCTGCCAGCGCTTTGGCGGCGCCAGGACGTGCCCGGCCAGTACCGACAGATCGATCATCGCCTTGGCGTGGTCGCGGCGCTCCTGCTGGTAGCTGTCCAGCAGTTCCTCACTCGCCAGGCCCTTGACCACCAGGGCTAGCTTCCAAGCCAGGTTGCAGGCGTCACGCATGCCGCTGTTGTAACCCTGCCCCTGCCACACCGGCATGATGTGCGCAGCATCCCCGGCGAGGACAATACGTTTGACGCGGAACTCGCCCGCCAGGCGGGCGTTGTGGGTATAGACGCGCTTGCGGATCAGCTCGACGCGGTCCGGGTCCGGCAGCACCTTGGCCAGCAGCTTGCGCATGTTCTCCGGCTTGCCCAGCTCCTCTTCGGTCTCACCCGGCATCACCATGAATTCGAAACGGCGCACGCCATGGGGCAACGCCGCCGAAACGTAAGGACGCACCGGGTCGCAACAGAGGTAGACGTTGGGGGTGGCCAGCGGGTCGTTGGCGATGTCGATGACGATCCACTGGTTGGGCGCGGTCTTGCCTTCGAAGGAAACGCCAAGGGTGCGGCGCACGTGGCTGTTGCCGCCGTCGCACGCCACCAGGTAGCCGGCACGCACACTCTCGCGGCCCTGCGGTCCGTCAATCTCGACGCCGACGCCATCGGCGTCCTGGCTGAAGCCGACCAGGTCGCGGGAGAACAGCACCTTCACGTTGGAAAAGCGCGACAGGCCCTGGTGCAGCACCGCATCGACCTGAGGCTGGATGAAGGCGTTGCGGCGGGACCAGCCGAACTCGTCGGTCATCGGCTGAATATCGGCGAAGCAGCGGCCCTTGGGTGTAAGGAAACGCATCGCGTGCCATGGCGTGGTGTGCGGCAGGACCTTGTCCACCAGGCCGATGGCCTGGACAGTGCGCAGGGATTCGTCATCGATACCGATGGCACGCGGGTAGTCGATCAGCTTGTCGAGCTTCTCGATCACCAGGACCTCGACGCCGGCCTGGCCCAGGTAGTTGGCAATGGTCAATCCCACGGGGCCCGCGCCCACCACCACCACGTCGGCGTGATGCTCGGCAGGTTGAGCGTTGTCGGGTCGATTGGCGTTCATTGTTTTCATGGTTCTCACCGCGTGGATCAGAGTTGCGAAGCCCGGCATCCCGGAAAGCGGGCAAGCCGGTCCCAGCCCACGGCCTGGCAGGAGGCCGCGGGAAAGAAAAATCAGGAGTGCTTGAGGTGTCGGGCGTCAGACCGGGATGGCTGACGGGTGTCTTCGTCGGACACCGACGAGCAGATCAGGAGAACTCGGAACGCGATGAAAGTCGCAGGCAGACTCGACAGCAGGAGCCGTCTCGCAGGGAACGGCGAAACGTCCGCGGAGCGGCTGGGCAGGCAAGGCAGTCAGGTGCGCTGGTTTCATGATTCGTCCCCGCTTGGGTCAGGGTTTTTAGTTGTTGCGGCGAGTATAGGAATCGCCTTACTTGTCCTACAATGAAAAACCGCCTTGATGCGCACCTAGTGCACATCGTTGATTTAAAACGAATTTATGGTGAGTTCATGGCAAGCGATCAGGGCTCTGACTACAAGACGGTACGCGGCCTGACACGCGGATTGGCCTTGCTCAACACCCTCAACCGGCTGGACGGTGGCGCCAGTACGGGGCGTCTGTCGGAGCTCACCGGCTTGCACCGGACCACAGTGCGTCGGCTGCTGGAAACCCTGCAGGACGAAGGTTATGTACGCCGTAGCGAATCCGACGACAGCTATCGGCTCTGCCTGAAAGTGCGCGAGCTGAGCGAGGGCTTCCGCGACGAGCAGTGGATTTCGGCCATCGCCGCACCGCTGCTCGCCGAGCTGCTGCAGGAAGTCGTCTGGCCCACCGACCTCTGTTCCCTCGATGTGGATGCCATGGTCGTCCGGGAAACCACTCACCGCTTCAGTCGGCTGTCATTCCACCGGAACATGGTGGGCCGCCGCTTGCCATTGCTGCTTACCGCTACGGGATTGGCTTACTTGGCATTCTGTCCGGAAGTGGAACGCGAACAAATCATCGCGCTGCTGGCCAGTCGCAATGACGAGGAGACCCGCCTGGCACGCGAGCCCGTGGCACTGGACAATCTACTGAGAAAGATTCGTCACAATGGATATGCGGAGAACTTCATGAACTGGAATCGAGAGGAGAAGATCGCCGCCATCGCCATTCCTGTACGCCATAAGGAGCAGGTCCTGGGCTGCTTGAACGTGGTCTATGTGGCGAAGGCAATGACCATTGCACAAGCGGTCCAACGCTTTCTGCCGGCACTTCAACGTACTGCCGTAAGCATCGAAGCGGCTATTGGCAGTAACGATCAGTTCTCGACTCGTTCCCAGTAGCGCCCAATCAGTTGCTTTGAATTCGCCATAAACCGCGCGGGATGATCTCTATTCAGTTGCCACCGCGCCCCCTCCTCGCTCGGTTGTCCAGCTCTCGCGTAGTCTGACTCTGGTTGTCTCGGCCACTCTTGTTCAATGGCAGGAGTAGCGTCGGCCTCGACGCGAATGCTCTGAGTGGACTCTCCCGAGCTGGATAGACGTAAACCGATGCCTGCCATAGGCCGGACGCGGCCCATGGTGAACGCTAGCCACCGGCCACATGCGGACATTCAGAAACGAGAAGAAATTGGTCGCCCCGCTTCGCCTCCAGTTCACACCTTGAATCCGCCCACCAACATTGCCGCGCTCACCCCATCCACATCCGGTCGACAAACAGCTCCCGAGCACCCCTGCTCTCCGACTTTGTCGGGCGTTTCGTTGACTTGGCGGGCTTGGCGCTACCGTGCCGGGTGCGCACCGGTGGAGTCAGCTGCTGCGCTAGGGTCAAGGCCCGCGCCGACTCCGCGGCTGAACTGGTGTCGATCTCAGTAAATCGACACCCTTCAAATCTTTGATCCTGCGAATCGATCCCTCCCTGGACCCTTGCCGCTAGACATTTCAGCGGCCCTCGCTCTCCTGAGAACGCGCGATGCTCTCGGGCGTTACAATGGCGCCCGCGCCGATTCCTCGAATCGGGCACGCCCGGAGCCAGTTTCAGATGTTCACCCTTGTAAACTTGGATACATCGCCGCCCGAATCCCTGAAGAGTCAGGTTCTACAAATGGTGGTGGATTACTTCAGCGACATCAGCCCGGTTCCGCTGACGCCCAGCAATCCGCTCTATCAGCTGTATCAGTACGTGATTGGCTACGAGGTGCACCTGTATCTGCAAGCCATGAACAACGCCTCGGAGAGTACCGCGCGGTTGATCCTGGCCCTGGATGATGAAGATCCCTCCCAGGTGCTGGGTTTTGCCCTGTACCTGCCGAGCCCGGATGATGCCGAGGCCTGCACCCTAGCCTATATGGCCGTCAAGGCCAGCCACCGCCGACGCGGTATTGCCCGGGCATTGTTGCAGCAGATGGTCAAGCATCGGCCCCACGCTGAACTGGCCTGCGCGGCGAACAAGGTGCCGACCTTTGAGTCGATGGGATTTCAGATACTGGCTGCGCAAGGGCCGCACGTGCTGCTAAACACCCGCGATCACCGCTCGGACGGCCTGGTGGCGGTGCAGGATCTGGCTCCGATATTCCAATCCAAGGAAGTACGGCAGATTCATGCCTACCTGGTGCAGCAACAGGGCAAGAAGGCCATGAGCGAGGCCGAGAACAAACGCGACCGCCTGCTCGACCAAATGGCCCATCAGGCTCAGGCATTGGTGAAAGAGCGTTTCCCTACGATCCACTAACGACCAAAGGGACGGCTGCTTCTTTGCGTTGAACGTCCGTTTTCGACAAGAAGCGGCCCGTCGAATCGCCTTCAGAGCACCACATGCCCCTACGGGCGCTGGTTAACTTAGGCGACTCGACTCCGGGCTCAGATGCTTCCAATCATTCCGCTACGGTATCGACGGCAGGGTCCTGGATAGCTTTTTTGGGCTTCGAACGGTTACGTCGTTCTTGCCCGCGGTGCCGCGAAGCCTGCTGCTTCGCATGCAGCGCCTGACTTGCCGTCACCGTGCCAGCAGCTTGACCGTTCAGGTCAAGACGCTCCGCATTCTCGACCATGCTCGCCCAATAACGGGTTCCGCGACACCAGGTAGCGATCCCCAATTTGAGCTGTTCGCTGGTAATTCCGAGCAATTCCAGATGCTGCTCAGCATCTTTGAAAATGCCCTCTTTCAGCGGAACCTTGGGGGCCGGATTGACCGGAAACGCCAAGGGGAAGTGCTTCTGCAAGCGCCAGATCGCTTCCACTGCAGGATCCTGCTCACGCGGCTTTGCCTGGGGAGAGGGCTTACGTTTGGGAGGCTTGGGGCTGGCAGTCTTTTCTTGCTTTGCTTCAGCCCGCAGGCGGTCACGTAGTTCAGCTAGTTGTTCAAAACCCATTATTCAGTTCACAGCTTCATGGTTGAGTCGTGGCGCAAGGTTATCCCATGCAGCCTTGAAGGTGCACACACGTCGGTCTGAGACCTGGGACGGCTTGCGATAATTCCCGGCTTTTTTGGCAAGTCACGGCACGCAAGGCCGGAACATTCTAACGCCTGGCTGTGCACGGGAGTATTCTGAAAGCGTCCCCAAAGAGGGATTGAGGTTGTGCAGCTTCCGCGAGAAGCACCCTTGGGCACAGCCGCGTCATAGCAAATCAAAAGAAGACTGCCGCCACGTCCCCCTCCCCTAAAAGACGTGGCGGGCTTTCTCGTGTGCCAATCGCTAGGCCAACTGGCAGTAGAGAATAAGACGCTCCTGGCTTGAATCCTTGACCGCTTCGTCTGCGAGTTCCGTTTACCGAACCAGCGACAATCCCTGATTTCGTTTTGCGGACAGGCATTCATCGAGGCGGTGACGGCCATTCGATGGACATAGATCTTGCGTCCTCCTGAACCCAGCCCACCGGATAACAGTCAACCGGACATCCACCCGGAGCTCGCGACCATGAAGAGGCCCCTCGGCATGCCTGATCTGCTGCTCGCCCCCATCGACCAGAGCGCTGGTGCCACGCCCTCCCCCACAGCCAGCTTCCATCTGCTGGTGGGAACCTATACCCAAGGTCGCAGCGAAGGCATCTATCTCTATCGCTTCAATGCCCAACCCGGCAGCCTTCATGGGCCCGTTGGCCTGATCCGCAGCGCGAATCCTTCTTTCATCGTCCTGAGCCGTAATCGACAGCTGTTCTTCGTCGTCAATGAAGAAGCCAGTGATGCGGATGACCGCACTGGCGGGCGGATCAGTTCCTTCCGTTTCAATCCCCGCACGGGCGAAATGCATGAGGTGGATTCGCGGGAAACACAGGGCGACGAACCTGCTTACGCCAGCATCAGCCCTGATGGACGCTATCTGTTCGTCGCCAATTACGCGTCTTTATCCGGCGGCTCATTGGCCGTGATCCGGGCAGGTTCCAGTGGCGCGCTCGGCGCGGTAAGGCAGTGCGAGGCGTACCCCGGAAGCGGCGTCAACCGGGACCGGCAGGCGACCGGCCATATGCACTCGGCAGTGATGGAGCCTTCAGGGGAATACCTGTTCGCAGCGGACCTGGGAGCGGACAAGGTCATGGCCTACCACTACCGGCCAGACAATCCGGACCGGCCGCTGGAACCCGCCGACCCGCCCTACTTCCCTGCGCCGCCCGGTAGCGGCCCCCGGCACATCGTGTTCTCCGAGGATGGCCGGTTCGCCTATCTGACGCTGGAGCTCTCAGGCGTCGTGATGAGCCTTTCGCACAGCGGAGGCAGGCTTACGGAATTGCAGACGCTCCCGCTTGTACCCGCCGGCTTCTCCGGCCAGGTGGCTGCCGGGACGCTGCATCTTTCCGAGGATGGCCGTTTCCTGCTGGTACTCAATCGTGGCGATGACAATCACCTGATCGTCTTTTCTGTAACCCCTGACAACGGCCTCCTCACCTTCGCCGATCGCTCACCGGTGGGACGCATGGCTCGCGAGTTCGTGCTCGCACCCGGTGGGCGGTTCGTCCTGGTCGCCAATCAGGGGGACAACAGCGTCGACGTATTCAGCCGCAATCCCGAATCCGGACAGTTGGGCGACAAACTACAAAGCATCCACGTGGACACCCCTGCGTTCCTCGCCCTGGTACCGATGGACCAGGAAGTGAATGAGAGAGATGGCTCATCCGGGTGACCGGCAGATCCAGCGAGCACGAATCAGGCAAAACCTCTCAGCTGGGCAAATTCTTCCACCGGCGCGCGATCCGAGCGCAGGCTGTTGACCGGTGCCGAGCGATCCGCATGACCCAACGCCATGCCGCAATAGACCAGTTCGTGTTCGGGCAGCTCGAAATGCCGGTGCAGGCTCTCGCGCACCATGCCCCAGGCTTCCTGCATGCAGGTCGCCAGGCCGCGTTCTTCGGCCAGCAGGGCCAACGACTGCATGAACATGCCGACATGCGCCCACTGGCCATGTCCCATGGAACGGTCGATGACGAAGAAAATGCCGACCGGAGCGCCGAAGAACTGGTAGTTGCGCGAGAGATTGCGCAGCCGCACAGCCTTGTCTTCACGAGGAATGCCGAGCAGCGCGTACATGTCCTCGCCCACCTTGTAGCGGCGTGAGCGATACGGATCGATGAGCCCTTCCGGGTAGATGGGATGATCACCCGCCTCGCCCCGTGGGTTCTTCAACAAGGTTTCAACCGCAAGTCGTTCCAGAGCGAGCTTTTCTTCCCCGCTGACCGCTATGACTTTCCACGGCTGGAGGTTGCCGCCCGACGGGGACCAGCGCGCGTCCTCGAGCAGGTCCAGCACGGTTTGCGCCTCGACCGGCTCGGCGGTGAAGGCGCGGACAGATATGCGTTTTCTCAGCAATTCGGCAACCGACATTGGCGTACTTCCCCTGCATGGAATGGTGAATGGTTCGTGGAGTTGGATAGCCGCGGCATCAGCGCCGGACGAGCGCCATGCCGAAGCTTTTCGACAGGCTGGAAGCGCCCTTTGGCGTCACGCTCAAGGCGCGGGAGTCAAGGTGACGGGTTACCCAGCCGCGCTTGAGCATCAGGTCCAGCAACGCCGCACCCAGTGCACCGCCGACATGCGGCGTGCGCTCGCTCCAGTCCATGCACGGATAGGCCAAGCGCCTGCGCTGACGTTGCACGTCGGCCAGGTCGATACCCAGTTGCCCGAGCCCCTGGCTGCCGGCGTCGGTGATGCGGTAATCCTTGTCATGGCTTTCGATCCAGTTCGCCGCCAGCAACGCATCGTGCAATTGCACGGCGACTTCACCCGCACAGTGGTCGTAGCAGGTGCGCGCCTGGCGCAGCACCGAGGGTGTCGAGGGACGGAAGGCCACTGCAGGCGCGCCTGCCAGCGACAGCAGGCTCTCCAGCGTCTGCGCGACCTGGCGGCTCGCCAACTGGTAGTAGCGGTGACGGCCCTGCACGTGCAGCACGACCAGCCCCTGCTCCAACAGGCGGGCGAAATGACCGCTGGCGGTGGAAGCACCTATGTCGGCGACAGCGGCCAACTCGGTCGCCGTACGGGCATGGCCGTCGAGCAGGCTGCAGAGCATGCGTGAGCGCGCGGGATCGGCAATGGCGCCGGCCAGCGCGGCAAGATGATTGTCGGCGGTATCTGCATCCATGATTCGGTGCTCCCCGAAGAGTTCAGTCTCGCCGTCATCATAATCGGGCTCGAACCCTGTGGAGAGCGCTCGCCACGTCCTCACCCTTCTTTGGCAGAAAAGTCGTGTTCGCGGCGTTCATGCGGGCAATAAAAAAAGGCCGCCTTGGGCAAGGCGGCCATTAAACAAAACCAAAGGATTGATGAAGTGGAGGAAGCCAACCGCAATCCCGGGGGAGACCAGAAAGTGCACTTGGCTAAAGTCTTCATCGAGGGCAAGTGTACGCATTTCTCCCTGTATCCAAAATCAAATACGTTGATAGGAACTATTGATATGGATTTATGGGGTTTGATTCTTTCAATTGTTAGTCGCCAGCCATCCAAAACTATTGACATGCACATTAAAGTGCAGATGCATTTCACGAGAAGGGTCTATTACGGCACCCACAGTGAATCTGTCAATTATCCATAAGTATCTTCATGGAGCAGCCGAAGCGATTAGCCGCGCGCAACAAAAAAAGGCCACCTCCGAAGAGGTGGCCGAATCAGAGAGTAAGTTGATGGAACCCTAGTCGATTCACGAGGAGAATCGGCTATTCCCTGTTCCCTCGCGCACAGGATACCCAGCTGCAAATTTGATAAATATTAATCTCATCAATATGTGTAATTGATGATTACAGTTTTTTGATTAGTTCCGCACGTGGTAGTTGTTTGCGCGCTTCGCGTCGGCAAAGCCGGCAATCACAACGAGAACCAATGGATTTTTACCTATCAGCCCACCGGCGGGCCTCACTGCCTTCCGGTGGTTGATAGCTTCTTGAATTCCTGCCTTATCAAAACCAACAAAGACCATCAGGAGCATCCGTGATGCAACTCAATCCCCTGAACGCTCTGGCGCTGGCGGTTTCCACCGCCCTCGCCGTTCCCGCCGTGGCCAGTGAGCAATCCGAATCAAAGGGATTCGTCGAAGACGCCAGCGCAACCTTGCTGCTGCGCAACGCCTACTTCAACCGTGACTACAAGGACCACACCAACGACGCCAAGACCTGGGGCCAGGGCTTCATCGGCACCTTCGAGTCGGGCTTCACCCAGGGCACCATCGGTTTCGGCGTCGACGCCTATGGCCTGCTGGGCGTGAAGCTGGACAGCGGCCGTGGTCGCAACTATGCCGCTTTCTTCGACACCGACAGCGATGGCCACCCGGTGGACGATCTTTCCGAGGCTGGTGCGGCGGTGAAACTGCGTTTCTCCAACACCGTGCTCAAGTACGGCAACCAGTTCCCGTCCCTGCCGGTGCTGGCCTATGACGACAGCCGCCTGCTGCCCCAGGCCTTCACCGGCACCCTGCTGACCAGCAAGGAAATCGACGGCCTCGAACTGAACGTCGGCCGCTTCACCGGTGACAGCCCTATGGGTGACCCGGCGCGCGACCCCAACCATCTGAAGAGCATCGACGTGGTCGGCGGCAGCTACACCGTCACCGACGACCTGAGCGTGAGCCTCTACCACTCCGACGTGGAGGACCAGTTCAAGAAGTACTACGCCAACGTGAACTACAACATTCCGTTCACTGAGCAGCAGGCGTTGAACTTCGACTTCAACATCTACCGCACCAAGTACGACGACGGCTCCGACGCGGCGCTGGCCTTCGGTGGCGACGGTCAGGACGACAAGAACACCCTGTGGAGCCTGGCCGCCAAGTACAGCATCGGCGCCCACGCGTTCATCGTCGCCCACCAGCGCAACACCGGCGATGCCGGCTACGCCTACGACTTCGGCGACGGTGGCAGCACCATCTATGTGGCCAACTCCTACTACTCGGACTTCAACCTGGAAGACGAGCAGTCCTGGCAGGTCAGTTACGAGCTGGACTTCGGTGGCTATGGCATCCCCGGCCTGAGCTACAAGTTCGCCTATGTTCGCGGTACCGACATCGTTGCCGGTGGCGAGAACGACGGTACCGAGCGCGAGCTGTTCAACCAGTTCAAGTACGTGGTGCAGGACGGTCCGGCCAAGGACCTGTCGTTCAAGCTGCGTAACTCCATCTACCGCGCCGACAATCAGGTAGGCCCGGACCTCAACGAAGTCCGCGCATTCATCGAGTACCCCATCAGCATCCTCTGATGCGTCGGGTCGCGCCGGTCATCCGGCGCGACTTCCCTCCTTCGCTCGCTTCCGAGCCGACGCACGCCCAACTCCCCTGCCCCATGACAGCGGCCGCCAGGGCTCGGGACGCGCAGCTCGTCGGTTGATTTTTCGCCATCCCGACTCGCTTGATCTCCATCAATCCGCCGCAGCCGATTCGGCGTAGAAAAAAGGACAGGTTCTCACTACGGAGTACGCAGCCATGTCCCAGCTACAGTGCGCGCATTCTCACGCCGCCCGTGTCGGCGGCCCTGTCCAGGAGGAGCATTGGGTCGAAACCCTTAAGGATGGCAGCCATGTCGTCATCCGCCCGTTGCGTCCGGAAGATCGGGAGCGCGAAGCCGAGTTCATCCGCGACCTTTCCCCGCAAACACGCCACTTCCGCTTCCTGTGCGCGATCAAGGAAGTCAGCGACAGCCTGCTCGACCACCTGATGGAGGTCGATTACCGGCGCAAGATGGCTTACGTCGCATTAGTGCATCGGGCCGGCAAACCGGTCGAAGTCGGGATCAGTCGTTACGCCGCTTCCGATGACGCCACCCAGTGCGAGTGCGCGGTGACCATCGCCGACGCCTGGCAGGGCCTCGGCCTGGACGAGATCCTGATGCGCCACCTCATCGACACCGCTCGCGATAACGGTTTCAAGCGGATGTTCTCGATCGATACTGTGGCGAATGTCCGTATGCAGCGTCTTTCCCGGGCACTGGGCTTCATTTGCAAACGCGACCCGCAAGATGCCTCGCAGCTGATCCACAGCCTCGCGCTCTGAGCGATGGTTTTCACGTCTTTCGGGATAGCCGGAACGTCATGGCCCGCGAAACAGGTGCTGGCCAAATTGAAAAAGGCAGGGTAATTTACGCGCCGGGTGTCTGGCAGCGCATATGCGCCAGACAGGTTTCATGTGTTGGTCGGGCCGCCGCACAAGCTGCTGAGTATCAAGACCATGAACCAAGCCCCTTCCCGAAAGGCGCTGCCGGCTGTGCAGCGCATTGCCGACAAGGCATTCTCCGCGTTCGAAAAATTCATTCACATCGAAGCCGTCAGCGGCATCGTCCTGCTGATCGCCGCCGCGGCGGCGTTGATCTGGGCCAACTCCCCGTACGCCAGCAGTTACGAGCACCTGTGGCACATGCCGCTGTCGTTCGGCATCGGTGATTTCGTCATCTCGAATTCACTGCACTTCTGGATCAACGATGCGTTGATGACGGTGTTCTTCCTCGTCGTGGGCATGGAAATCCGCCGGGAGATCCATGAAGGCGCACTGGCCAACGTCAAGCTTGCCGCCCTGCCCATAGTGGCCGCGTTCGGTGGCGTCCTAGTACCGGCCCTGCTCTACCTCACGCTCAACAGCACCGATGGCCTACGCCAGGGATGGGCCGTGCCGACCGCCACGGACATTGCCTTCGCAGTCGGCGTCCTGGCGCTGGTGGGCCGTTCAGTACCAGCGTCGGTGCGCGTCTTCCTGCTGGCGTTGGCGATCATCGACGACATCGTCGCCGTGGTGATCATCGCGCTGTTCTATTCCGGTGGCCTCGATCCGCTGGGCTTCGCCATCGCCGCTGCCGGCATCCTGCTGGTGCTCGGCCTGCAACGTATCGGCATCGGTTCGGCCTACGCATACCTGCTGCCCGGCGCACTGCTCTGGTTCGGTCTGCTGAAGACCGGCGCCCACCCCACGCTGGCAGGTGTGGTGCTCGGCCTGATGACGCCGGTACGCCCGGTGAAGGTCATGGACCCGCCATTACAGCTGGCCTCGCGCGCCATCAATGACTACGCCGAGCGCGAGCAGGCGGCCAACGGTGCCTCCGAGCTCATCGAACCGATCAAGCAACTTCGCCAGGCACAACGGGAACTCCTGCCGCCGGTGACGCGCGTGCAGATGGCCCTGCATCCCTGGGTTGCTTTCCTGATCATGCCGCTATTCGCACTCGCCAACGCCGGTGTGAGCCTCGCGGGTGTTGACCTTGACCAGGGCGGGTCGCTGGCAGTGCTTTCGGGCGTTGCGCTGGCGCTGGTGCTGGGCAAGCCCCTGGGGGTTCTGTGCAGCAGCTGGCTGATGGTACGCATGGGCTGGTGCACCTTGCCACCGGGCATGACCTGGGCGTGGATGGGGCTGATCGGCTGCCTGGCCGGCATCGGCTTCACCATGTCCATCTTCATCGCCAATCTCGCCTTCAACCAGCCAGACCTGCTGGGCGCCGCCAAGCTGGGCGTGCTGATGGCTTCGGTCGTCGCCGGGGTGAGCGGGCTCATCTACGGCCGCGTGCTGGTGAAACGCTCCCAGCGGAGCTGACTGCACTGAAACAGCGCTGGTCGCCAAACCGATTGGCGGCCGGTGCCTTGGCCGCAGTATCCACCTGCCTGAGCTACCCTGCGTGGATGCCATCATTGCTTCGCGTGCACGGGGCCAGGCCCCCTCCTCCTTCGCGCTGCAGTTGCGGACCGCGATGACGGTACAGCCAACCATCATCCTGCCGCCCAACGCCGCGAGGGAGCGACGCCATGCCGAATGTTCTGTCCGCCAGCCAGGTACCCAACCAGTTCATCGAATGCAGTGGCCGTCGCCTGGCCTACCGAGTGATAGGCGATGGCATGCCCATGGTGCTGTGCCTGCGTTTCCGCGGGGTCATGGATTCCTGGGACCCGGCCTTTCTCGATGAACTTGCGGCACAGGGCTTCAAGGTGCATGTGTTCGACTACAGCGGCCTGGGCCTGTCTGGCGGTACACCGACCTACGACCCCGCATCGCTGGCACGCGACACGCTCGAACTGATCACCGCATTAGGACTGGGCAAGGTCGTACTCGGCGGTTGGTCACTCGGCGGCATCGCCGCACAGATCGCCATGCTGCAAGCGCCGCAGCTGGTCAGCCACCTTGTGCTGCTCGGCACCACGCCGCCCGGTCAACTGGTGAAGACCGGCGAAGCGCTGTTCTACGAACTGGCGCGTCGCGAGAACGACTTCGAAGATTTTGTTCACCTGTTCTTCGAACCGACTTCGCCCGCCAGCCGCGAAGCCGCGCTGCGTTCTGCCGAGCGCATCGCTGCGCGTCAGGAAGGTCGCTGCCCTGAAGTTCCCCACGAATGGGCCGGGCAGCAGTTGGGGGACGGTCCGCGCAATCCGATGTTCCCGCTGCAGCCTGCACTGGATGCACTGCGCAACACCCATACGCCCGTGCTCCATCTCGGCGGCGACCACGACATCGTGTTCCCGGTGGAGAACTGGCATGCCCTGAGTCGCAGCCTGCCGACCCTGCATCTGGTCACGATGCCCAGCACAGGCCACGGGCCGCACCTGCAGTACCCGAGGGCCAGCGCCAGGCACATCGCTGCCTTCGTTTACGACTGAACGGCAATATCGACGGCGCGTCAGGAATGGCTGTGTAGCTTCAGCGCCCGTAGGAGCTGGCTTGCCAGCGAATGACCCCGTTTCGCTAGCAAGCCAGCTAGCTCCTACAAGGCTCAGGAATCCGCGTCGAGGTCGAGCGGAACTTCCAGTCCCACCTTCACATTGCTCATGGATACCAGCGTTCGGAAGCGCCTGACGTTGTTGCTCTCGAAAAAGAGCTGCCGCGTCAGGTCGGTGTATTGCTCCATGCTCTTCACCGCGAGCACCAGCACGAAGTCGAACTCGCCGGCCACGTAGTAGCACTGCTGCACCTGCGGGCAGGCGAGGAAGCTGCGTTTCATCGCGTCCAGCAGGTCCAGCCGCTCGCTCTCGACCTCCACCTCTGCAATCACGGTCAGCTGATGGCCCAGTTGCTGCGGGTCCACCAGGGCGACCGTCCGGCGAATCACGCCGTCCTCGTTGAGGCGCTTGAGCCGGCGGTTGACGGCCGCTGCCGAGAGGTTGACGCGCTCTCCCAGCTCCGCCTGCGACCGTCCGGCGTCCTGCTGGACTTCCTTGAGCAGCTTGAGATCGAAAACATCCAGAGTCATGGGTAGGGCTCGATTGAAAATTGATCGAAGCGTGGCATTCGCGGAATGGAAATGCGCATAAGGCGCGCAATCAGAGAAAAGAGTACGCGCCGGAGAAATATTATTACGCCATTGACTGATTTGCTTCCCCGGAGCCGGCCCGATGAGACCTCTTCCCGAACAACGCCCCTTGCAGCTCGACGCTGAAACCTTGCTGACGCAGATCCGTGACCTGGGCGAGATCGGCATGGAGCCCGGCTGGGAGGGTCGCACGCGCATCGCGCTGACCGATGCCGACAAGGCCGGCCGTGACCGACTGCGCCAATGGATGGATGCACTGGCCCTGGACGTGCGGGTAGACCGTATCGGCAACATTTTCGGCACCCTGCGTGCGGATGACGATCAGCAGGCGCCATTGATGATCGGCTCACACATCGACAGCGTCGCCGACGCCGGTGCGCTGGATGGCTGCTACGGCGTGCTCGCGGGGCTCGCTGTGGTGCGGGCGTTTCGCGAAGCCGGCACGTCACCTGCCCGCCCGATCACGGTTGCCGCCTTCACCAATGAAGAAGGCGTGCGTTACCAGCCGGACATGATGGGCTCGCTGGTGCACGCGGGCGGCCTGGACATCGATGCTGCCCTGAACACCCTGGACACCGACGGCACCCGCCTGGGCGATGAACTGGCCCGCATCGGCTACGCCGGTGATCTCGAACCCGGCACGCTGATACCCCACGAATACTTGGAGCTGCACATAGAACAGGGGCCGATCCTGGAAGCCGAAGGCATCCAGATCGGGGTGGTCGAAAACCTGCAGGGCATTTCCTGGCAGCAGGTCACCATCAAGGGCAGCGCCAACCATGCGGGCACGACACCCATGCACCTGCGCCGGGACGCAGGTTGGGTAGCCAGCTCCGTTGTCAGCGCGCTACGCGAAATTGCAGTCGACGGGACGCTGGCAACGGCTGGCTGCATGCGCTTCGAGCCGAATCTGATCAACGTCATTCCGCGCAGGGCGACCTTCAGCGTGGATCTGCGTCACCCCGATGAAGGCCGGCTGCAAGTGGCCGAACAAAAGCTGGCCGCCTTGCTGGCGCGCCTGGCTGGCGAGGAAGGTGTCGAGGTCCATAGCGAGCAATTGGTGCGGTTCGAGCCCGTGACCTTCAATCCGGCGCTGGCTGCCGCCATCGAAGCCTCGGCTGGACGCCTTGGATTCAGCCACAGGCGCATGACCTCCGGCGCCGGCCATGATGCGCAGATGATCGCGCGCATCGCGCCGGCGGCGATGATCTTCGTGCCCAGCCACGGCGGTATCAGCCACAACCCGCGTGAGCACACCCCTGACGACCTGCTGCTGGCCGGCGCTCAGGTGCTGCTCGATGTGGTGCAACAGCGGCTCGCCCAATCCTGACCGCCCTTCCCCGCCTTCCTTTCCGGAGTTCACGATGCTGACCGCCAACCCCAATGCGATTCGCCGCCCTTATCCAGACGACTTGCGCGCCATCATGAGCGTCGCCCGGGCCGCCGAGAGCCGCGCCTGGCTGTCCAGTTGGAGCCGCTTCGAGTGCGCAATCACGCCGCTGTGGCAATTGCCTGACCTTGCCGATGACCTGGGCGTCGGCCAGGTGTTGCTCAAGGACGAGGCCGTGCGCTCGGCGCTGGGCAGCTTCAAGGTGCTGGGCGCGCCCATCGCGCTGGTGCGCCTCATCCTTTCGCGTTTCCCCGAGTTGGCCTTGGAGCCCCGCGCCTTGCTCGCAGGCACGCATGCAGCGGCTCTGGCCGACTTCACGGTGATCAGCGCCACCGACGGGAACCATGGCCGAGCCCTCGCGGCCGCGGCGCAAAGCGTCGGTTGCCAGTGCGTGATCGTCCTCCACGCCCACGTCAGCCGCGAACGCGAGCAGGCCATCGCGGCGTACGGCGCACGCATCATCCGCATTGACGGCAACTACGACGACTCGGTGCACGAAGCCGCCAGGCTCGCAGTGGCAAACGGCTGGACTGTGGTGTCCGACACCTCCTACGAGGGCTACACCGAAATTCCCCGTGACGTGATGCAGGGCTACGGAATCATTGCCGCGGAGGCACTGGAAGCACTGGAGCCGACAACCGCCGAATGCCCTTTCAGTCACGTCTTCCTGCAGGGCGGCGTTGGCGGCCTGGCGGCTGGTATTGCCAGCTACCTCTGGGAACGTTACGGCGCCGAGCGGCCCACGATGATCGTCGTCGAACCGAGGCAGGCCGACTGCCTCTACCAGAGCGCCCTGGCCGGACAGGCGACCCGGGCCAGCGGCACCGTGGACTCGGTCATGGCCGGCCTGGCGTGCGGCGAAACCTCACCCTTGGCCTGGCAGTTCCTGGAAGGCTGCATCGACTATTTCATGACAGTCGAAGACGCCGAGGCGGTGGTTGCGATGCGTCTGCTGGCCAAGGGCAGCGGACGGGACCTGCCGCTGGTGGCTGGCGAGTCCGCAGTAGCGGGGCTTGCCGGGCTCAGGCAACTGATGGGCACGCCCCAGGCCGCTGAACTCGGCCTCGACCGCCACTCACGCGTCCTGCTGATCAGCACTGAAGGAGCCACCGCGCCAGCGCTCTATGCCGAACTGGTGGGCGAGCCCGCGAGCGCGGTTCTGGCACGCCAGGAGGACTGGTTTCGGGCTCGGTGACGCCCAGGCTCAATTGCGCCGGGCGTTGCGTTCGACCATCGCCACGATGGTTGCACGGAGTTCGTCCCGCGCCTCCTCCGGCGTGATCTCTCCGGTGACTGCTGCATGGGACAGCGCCTCCGCTGCGCCCAACATGACGCGCAGCCCGGCTGGGGTCACGCCGTCCTTCCCCGCGAAGGGCGCCAGCGCAGTCCGACACTTCGCCAGGAATGCGGACTCGTACTCGCACTTGATGGAGGTCAGTTCGGGCGAAGCATCCAGGGACGCAATCACACCCGGTATCTCCCGCCCCTGCGACAGCACGCACTGGACATAGGAAGCGGCGATCACCCCCGCCCTGCCCTCCAGGGTCGGCTCGCTGGCTTCCAGGGCGGCATCCATCAATACCGTCTGGCGGGTGTCGAAGTCCACGTACAGCGCTGCAAGCAACCCCGCGCGGGTCTTGAAATGGTCATAGACCACGGGCTTGGTAACGCCCGCCTGCTCGGCCAACCGGCCCAGCGACAGCACATCCGTGCCCTCCTCGCGGACCATTTGCCAAGCGACATCCAGCAACTGCCGTTGCCGCTCTTCCCGGGATAAACGACGGCGCGGGCGCGCCTCTTCATCGAGTGTTGACATGGCTAACCTACCAAACGTAAGTTACCAACCGTAACTTACTAAAAGTAACTTGGCGCACAGGATATCCGGCGCCAGGTCCATCCGCAATCCAGTCACAGGAAGCCCTGCCATGCACGCCCTGATTGTCGTCGCCCACCATGATCCCCGCTCGCTCACCCACAGCCTGGCCGCACAGGTTGCCGAAGGATTGAAGCTTTCCGGCCATGACGCGGAAATCGCCAACCTTGCCGCAGAGGGCTTCGATCCGAGGTTCAGCTTCGCCGACCATGTCGTCCACCGCCACCAGGTGGCACCCCCGGCCGACGTCGCCGCCGAGCAGGCACGGATCGACCGCGCCGATGCCCTGGTGCTCACCTTCCCCGTCTACTGGTGGTCGATGCCCGGGATGCTCAAGGGCTGGATCGATCGGGTCTTCGCCAACGGCTGGGCATTCGAGTACAGCCAGGAAGGTGGCCTCAGGAAGAAGCTGCGTCACCTCAAGGTCCATCTGATCGGTGTGGCGGGTGTCGATGCAGGTACTTTCGAACGCCACGGCTATGACAAAGCCATCAAGGCGCAGATCGACCACGGCATCTTCGATTACTGCGGCGCGACGGTACTGTCCTCTTCCTTGTACTTCGAGTCGGAGTCCAGCGACGTCGCGCCTTACCTGGACGCAGCTCGCGCCATCGGCGTGGACATGTTCGAGGCCGTTGCGAAGCCCGAGGCGGTCGAAGCGATCTGAAACGGTGAGCGCCCTACGCGACCGAAGTCGATTTTTCTTCCAGGCATTCGGCCAGGATGGAAAGTTCGACTTCGGCTGCACTCAACTCGGCAGCGCCGGCAATTTCCCAACGATCCTTGAGCACCAACAGGTCTGCATCCTGTTCAGCCCGCAGGCACCACTGGAAATGGTCGTGCCAATCCCCCAGTGCGGACTGCACGGCCTTCAGCGCCGAAACGGCGTCCTGCCCGATGGACGATAGCCTCGGGTAGGTTTCGTGGGCGTAGCGCATGCGTTTGACCAGGAGGCGCAAGGCATGACGATCGAATGCCGGGTCGGCCAGGGACTCACGCAAGTGTTGCAGTTGCCGTTGCAGGCGAATCCGCACGCGCTCGCGGAGATTGTCGAGCTCGCCATTTCGCTCCGCCTCACGCATCCGTGCCGGCCAGGCGTCCAGCACCGCCATGAAGCGCTGCAACGTAGCGCTGCGCTCGATGACCGCGTAGTGGGAGTCCAGCAGGTGCCGGCGACGCTCGGCCTGATCCATGAAGCCTTGCCGCTGCAACTCGACGACCAGCACTTCCAGATCACGTACCGGGGTGGTCAACCGGCCGACGTCCGCAGCGGCCGCATCCAGCTCCTTCGGTATCGCCAGGCGACGCATCGGGCGCAGCAGGCTGCGCAGTTTTCGCAGATTGATCCGCAGGTCATGCAGCGCTTCTTCATCCGTGCGGCAGGCGAGTCGTGCATAAGCGTGGTGAAGTCCGACTTCCAGTCCCAGCACCTGGGCGATTACCGAATCGATGAATGACATCCTGACTACTCTTCGCGGCAAGGTGAGGGGAGCGTAGCCGGCAAACATGAGAATGGTATTGCAGCGGGCCGATTCGCCTCCGACATGGACAGGATTGTCTGGGTTATGGCAGCGTCCTGCCAACAATGCAGCCAGGAGAGCTCGGCATGAGCGACAAGAAGGAAGCGATAGCGCGATTCATCCAGGAGGAATTCCCCCAGACCCGCGTCGTCGTCGACGCCGTATGGGAGCGCAGCGCGCGCGTGTCGCAGGAGGTCGATGAGTCCGACCTGCGGCCCGGCGGTACCGTCTCCGGCCCCACCCTGATGGCACTCGCCGACGTGGCCCTCTACGTTGCCCTGCTGGGTGAGATCGGCATCGTTCCGCTGGCGGTCACCACCAGCCTCACCATCAACTTCCTGCGCAAGCCCGAAGCGAGCAAACGCATCATCGGCGAATGCCACCTGATGAAGGTCGGCAAGACCCTGGCGGTGGGCGAGGTCTCGCTCTTTTCGGAAGGGTTGGAGGAGCCGGTGGCCCATGTGGTCGGCACCTACTCCATTCCGCCGGCTTCGATGCGCTGAAAGACAGCGACAAGAGTTCCCGCACCTCCATCCGGCACCCCATGGATGCTCAGGTGGCGCATGCCCGCTACAATGCGCCACCCGCCCCCGTGCCGGACGTGATTGCCATGCCTTTGCCAAAAAACCAACTAGAACTGCTCAGCCCCGCCCGTGATGTGAATATCGCCCGCGAGGCCATCCTGCATGGCGCCGACGCCGTGTATATCGGCGGCCCCAGCTTCGGCGCCCGCCACAACGCCTGCAACGAAGTGGCGGATATCGCCAAACTGGTGGAGTTCGCCCACCACTTCCATGTGCGCGTGTTCGTCACCATCAACACCATCCTCCACGACGACGAGCTGGAACCGGCGCGCAAGCTTATCCACGAGCTCTACGACGCCGGCGTCGACGCGCTGATCGTGCAGGACATGGGCGTACTCGAACTGGACATCCCGCCCATCGAGCTGCACGCCAGCACCCAGACCGACATCCGCACCCTGGAGCGCGCAAAATTCCTCGACCAGGCCGGTTTCTCCCAACTGGTGCTCGCCCGCGAACTGGACCTCAAGCAGATCCGTGCCATCGCCGATGAAACCGATGCGGCCATCGAGTTCTTCATCCACGGCGCGCTCTGCGTCGCCTTCTCCGGGCAGTGCAACATCTCCCACGCCCAGACCGGCCGCAGCGCCAACCGGGGCGACTGCTCCCAGGCTTGCCGCCTGCCCTACACCCTGAAGGATGACCAGGGCCGCGTAGTGGCGTTCGAGAAGCACCTCCTGTCGATGAAAGACAACAACCAGAGCGCCAACCTGAGCGCCCTGGTGGACGCCGGCGTGCGCTCCTTCAAGATCGAAGGCCGCTACAAGGATGCGAGCTACGTCAAGAACATCACCGCGTACTACCGCCAGCGCCTGGACGGCATCCTCGCCGAGCGCCCTGATCTCGCCCGTGCCTCCAGCGGCCGCACGGATCACTTCTTCGTGCCGGACCCGGACAAGACCTTCCACCGTGGCAGCACCGACTACTTCGTCACCGAGCGCAAGATCGACATCGGCGCCTTCGACACGCCGACCTTCACCGGCCTGCTGGTTGGCCAGGTGGAGAAAGTCGGCAAGCGCGACCTGATTACCGTGACCCATGAGCCGCTGTCCAACGGCGACGGCCTCAACGTGCTGATCAAGCGCGAGGTCGTCGGCTTCCGCGCGAACATCGCCGAGTTGAAAGGCGAGTTCGAGGAAGAAGGTGAAAAGCGCTGGCGCTACCGCGTCGAGCCCAACGAAATGCCCGCCGCCCTGTCGCGGCTACGCCCGAATCACCCGCTGTCCCGCAACCTGGACCACAACTGGCAACAGGCGCTGCTGAAGACTTCGGCGGAGCGTCGGGTTGGCGTGAACTGGAAAGCCAGCCTGCGTGAAGACGGCCTGGAGCTGACCGCCACCAGCGAAGAAGGCGTGACCGCCAGCGTCAGGCTGGACGGTCCGTTCGGTGCGGCGAACAAACCCGAGCAGGCGCTGGAGCAGTTGCATGACCTGCTGGGCCAGTTGGGAGCCACCAGCTATCACGCCCAGAACATCGAGCTGGATGCGCCGCAGGCGTACTTCATCCCCGCTTCGCAGCTCAAGGCCCTGCGCCGCGAAGCGATCGAAGCGCTGACCGCAGCCCGCGTCACTGCTCACCCCCATGGCAGCCGCAAGGCCGTCAGCGTGCCCCCGCCGGTGTATCCGGAGGCGCACCTGTCGTTCCTCTACAACGTCTACAACCAGAAGGCTCGCGACTTCTACCACCGCTACGGCGTGCAGTTGATCGATGCAGCCTACGAGGCGCACGAGGAAGCTGGCGAAGTCCCGGTGATGATCACCAAGCACTGCCTGCGGTTCTCGTTCAACCTGTGCCCTAAACAGGCCAAGGGCGTGACCGGCGTGCGCACCAAGGTGGCGCCGATGCAACTGGTCCACGGGGATGAAGTGCTGACCCTGAAGTTCGACTGCAAACCCTGTGAGATGCACGTGGTGGGCAAGATGAAAGGCCACATCCTCGACCTGCCGCAACCAGGCAGCGCGGAGAGCAATGTCGTGGGCCAGATCACCCCGGACGACCTGCTGAAGACCATCCGCCATCGCGGGCCGCACTGAGCCCAGGCAAAGCAGCGCCCCGGCTAGTGGTCACCAGCCGGGGCACTCGCGCTGCAGTGCCCCTTCATCGGGACTGGCTCGCTGATTGCTCGGCGAGCCAGCCGATCAGACCCACTGATCGTTACGCTTGCGCCGCACTCGCAGGAAAGTCGGCAGGATCAACCCGGCCAGCAGTCCCGCGCCAGCGATGCTGCCGCCGTAGACCATGTAGCGCATGAGCACCTGCTTGTTCTCGTCGCCCAGCTGTGCCTGCGCATCACGCAGTTCGGAGCGCGCCTGGGTCAGTTCGGCATCCAGTGCCGAGCGCGCTGCCTGCAGCTCGTCGATCAGCTTCTTGCGTGCATCCAGCGTCTCCTGCATGCCCTGAACGCGGGATTTCCACGAATCGTCGATGCCGGCGAGCTGCGCACTGAGCTCCGTCACTTTCTGCTCGAGCTGCGGCAGTCGCTCGGCCTGGCCGGGCACTTCCTGCAGGTCACGGCTGGGAATCCACACACTGCTGCCGTTCTGGCCGCGAACCTGGCTGTAGTCGCCCTGGGTCGTGAGCAGCTCGACTTTCTGCCCGGAAGAGAGCGTACCCACGATGCGATATCCGTCAGTCGGTCCGCTACGAACGTAGGTCGTCAGACTATCGCTCACCCAGCGCTCGTTGCCGGCGGGTTCCTCGGCGTGGGCCGATCCCCCGGACATCAACAGGCCACCCAGCATGAGGGCGCCGAAGGCACGGGACTGGAGCGGGGAAACACGGGCGTGGAAACGACGGGACAGGGTCATGGGCAATCTTCACATGGCGATGGGGACAAAACCCGGCAAACGGGCATGAAAAAAGCCGGCCAGGCAAATTGTTCCGGAACGGTAAGCGATCAGGATGGAACGGAAGGCAGCGAGTCGCCCAGGTAGCGAAAAGCCATGCAATCCACCCAGTGGGCCGACAGCAGACAGACCGCGTACGTGTGGATTGAGTTCACTCGTGGCAAAAGTGCGGGATGGACGGTCTGCCATGACACCGACCCTGTAGGGGCGAATTCATTCGCGAAGCGAACCGCAGGTCCGCCAATCGTTGGGCTTCGCATAGCTCAGCCACAACCTACGGTTTCAAAATCCGAGCGGGCTCGCAACAGCCCTCACCCCCGGCCCCTCTCCCAATGGGCGAGGGGTGACTCGCGCCAGCTATGTCCTGCCATGGCACCAACCCTGTAGGGGCGAATTCATTCGCCAAGCGGGCCGCAGGTCCGCCTATCGTTGGGCTTCGCATAGCTCAGCCACAACCTACGGTTTCACAATCCGAGCAGGCTCGCAACAGCCCTCACCCCCGGCCCCTCTCCCAATNATTCATTCGCCAAGCGGGCCGCAGGTCCGCCTATCGTTGGGCTTCGCGTAGCTCAGCCACAACCTACGGTTTCAAAATCCGAGCGGGCTCGCAACAGCCCTCACCCCCGACCCCTCTCCCAAGGGCGAGGGGTGACTCGCGCCGGCACCGCCCTGCCATGGCACCAACCCTGTGGGGGCGAATTCATTCGCGAAGCGGGCCGCAGGTCCGCCAATCGTTGGGCTTCGCGTAGCTCGGCCACAACCTACGGCTCCACTCCGAGCGGGCCTACCACAGCCCGCATTAGCCTCAGAGGGTGGTGATGACGCGTTCCGAAGGCAGGCGCGATTTGGGCAGGCCTGCGTTGAAATCCGTCTCGCTGCGGTGCCCCAGGGCCACCATGACCACGCTGGTGTAACCCTGCTCGCGAAGGCCCAATTCGGCATCCAGCGATTGCGCATCGAAGCCCTCCATCGGCGTGGCATCCACGCCAAGAGCCGCGGCACCGAGCAGCAGCGTGCCCAGGGCGAGATAGGCCTGTTTCTCCATCCAGTGCTGCAGGTCCTTACGCTCGCGGTGCAGATTCACATACGTCTGCCGGGTGCGCAGTTGTCCGGCACGGGCTTCCTCGTCACGGAAGCGACCGTCTTCCTGCTCCTGCTCCAGAACCTGCGCCAAATGGGCATCGGACATGTCCGTACGGGCGCAGATGAGGATCACGTGCGACGCGTCCAGGACCTTGGGCTGGTTGTAGGCGAAAGGCCCTTGGGTACCTTTGGCGAGACGGGCCTTGCCTTCGTCAGTGCCGGCGACCACGAAGTGCCAGGGCTGGGAATTGACCGACGAGGGCGCCTGCCGGAGCAGCGCCAGCAGCTCGTCGATAGTCGGCTGGGCAATGCGCCGAGCCGGGTCGTAGGCCTTGGTCGTATAGCGCTGGCTGGCGAGGGAAGCGGGATTCATGGTTGCACTCCGGTTTTCGGTGACGGTATGGGCGCGGAGTGTGACGGGGATGTGCAGGCGCAAACAGCGGCTGGATGGAGAAGGACTTTCAAAAGAAATACGAAAATGAATCACGCTCAGCAGTTATTTTCATCCCGTCAGAACCTGTGGCTCAGCATCACACCGCCACCGGCGTCCGGACTCGCATCGGAAAAGCCTGCCAGTGCGTACACCTGGACCTTCCATTCGGCGTCGAGTCTTTGTGTCAGGAACAGGGTGAATTCCTGGATTTCGTCGCCATCGGAGGTCACTTTCTGTCGCCAGTCATACGCGGCGCCGACGGAAGTCGCCGGTGCCACGCGCGTAACCAGGCCCAGCGAGGCGAAAATCGGGTCGCGGAAGTCGGTGTCGGACGGATCGCCGAACTTCTTCCAACCTAGGGTGGCGAAGCCACTGAATGCACCGAAGCCCTGCGTCAGGTCCACCTGGGCCGAAAAGTCGGTCTCGCCGGTACCGAGGCAGTGATCCTCATCGGCTGTCGGCAGCTTCACTTTGCCTATCAGGTCCACCAGCAGGCTGCCCCCGTCACTGCCGTCCAGCAGTGCGTAGTCGGCGCTGCCCACCGTGTCGCCAAGGCCGCTTTCGTCGCTGCCGCAGTCGTCGCCCGCCAAGGGTTCGCCGTCCGGCCCCACGGCAGGATTGGTGATGCGCAGATAAGGAATGGTCAGCTTGTAGATCATCGGCCCGGTTTCATATTTGCCGACTACCGGGACGTACCAGGTTTCGCTGACGGTCGGCGTCCCGTACTTCCCTCGTGAGTAATCAAGCCCGGAAGTCAGCGTGAATTCATCCGCAAGGGCCGGTGCCGCCAGGAAAGCCAACAGGATTGGAGAAATAACGCGCGTGGCGGGCATGCTTACCTCGTTGCGCTCCAGGAACGGTGGCGCCCCGCTCGGTCGGGGTTTCCTCCAGAGTAGCTGGCGCGCCGGATTACGCTCCGGCCGCAGCGACTAGTGGGGGCCGGACCGGTCCACCCGCTCCACCTCTTCCGGGCGTTCCACCGTCTCCGGACGCTCGACCTTCTCGACCCGCTCTACTTTCTCTACCTTTTCAGGCTTCTCGACCTTTTCCGGCTTCTCGACGCGCTCCACACGCTCGATCTTTTCCACGCGATCCGGCTTATCGGGACGATCCGACCGCTCGATCTTCTCGATCCGTTCGATTCGCTCGACGCGCACGCCATTCTCGAAAATCTCGATGCGTTCGCGGGTTTCCACACGGTCAGCGGACTCTCGGGTTTCTATTCGTTCCCGGCGTTCCAGCTCTCCGGATGCGGACTCTACCTCCCGCTCTATCCGTTCTCGCGTCTCGCCGGCGTCGTCGCGTCCGCTGGATTCAGTCCTCACCCGCTCCACCGAATCATGGCTGCCACTGCCGGAATTCCCACTTCCATGATGTTCCGACTCCGACTCCGTCTCACCGGAACCCGATCCACTGTGGTCCGAGCCCTGCCGAATGGAGCCGGCGGGGTTATCGCGGACGAATTCGATCCGCTCGGCCTTGATGCTCCGCCCTGCCCCGATCACCCCGGCAACGCGTACGCGTTGGTCGACCGCCAGCTCCGTCGACCGCCCACCGCTGAATGCAGTGCCATGTCCCAGTTGCACGGTGAATCCGCCCAACTCGACGCGATCGCCGTGCTGCCTATGCACCAGCCCTTCCACGACCACATTGCGTACGCGTCCCTCGAACGGCAGGCCCGGATCGACCCGGCTCTGGACGACATCCAGTTGCCGGCCGTTCCAGTTGCCTCGTACCAGCACCTCTACGTTGGGAGCCAGCCGCTTGTTGGTCAGGGCGAGCCCCTGGAGTTCGCCTGGCCGCTCGATGGCGCCGATGGCGCTGGCCTGGGCGAGCTTCGGTGCCCGGTCGATCCGGCTGGCGACGACTTCACCCGTGGCGTTGCGCAGACCGCTGACGCGCACCGCATCCCCAACGCGCAGCCCTGATGTCACGCGGGCGTCGCCGGCAATGCGAACGGGCTGCCCCATCACTCGCAGCGGCGCGTTCGCCGAGGCGACCGCCGTAACCGGGCCTTCGTAGGCATGGAGGATGGCGATGTTCCGTGCCACCAGTCCTCTTGCCGATGCGTGGGCTTCGACGGCCACGACTTGGCCGATGGCCAGTTGCCCGGTACTGGCTGGCACGCCGTTTTCGCTGAGCGGCACCTTGCTGTCGTAGTGGACTTCCACGCCGTTGACGCAGATCGAGCCGAATCCGGTGATGGTGCCCACGATGCCGGTACCCCCAATGCCACCCTCGTCAGCGGGTGCACCGGTGCCGCCTATTCCTCCGTGATCCGCAGGCGCGACAGGCGCCCCGGTACCGCCTATGCCCCCGGTAGCCACCGCACCGGTGCCGCCCATGCCACCCGGATCAAGGCAAACCGGAGCGGCGCTTGCAGGTAGGGAAAGCAGCGTCCCGCCAAGCAGGGCCAGGGCGCAGAGGAAACGTGAGGCGATGTTCATGGCTTGCGGGCTGCTTCAGGCCGGGAGGCGTCGGCTGGACTGCCTTCAGTGTAGAAATAAAGGCCGATAGTGATGCGTTGCCGCGCCTCCGGTTTTGGCACGTCGCGCTCCTCCAGTTCCGCGGCCAGTTGGTTGAAACCGATCAGCACCTGCATGCCTTCGGCGCTGACCGCCTGGCGCAACTGCTCGACCGCAGACGGCGAAAGGCTGTCGTAGTGGACGCTGCGTTCGAAGAAGGGCTCGCCCTCCTCCGTAAGGTTGTGCACGGCCGCGCACGCATGGTCATGCAGGTTGTGGCGGAAATACGCTGCCTTCTCGTCGAATCCGCGCTGGGGAATGAAGGCCATGGTCTCCAGGTGCACACAATCCTGCTCGTCGATCCGCACAATGCCCAGGCGCTGCCACTCGTCCAGCACCACGCGGGCACGGATGTCCTTGCTGACCGTGGCCACCAGCCCATCGAAGGAGCATTCCCTGCCGCTGCTGGCGAGGCGCGGTAAAGGCAACGGGCGTCCGGGTTGCTTGCAGAACGGTGCATTGTTCAGCCAGACGCTGACCAGGTGCGCGCCCAGGGAGATGTTTTCCGGGAGAGGGTTTTTCTCGTCGGCCGCCCCACTGCGCAAGCGCTTGACGTCCTTGCGATGGACGCCCGTGAGCAGGCTGATGCGGCTGTCGGTAGGCGGTTTGTCGTCCAGCCGAAATTCACGCTCGGCCACGTTGACGAAGATTTCCTTGAGCAGCTCGGCGAAGCAGTTGTAGGTGACCCCTTTCCTCAGCATCAGCCTCACCAGCGGCCGCATGACGTGCTGGAGCGCCGGCAACAACGAGGGCGGGAAAGCGGGCAACTGCATTCAAGGTGCTCCTGTCGATAGCAATACTCATATGTTGCGCGGGTAGACGTTCCCGGCAGCCTGCCCTGAACGTCACCCGCTGTTATCGACGGTGCTGACTGTGCCCCCGTTCCTTCAGGCAATCGCACCGCCTATATGGCCAGGCGGGTCACACGGGCACCGGTGCCACTCCGGGTCCCGTGCAGCCGCGGGCTGGCCGCTCAGACTCCGCCCCGATCATCTCCGACGTCATGGTCAGGCCCATCATCTGCGCCTTGGCCCACGCCATGTGCTTCGCCGACATCGTGATCGGGGCCGTCGTCCGCCCCCCGTCCCACACCGTGCGCTTCGCCGACATCGTGGTCAGCACCATCGTCTGCGCCATGTCCGACGCCATGTGCCTCACCGACGTCATGGTCCGCACCGTCATCGGCACCATGGCCTACGCCATGGGCTTCGCCGACATCGTGATCCGCACCATCGTCGTTGCCGCGACCGCTGTGCGCACTGCCCGGTCCACTATTGCCGCCGTGTCCACTGGCGGCGCCGTCGCCGCTGTGACCGGACCCACTGTGGCCACCACCACCATCACCGCCGTGGCCACTTCCACTGCCGCCTCCACTGCCACCACCGCTCCCACCACCACTGCCGCCGCCGTGTCCTCCGCCGCTTCCGCTGCCGCCGCCGTGCCCACCGCCATGCCCACCGCCGCCGCCACCGCTGCCGCCGCCACTACCGCCACCGCCGCCGCTACCTCCGCCACCACCACCGCTGCCACCTCCGCCGCTGCCTCCATCTTTTGCGTAAACACTGGAGAAGCCGCCGATGTAGTCAGGGACCAGAACGGTCGAAGCCGATAGAACGCCGCCAATGGCCAGCGCCAGCAAACACTTCTTGAGCAGCATGATGAACCTCCGAACGGAGTTGCGTAGTCATCTCCCTATCGAACGCAAGCATTGGAAAATGGGTTACCGCATCCTGAAAAGCCAGTGCCCAACCCGCTCAACTCTTGCATGCGAAGCTTGAAATCAATTTCAGATTTCGCATGCTCCTGTAAGCCGGTTTGTATTTTGGTGTGGGATTTTTTCCCACGTCTTGAGGCTAGCCCCGACTGATCGAGTGTCAACGACCGATCATCCGGAGTTGTATTTGTAGGAGCGAGCTTGCTCGCGAAGCACTTGAGCCCGCCCATTTCGCGAGCAAGCTCGCTCCTACATATTCGGTCCGTGCAGAACCCAGGCTTGCCGTGCAAAACCAGGCGGAGCTCTGCGCCAACCACTGAGAATGCGGAGTTGTACCTGTAGGAGCGAGCTTGCTCGCGAAGCGCTTGAGCCCGCCCGAAGCGCTTGAGCACCCTTCGGCCAAAAGAAAGCCGCCGACAGGAATGTCCTGTCGGCGGCGTGGGTCAGGCAAGTAATGCGGCAGGCCCATCCGGACCTGCCTTTTCACCCTTACTTCAGGTCATAGCGGTCCGCGTTCATCACCTTGGTCCAGGCGGCTACGAAGTCGCGCACGAAGGCCTGCGGCGAGTCGGAACTGCCGTAGTACTCCGCGATGGCCCGGAGCTGGGCGTTGGAACCGAAGATCAGGTCGACTACGGTTGCGGTCCACTTAGGCGCGCCGCTGCTGCGGTCGCGACCTTCCAGTACATTCGGATCGGACGCAGACCGCTCCCACTTGGTCCGCATGTCCAGCAGGTTCACGAAGAAGTCGTTAGTCAGCGTTTCCGGGCGTGTGGTGAATAGGCCGTGCTGGGACTTGCCGTAGTTGGCGCCCAATACACGCAGGCCACCCAGCAGTGCCGTCATTTCCGGCGCGCTCAGTTTCAGCAGCTGGGCCTTGTCCACGAGCATTTCCGCCGCCGAATCCTCGTAGCCCTTCTTCACGTAGTTGCGGAAGCCATCGGCGAGTGGCTCCAGGGGTGCGAAGGAATCCACATCGGTCTGCTCTTGCGAAGCATCGGTGCGGCCGGGCGCGAACGGCACGGCCACATCCACACCGGCTTTCTTCGCTGCGGTTTCGACACCCACGCCGCCGGCCAGCACGATCAGGTCAGCGAGCGAGACTTTCTTGCCGGAGGCGTTGAAGTCCTTCTGGATGCCTTCCAGGGCGGAAATCACCTTGGCCACTTCAGCCGGCTGGTTCACCTCCCACGCGTTTTGCGGTGCCAGACGCAGGCGCGCACCGTTGGCGCCGCCACGTTTGTCGCTGCCACGGAAGGAAGATGCGGCGGCCCAGGCGGTACTCACCAGTTGCGAAACCGACAGTCCGCTCGCGGCGATCTTCGCTTTCAGGGCGGCTACATCCTGGTCATTCACCAGCGGGTGGTCGACGGCGGGAACCGGGTCTTGCCAGATCAGTTCTTCCTTCGGCACCAGTTTGCCGAGATAACGGCTGCGCGGGCCCATGTCGCGGTGGGTCAGCTTGAACCAGGCACGGGCGAAGGCGTCCGCCAGCTCCGCAGGGTTGTCCTTGTAGCGACGGGAGATCTTCTCGTAGGCCGGGTCCATGCGCATCGCCATGTCGGCGGTGGTCATCATGGGTGCGTGGCGCTTGGACGGGTCGTGGGCATCCGGCACCAGGCCGTCTCCCGTCGTCCCCTTGGGCTTCCACTGATGGGCGCCAGCCGGGCTCTTGGTCAGTTCCCATTCGAAACCGTAGAGGGTTTCCAGGTAGCTGTTGTCCCATTTGGTCGGCGTCGGCGTCCACGCGCCTTCCAGACCGCTGGTGATGGCGTCGCCCGCGATGCCGCTGCCGTGGGTGCTCTTCCAGCCGAAGCCCATGTCGGCAATATCGCCGCCCTCGGGCTCAACCCCTACCTGTGCTGCATCGCCGGCGCCATGGCACTTGCCGAAGGTATGGCCACCGACGGTGAGGGCCACGGTTTCCTCGTCGTTCATGGCCATCCGGGCAAAGGTCTCGCGGACGTCACGCCCCGAAGCGACGGGGTCGGGATTGCCATCCGGGCCTTGCGGGTTCACGTAGATCAGGCCCATCTGCACGGCAGCCAGCGGGTTCTCGAGTTGACGGTCTCCGCTATAGCGGCTGTTGGGTTTGTCGCTGGTGGCCAGCCATTCCTTCTCGGCGCCCCAGTAGACGTCTTCTTCCGGTTCCCAGATATCCACGCGGCCGCCGCCAAAGCCGAAGGTCTTGAAGCCCATGGATTCCAGCGCGACGTTGCCGGTCAGCACCAGGAGGTCGCCCCAGGACAGCTTGTTGCCGTACTTCTGCTTGATCGGCCACAACAGGCGGCGCGCCTTGTCGAGGTTACCGTTGTCCGGCCAGCTGTTGAGCGGCGCGAAACGCTGGTTACCGGTCCCCGCACCGCCACGGCCATCCGCGATGCGGTAGGTACCGGCAGCGTGCCAGGCCATGCGGATGAACAGCGGGCCGTAATGGCCATAGTCAGCCGGCCACCATTCCTGCGAGTCGGTCATCAGGGCATGCAGGTCCTTGATGACGGCGTCGAGGTCGAGGGTCTTGAATGCTTCGGCATAGTTGAAATCAGCCGCCTGTGGATTGGAAGCAGGCGAGTGTTGATGAAGGATCTTGAGATTCAGTTGGTTGGGCCACCACTGCGCATTCGATGGCATAACACCCGCACTCACATTTTTCCCTGCGAACGGGCACTTTGCTTCACTGGACATGCTTATCTCCTCTCTCTTTTGTCATCAGCCAACCAGTCTATTCAGCTTGGAATCCAGGCGCCGACCCAGCCAATAGGTTTTGGAAATGGCATTGATAGTAGACAAGGAATGTGAAATCGATACGGGCGCAGCCCGCCGGCGCAAGGCCTACGGCGCTGGGGGAGCGGTGATATCCCATGGGATATCAAGAGCTTCCGGGACTTATCACAGGGAGTGCTGAGCCTGTTCGGGAAGATGATGAAACGATCTTTCAGCCATAGCCGAATTCAATCGCCGGGCCGGTAAAAGCCTCCCACCGATCAGACCTTCCACTCCCGCTGGCACTCCATCAGGAAGTCGACGAAAGCGCGCAGGCGTAACGGTACGTGGCGTCCATGGGGATACAGCAAGGTGTAAGGGCGAGAGCGACCGCCGAATTCCGGAAGCACCTCCACCAGTGAACCCTCTTCCAGGTCCCGTTCGACAATGAAGCGATAGGTCTGGAACAGCCCGGCGCCGTGCCTGGCCAGGGTCACTCCGCCCAGCACATCGTCCGAGCAACAGTAGTTGCCGTTGGCGAAGATCTCCCGCTCCTTGCCGTCCTCGGTGAACAGCCAGGAGATACGTCGTCCGCTACTGGGCAATTCGAACTGGATGCAATCGTGCTGTTCGAGGTCGCCGAGGCTGGTGGGCGTCCCGGCGCGGGCGAGGTAGTCCGGCGTGGCGATCACCACCAGTCGCGCATCTTCCAGGTGCCGGGCGATCAGCGTCGAGTCCGGCTGGGCACGCACACGGATCGCCAGGTCATAGCCTTCCGCGACGAAGTCGATGTTGCGGTTGCTCAGGTGGATGTCGATCTTCACGCCGGGGTGGCGTTCGCGAAAGCGGGACAGCAACGGCAGGATGCGGTAATGCCCGTACGTGGTGGGAATGCTGATGCGCAATTCACCGACGGGTTCGAGCTGCTTGCCCATCACTTCGCGCTCGGCTTCGACCAACTGGGTCAAGGCTTGCCGGCATTGTTCGAAGTAGGCACGGCCGCCTTCCGTGAGGCGGATGCTGCGTGTAGTACGCACGAACAGGCGCGTACCCAGGCGCTCCTCCAGCCGCGAAATCGAACGGCTCACGGCCGCCGGCGTTACCCCTGCCGAAAGCGCAGCAGCCGTGAAACTCCCCGCCTCCGCGGCGAGACAGAAGAGCTCGATGCTGCCCAGCTGGATGTCATCGAAATGCCGTTTCACGATTCATTACACCGAGTATCAACTGAAGTATCCGAGGCTACATTTATCCGCCCATGCGGCACAAATATAGTGCGGGTGCTTCCGCTCAGCGAAGCCGTCCAGGCCTACCCTCTGTTGGTGGCGAAACCGTACCGTGGGCGCAGTCGTCCTGTTGCCCCGGTGTTCACTGAAGCAACTCCGTAGGAGCCAAAACATGCCATTCGTCAGCGTTCGTATCACCCGTGACGGCGTTACCCGGGAGCAGAAAGCCCAGGTCATCGCCGAAATCACCGACACCCTGCAACGCGTGCTCGGCAAGCGCCCGGACCTCACCCATATCGTCATCGAAGAAGTGGACACCGATAACTGGGGCTACGCCGGTATCACCACCACGGAGTACCGCAAGAACCAGCCCGGATGACCCGCCCGTGCCCTGCCCCACCCGGTATTCGCCGGGTGGGCAATCCATGACGTCGCAACACCACAGGAGCAGCCTGCATGTCGAACGATCTCGGTCACCTGGATGCGTCGCTCGCACGCTACGCCAGGGTGACGTTGCTGGAAGGCGCGACGCCCATCCAGCGCCTTTCACGCTTGAGCGCCCTTCCCGACCTCAATGGTTGCAACCTTTATGTGAAACGCGATGACCTGACGGGTCTGGGTGGCGGCGGCAACAAGCTACGCAAGCTGGAGTTCCTGCTCGGCGAAGCCCTGGCCGAAGGTGCCGATACCCTGGTCACCTGGGGCGGCCTGCAATCCAATCATGCGCGCCTCACTGCAGCCGTCGCGGCTCGTCACGGCCTGGCCTGCGAATTGATCCTGGCCCCCTCCGCCGTGCGCTCCGACGACGATTTCCGCCATGGCGGCAACCTGATTCTCGATGGCCTGTTCGGTGCGACCCTCCACCGCCTGCCGGAGGGCGCATCGCCCGACGCCTACGCGGCCGAGCTGCAGGACAGGCTCAGGCAACAAGGCCAAAAACCCTTCTTCATGCCCCTGGGCGGCTCCAGCCCGAGAGGCAGCCTGGGCTATACAGCCTGTGCGCTCGAAATTCTCCGCCAGGCATCAGCCCTCGGCCTGGAGTTCACGCAGATCATCATTCCCAACGGCAGCGGCGGAACCCACGCTGGGCTCTTGGCGGGCATTGCGCTGGCGGGTGCTTCTACGCGTATCACCGGCTACACCGTACTTGCCACCGAGGAGCAGGCGCTGACGGCTACCGTCGACAAGACCCGCCAAGTCATGCAGCTCCTCGATTCGTCATCCACGCTGGATGAAAGCTTGGTGCGGATCGACGGGAGCCAGCGTGGCGATGCCTATGGCGCACCTACCGAGGCGATGCTGGAAGCCACCCGACTGCTGGCCTCCCACGAAGGATTACTGGTCGATCCGGTATACGGCGGCAAGGCATTCGCAGGCTTGCTGGCCGCGGTCCGGCGGGGTGATTTCCCGGCGGGCAGCAACCTCCTCTTCGTCATGACCGGCGGCCTGCCGGGGATCTTCGCCTACCGCTCGGCCTACGAGTAAGGGATGCGGCCGGGGAACACGCCCGGCCGATGCCCGCCCTTCAAAGGATTACCCTCCCCCGCACGGCCTGCCGTCAGACTTGTGCGCGCTCGATCGGCGCTTCGAGCGAGTCGCTTGCCATGCCATCCCTGCCCGCCTCTGGCAACGCCTTCCGGCTGCCGAGCGGAGTCGATTGGAAGCACACGCCGCTTGAATTGCGCTGATTCTCGGTGGCGGCGTTCGTATGCACGGCGACACCGGCCAGGGAAAAGGCTATGGACGTCAGGAAGCTTTTCAGGGTTTTCATCGATTTCATCCCACGGAGGTCGTGGGCATCAGTCTCTACGGCGCGGATGCCCTCGATGTGTCGCACCGTGGCTACTTTGCACACCTGTGTAAGCCCCGGCCGCCCAGATACAGAAGCGTACAAATCGGCTCGCCAGCGCCAAGGCGATTAGTTACACCGCGTATCAACTAAAACAAGGCAAAGCGGATTTTTAGACTTCAAGCGCATGAATATAGTCCTCCCCAACAGCGAACCACTTACCGGACCCGCTGAAGAAGCCCCCGACTATCTCTGTGAGGAACACACCATGAGCAAGAAAACCGCAATCATCACCGGCGCATCCAGCGGCATCGGCCTGGGCCTGGCCAAGGCCTTCATCGACAACGGCTACAACGTCGTCGGTACTGCCCGCTCCAGCGAGCGCCTCGAGGAAGCCGCCGCCAGCCTGGGCAATCCCGCCAGCTTCATTGGCGTCGCCGGTGACGTTGCCGATCCGGCCACTGCCCGCAACGCCTTCGCCGCGGCAATCGAAGCCTTCGGCAGCGTGGACGTGCTGGTCAACAATGCCGGCTTCTTCCTCCCGAAACCCTTTGTCGACTACACCCCGGAAGATCTGGAAGGCCTGCTGGATACCAACCTCAAGGGCGTCGTCTACACGTCCCAGGTAGCGGCGGCGCACATGCAGCAGCAAGGCGGTGGGCACATCATCAATATCTCTGCGGCGGTCGCCCTGCAGCCGAACATCAATGTACCCGCAGCCCTGCCGGTGCTGATCAAGGGTGGCGTCAACCAGCTGACCCGTGCCCTGGCCCTGGAGCTGTCGCCGCACAACATCCAGGTGAACGCGGTGGCCCCCGGCATCATCGACACCCCGATGCACGACCCGGCCGCTCGCGACTTCCTCAACAACCTGGCGCCGTCCGGCCGCGTCGGCACCGTCCAGGAGATCGCCGATGCCGTGCTGTACCTGGCCAAGGCCGACTTCACCACCGGCGTCGTCCTGGCCGTGGATGGCGGCATGAGCACCGGCAAGTGGTAATCGCCTGAAGGCAAAAAAGGGAGGCTTCGGCCTCCCTTTTTCATGGGGACCTGTAGGAGCGAGCTTGCTCGCGAAAGATTTGCGCCCGGACTGTTCGCGAGCAAGAACTCGGCATCCCCCTCGCTCCTACACGTTCGGCGATTGAAATAGCCCCTACAACCTACGGCTTCGCGTCCAACTCCCCGAGAATGCGGTACGCCAGCTTCACCCGCTCTTCGTTCGGATAGTTCTTGTTCGCCAACAGCACGATGCCAAGCTTCTTCTCCGGAATGAAGGCCACATAGGCCCCGAAGCCATTGGTCGAGCCGGTCTTGTTGACCCAGACCGCCTGTTGCGGCGCCAGGGGCGGCGTAAGGGACGTGACGGCATGACTTTCAAGGGCCATCCGGCTGGCATTGCCTTCCAGTAGCGTTTGCAGCGCCACCGGGTAGTCGTACTGCTCCCAGATCAGGTCCTGGGTCATGGCGCCCAGCCTGTAGTAGCCGGTGCGCGTGGCGTCTATCGCCTTCTGCAAGGCGCCATCCATTACAACCAGGCCCAGGTTGGCTTCGACGAAATGCAGCAAGTCCTTGCTGCTGGTCTTCACGCCATAAGCTTCTGCCGCCAGCATCGCCGGGTTCACCCGTACAGGCGCGTCCTGCTTGTCGTAGCCTTGGGCGTAATGCGGCATCGCACTGGCTGGCACGTCGATCCAGGTGTTACCCATGCCGAGCTTTGGCAGCAGGTCGCGTTCCATCGCCTGGGCATAGGGCACGCCCAGGCTCTTGGCGGCAATCACACCCAGCAGTCCGATGCTGGGGTTGGCATAGGTGCGGTAGGTGCCCGGAGCGAACTGGGGTTTCCAGGCGCTGAAGTAGTCCATCAACTGGCGTTCGTTGCGGACGTCATCGGGCAATTGCAGAGGAAAGCCGCCAGCGGTATGGGTGGCGAGATTGAGCAGCGTCACCTGGTCCATCCGGCTGCCCTTGAGCGCCGGCAGGTAGTTGCTCGGGCTGTCGGTGAGCGACAACTTGCCACTGGCTGCTGCGTAGGTGGCCAAGGTCACGGTCAGGGTCTTGCTGATGGAGCCCACTTCGAACAGCGTGTCGCCGGTGACAGCCTCGCCGGTGGCCTTCGATGCCACGCCATAGTTGTAGAAGCGTCGCTCGCCCTGGGCGATGACGCCAATGGCCAGGCCCGGAATGCCGTACTGCTGCATCACCTGGCGGGCGGCCTGATCGACGCTGGCGTCGATGGCTTCCGGCGCATCCTTCGCCATGGCCTGGCCGCCGAGCAATGCTGCAAGGCTCAACAAGAAAATCTGTGCGCGGCACGTTCCTGTCGGGCGCATAGAGGTCGTCCTTCGATCATGGATAAGGGCGGAGGAACCTACCATCTCGGGCAAGTCCCTCCAAAACACCTTTACCACCAGGTATTGCGCGGCGCCTCCTGCAGCCGCGCACCTGGATCAGATCAGCTTGCGGTCTTCCCCGCTTCCGCTCGTTCCTGCAGCAGCTTCTGGATGATCGCCTCCTGGTCGTCATAGTCGCCTTCACCGATATGCAGGTGACGGACGCGCCCGTTGGCATCGATGAAGTAATGCGCCGGCCAGTACTGGTTGGTGAAGGCATTCCAGATGCGGTACTGATTGTCGACGGCCACCGGGTGCTTGACGCCCAGGCGATCGATCGCCTCACGCACGTTGTCGATCTTCCGTTCGAAGGGGTATTCGGGCGTGTGCACACCGATCACCACCAGGCCCTTGTCGGCGTAACGCGCGGCCCACTGGTTCACGTACGGCAGGCTGTTGCGGCAGTTGATGCAGTCGAAGGTCCAGAAGTCCACCAGCACCACCTTGCCAAGCAGTTGTTCGTTGCTGAGCGGCGGGCCGTTGAGCCACTGGGTCGCTCCCTGCAGCGATGGCATGGCGCCCAGGTCTGGCAGTTGTTCGATGCTGTCCGCACGGGCACTGCCTACCACGCTCTCCAGCACGGCAGGAACACCCTCGATCACCTTGCGCTCAAGTTCGGCCGCCAGCCGGGAAGACCCCACGCCGGACAGCTGGTCAGTGGTGCCCGTGGCAATGCCGACGACCGCCAGCAACGCCACTGCACCGGCGCCGCGACGCAGCCATTCCACCGCGCCCAACGACAGCTTCGCCCGCTCGAACACGCCACGCCCGAGGAAGATCAGCCCTCCCATCGCCACGGCACCGCCGAGCCCATAGCTGAGCAGCAGCAGACTGGTGGAGGCACTGGCGCCGTTGAGCATGGCACCGGACAGGATCAAACCCAGAATGGGGCCGGCACAGGGCGCCCAGAGCAGGCCGGCGGCAAAACCCATCAGCCAGGCCGAAAGCGCTGGCGGCAGGCTGCGGGCATCGCCTTGCAGGCGGTCGCCCAACCACACCCAGGGGCGCGACAGCCAGGTGCCAATTCGCGAAGAAAGCAGGGCCGCCGCCGAGGCGGCCAGCAACACCAGGGCGAGATAGCGCCCCCACTGGCTGGCGTTGATCACCCATTCACTGGAAACCACCGCGAGGCTGGCGAGTACGGCAAAACCGGAGGCCAGCCCTGTCAGTGTCAGCAGTGGCAACCAGGCGGGACCGCCGGCACGGGAGAACAACAAGGGCAGGACAGGCAGTACGCAGGGGCTGAACAGGGTCAACACCCCGCCTAGAAAGGCAACGAGCAGCATAGGCACCTCGGTGGCAGATGTGGCCCGGTAATCACCGGGACGGAGTCAGGCGTCGAGTGTCAGTTTTCGTTGCCGCAGACGCTGGCATGCTTGCGGTATTCCAGGCTGTGCAGCTTGCCCTTGGAGTCCAGGTAATCCATGCGCGCATCGACCACCTGGCATAGAACCGAGGGTGCCTCGCGCAGCGACACTACTTTGCTGACATCCAGGTGCGTTCCGTAACGGTACGGCTCCGGCTTGACGCTGTCGGCGGCCTGCGCCGTAACGCTGATGGCATTGAAGGTGGCTGCCAGCAAAACGGCGGTGCCCAGGGTTGCGAGTTTCATGCTGATCTCCCGACCGATTGAGTAAAGGGACGGATGCAAGGGGGCATCCGCTGGGTACCCATTTCATTGCGGGGAGGTATCGACGATGTGTCCGGTGCCGACCGGGATTGCGCTGGCAGGTATCAGCAAGCGCGGCGGATACAGTGAAATACAAAGGGTGGCGGGCAAGCGCGGGAATGCCCGATACACTGGGCGTCGAACAGCCACTAACGAGGTTTTTCCATGGACCATGTCGATCACATCCTGGTCGTTGACGACGACCGGGAGATTCGCGAACTCGTCGGCAATTACCTGAAGAAGAATGGCCTGCGCGTCAGTCTGGCGGCCGATGGCCGGCAGATGCGCGCCTTCCTCGAGGCCAATACCGTCGACCTGATCGTCCTCGACATCATGATGCCCGGCGATGACGGCCTGCGCCTGTGCCGCGAACTGCGCGTGGGCAAGCACAAGGCGACCCCGGTGCTGATGCTGACAGCGCGCAACGAAGAGACCGACCGCATCATCGGCCTGGAAATGGGCGCCGACGACTACCTGACCAAGCCCTTCTCGGCCCGTGAACTGCTGGCGCGGATCAACGCCGTGATCCGCCGCACCCGCATGCTGCCGCCGAACTTGCAGATCAGCGAAAGCAGCCGGTTGATCGGCTTCGGCAAATGGCGCCTGGACACCACCGCGCGCCACCTGCTGGATGACGAAGGTACGCTGGTCGCCCTGAGCGGCGCGGAGTATCGACTGCTGCGGGTATTCCTCGATCACCCGCAGCGCGTGCTCAGCCGCGAGCAATTGCTCAACCTCACCCAGGGCCGCGAGGCTGACGTGTTCGACCGCTCCATCGACCTGCTGGTGAGCCGTCTGCGTCAACGCCTGCAGGACGATGCGCGCGAATCCGCCTACATCAAGACGGTGCGCAGCGAGGGCTATGTCTTCTCGCTACCCGTGCAACTGATCGAGCCCACGACGTGATGGCCCTGCCCCGCTGGCCAACCACCCTGGCCGCCCGCCTGGCGCTGATTTTCCTCACGGGGCTGGTGCTGGCCTACGGGATGTCGTTCGCCTCGCAGTTCTACGAGCGCTACCAGACCGGGCGCGACGTCATGCTCGGCAACCTCGAACACGACGTGAGCACTGCCGTGGCGCTGATCGACCGCTTGCCGGCGGAGGAGCGTGCCACCTGGTTGTCGCTGTTGGAGCGGCGCAATTACCGCTATCGGCTCGATGCGGGTACGCCGGGCGAGCCCATGGACATGACCCAGCCCCACATGGCGGCCAGTTCCATTGCAGAGGCGATCGGCCAGCGTTATCCGCTGCGTTTCGAAAACATTCCCGGCCCGCGGCCGCATTTCCAGGCGCACCTGACATTGAGCGACGGCCGCCCGTTGACGGTGGACGTCACTCCGGGCCCCATTCCGATGGCCCAGTGGCTGCCGGTGATGCTGATCCTGCAATTGGCGGTACTGCTTTTTTGCACCTGGCTGGCAGTCCGCATGGCGATCCGTCCGCTTACCCGTCTCGCAGAGGCCGTGGACCATCTCGACCCGGACACGCCCGGCCCCGAACTCGACGAGCGCGGTCCTCAGGAAGTCTCCTACGCGGCCCGCGCTTTCAATGCGTTGCAAGGACGCATCGGTGCGTACCTGAAAGAGCGCATGCAGTTGCTGGCCGCCATCTCCCACGACCTGCAGACCCCCATCACGCGGATGAAACTGCGTGTGGAGCAGATGGACCCCTCCCCGGAGCGCGAGAAGCTGTGGAGCGACCTGAACGAAATGCAGCATCTGGTGCGTGAAGGCGTTGCCTACGCCCGCAGCATGGACGGTGCCAGCGAAGCGCTGTGCCGGGTCGACCTCGATGCCTTCCTCGACAGCCTCGTGTGCGATTACCAGGACAGCGGACAGGCAGTGACCCTCGCTGGCTTTAGCGGCCTGCTGCTGGAGACCCGCCCCCATGCTTTCCGCAGAGTGCTCAGCAACCTGATCGACAACGCGCTGAAGTTTGGCGGCAGCGCGCAGGTGGCCGTGCAACGAGATGCGCACGGCAAGGTACAGGTGCTGGTGAATGACAATGGACCGGGCATCGCCGAAGAGGACCTGCAGGAGGTCTTCAAGCCGTTCTATCGCGTGGAAAGCTCGCGCAACCGCACCACCGGCGGCACCGGCCTTGGCCTGGCCATCGCCCAGCAACTGAGCCAGGCACTGGGCGCACGCCTGACCTTGGCGAACCGCGACGGCGGCGGCCTCTGCGCACGGCTGGAGCTAAGTGCCGCAGACTGAGGCGGTACCTGCCTGCAAGAATTGGTGGATAGAAGAGCACTATCCACCCTACGGGCCAGCTTCGCTGGCCAATCGCGAATGAATTCGCTCCTACAGCGAACAGCCTGCCATTCGGCGGCTCTTCGTAGGGGCGAATTCATTCGCCATGCAGGACGTAGTCCTGCCGTAGGTTGGTCCGAGGAACGAGGCCCAACATTGCCACCGCAATGAAAAAAGCCCGCGTGCTCTCGGCACGCGGGCTTTGGGCTGGCCGAATTCGATCAGGGAATGTCGAAGGTCACCTCGATGTTGTCGCGGGTTGCCTTGGAATACGGGCAGAGCTGGTGTGCCATTTCGACCAGGCGGGCTTTGTCATCGCTCGCCAGGCCCGGCAGTTCCACCCGCAGCTTCGCCGCCAGGGCAAAGCCGCCGTCGGCGGTGTTGCCCAGGGCGATGTCAGCGACCACCGCCACATCGTCCGGCAGACGGATTTGCAGGCTCTGACCGGCGCGGCGCAGGGCACCGATGAAGCAGGCCGACCAGCCGACGCCCAGCAGTTGCTCCGGATTGGTTCCCGGTCGCCCCGAATTAGGCGGGCTCAGGAGCACGTTCAGCTCGCCGTCGGAGGATTCACCGCGACCATCGCGGCCACCGGTGGTGCGCGTCTGGGCGGTATAGAGGGTGCTTTGCAGGATTGCGGTCATCAATGTGTTTCCTGGGTACAGGGAAGGTAGCGCCGGCGGACGCCGGCATTTGTCTGCGCCTCAGATACGGGTGCCAAGCACCACGCCCTGGGCGCGCAGGTTTTCCAGCAGGGCCAGGCCTTGCGGCAGCAGGTCCTCGCTGTGCACGCCTATGGCCTCGGCCAGGGCGTGGAGATGTTCATGGCCGGAGCAGTCACGCTCCTGCAGGGACATGAGCAGCGCATGGGCAAGCGGTGCCAGGCGCGAGAAGTGGATGTTCTTGTAGACACCGCGCCGTGCCAGCACCAGGGTCGGCTGATCAGGCACGTCGTTCGGCAAGAAGTCGGGACCGATCTCGCTCACCGGCCACTGATAGGCCAGCGGCCAGGCCAGGCTGGACAGCACAGGAGTACCGTCGAGCAGGCTGCCCTCGGGGTCATGATCCGGTTCGCTGCTGTCGCTGAGGAGCAGCGCGGCTTCCACCCACTCGTAATGGGCCAGTTCCGGCAGCCAGGCCGGCAGTTCGAGCGCGTCGGCGCCGCCCTCCTCCAGATAGCTGACGAACTCACCGGAGATTTCAGTGAACAGCGGCGTCTGGCAGCGGTAATCGGCAAAGAAGGCCTCGATCAGGGCCTGCCAGCGCTGCGCACCGAGGCTGGCGCGGATGACCGGAAAGCAGCCCGCGAGCAGCGAGTCCACATTGCCGAAGAACAACCGGCGGTACACAGCCAGGCGGCGCGGTTCGATACCGGGAGGCGGGGCATTGTTCTGCGGGTCGCGCACATGACGCGCCATGCTCATCAGCTGTTCATGCAGGACTTCATGCACGGCGCACCTCCGGCCACGAAAGGGCTGCCTGTTGGCGTACGCGAATCTGTTCGACCTCGCGCAGCAGCTCCGCCAATGGCGGGAAATTGAAGTCACGCTCCAGCAGCGTCGGCAGCGCACCGAAGCGCTGGTAGGCCTGTTCCAGCAGCGACCAGACGTCGCCCTTCACTGTGGCGCCATGGGTGTCGATCTTCAGGTCCGGCGCTTCGTCGTAATGACCCGCCACATGCAGGTAGACGACCCGCTCCGCCGGCAGAGCAGCCATGTACTCGCTGGCGTCGTAACCGTGGTTGATCGAGTTGACGTAGAGGTTGTTGACGTCCAACAGCAAGTCGCAGTCGGCCTCCTCCAACACCGCGCGGAGGAAATCGATCTCCCGCAGGGCCTGGTAGGGCGCGGCGTAGTAGGAAATGTTCTCCACGGCGATGCGTCGTTCCAGGGCGTCCTGGGTCTGGCGGATGCGCGCGGCGACATGGCGTACCGACTCGTCGGTAAAAGGCAGCGGCAGCAGATCGTAGAGCTGGCCATCGTCCGAGCAGTAACTCAGGTGCTCACTGAAGAACGCGACCTTGTGTCCGTCGAGGAACTCGCGGATGCGCCGCAGCAGCTCGCGATCCAGTGGTGCCGGGCCGCCGAGGGAAAGCGAGAGGCCATGGCAAGCCAGCGGGAAGCGCTCGGACAGGCGCGCCAGGGCGTCTCCGTGGTGTCCACCGACATGGATCCAGTTGTCCGGGGCGCACTCGAGGAAATCCACGGCACCGGCATCCATCGCCAGTAGCTCGGGCAACAAGGCACGGCGCAAGCCAAGGCCTGCGCCCTGGGGGAAGGCAGCAGCGTTCATGGGTGTTCTCCCGAAGGTGAGGAACCTCCCCGGCGCTCGACACCGGGGAGATGGATCAGGACGCGAGGATCAGTTCTTGGCCTGGCTCATCTTGGTGAACAGCTCGGTGGGGACTTTCTTGCCGTTGGACAGGTACTGGTTGCTGCGGAACTTGTAAACCTCGCCTTCGGACAGGAAGCCGTCCTTGTTGGTGTCCATCGCAATGAACTCCGCTTCGCCCTTCGGCGCCACGGTCAGGAGTTCCTTGCGCGATACCAGGCCGTCGTCATCGGTATCGGTGCGCGCGAAGGAGGCATCGCCGCACTTGCCTTCGCCACATTTGCCTTCGGCCGCCTTGGTGTTGCTTGCTTCGGCGGCACCGCACTTGCCTTCACCGCACTTGCCTTCGGCGGCCTTGGAACCGCTGGCTTCCGCCGCACCACATTTGCCTTCGCCACACTTGCCTTCAGCGGACTTGTCGGCAGCGGCGAGCATGTAGCCCTGGGGCAGTGCCTCAACGGCAAAGGCAGAAGTCATCTGCATGCCGCCAGCCAGGGCGACAGCGATCAGGCCAATACGGGTCTTGTTCGAGAACTGGGGGCGAGACATGGCATTTCTCCGGATTCGTTGCGCGACCAAGGCGCGCGAGGCTTGCCACAAGGGCTATTGGGACCCTGGAGCGAGGCGCCTGGGCTGGCCTCGTTCGGGTGTGGCCATTTCGCCTCAGCCGTGTATCCGTGACGTATCTGGAGGAAAAAGCATTTGTAAGCGACTCGATGAAGATCGGGGCCTGGATACATTGGGATACGTCCGGCACCTGCCCGCGCGTCTACGGGCTTTCACGGCACCCGTTGCGGGTCATTCCAGCCCTTGCCCGAGCATTCGCCCTGACCTATTGACATTAAAGTTAACTTTAAACTTAGGATTCTGGCTCCGCAGAAGAGGAGCTACCGATGAGCCTGTTCGAACCACTTGCATTGCCCAATGGCGCCCGGATACCCAACCGCCTGGCCAAGGCGGCCATGGAAGAAAACATGGCCGACGACAACCATGCGCCGTCCGCAGAGCTGCTGCGCCTCTACCAGCATTGGGCCGATGGTGGTGCCGGCCTGATCATCACCGGCAATGTGATGGTGGATGGCCGCGCCATGACCGGCCCCGGTGGCGTGGTGCTGGAAACGGACAGCCACCTCGAGCACTTCCGGCGCTGGGCCGAGGTCGCCCGCTCGCGTGGTGCCCAGGTCTGGATGCAGATCAACCATCCGGGCCGACAGACGCCGGCCGCCCTGGGCCAGCCGACCCTGGCACCCTCCGCCGTGCCGCTGGACCTGGGCAAGTTCTCCAACCAGTTCCGTGTGCCCCGCGAAATGTCCGAAGCGGATATCGAGGAAGTGCGCAGTCGCTTCGTCACTGCCGCGCAACTGGCCGAACGCAGCGGATTCAACGGCGTGCAGATTCACGCCGCGCATGGCTACCTGCTCAGCCAGTTCCTCTCGCCGATCAGCAACAAGCGCCAGGATCGCTGGGGCGGTTCCATCGAGAATCGCGCACGCCTGCTCATCGACATCGTCCAGGGCGTTCGTGACGCGGTGTCGCCGGGGTTCGTGGTGTCGGTGAAACTGAACTCGGCGGACTTCCAACGCGGCGGCTTCAGCCCGGAGGATGCGCGCAGCGTGGTCGCCATGCTCAACGAGCATCGGGTGGACCTGGTCGAGCTATCCGGTGGCAGCTATGAAGCCCCGGCCATGCAAGGCCAGGCTCGCGATGGCCGCACCCTCGCCCGCGAGGCCTACTTCCTCGAATTCGCTGAAAGCATCGCAGCCGTTGCGCGGATGCCATTGATGGTCACCGGCGGCATCCGGCGGCGGGCCGTGGCGGAGAAAGTCATCCAGAGCGGGATCGCCCTGGCCGGAATGGCCACGGCGCTTTCAATCAATCCGAATCTGCCGCGGGAGTGGTCGAACGGTGGCGACAGCGCCCCTGCCCTGCGCCCCATCACCTGGAAGAACAAGACACTCGGCGCCATGGCCAACATGGCGGTGGTGAAGTACCAGTTGCAACGGTTGAGCAAGGGGCGCGCCACGCGACCGAATGTTTCGCCGCTGATCGCCCTGCTGGGGCAGCAGGTTTCGACCTCGTCCCGGACGCGACGCTATCGCCGCTGGATCGCCGGGCGGAATTGACGGCGCGCACGGGCCATGGACTATCTCATGGCCCGTGCCACGCCCTCAGACGGCAGCCTTGGCTTCCGCCAGATAGGCGCCCAGGCGTCGTCCCATTTCTGCGCCGAGCGCCTGCAGGCCGCTCATGGGGCGAACCATCACCTCGAAATCGACGATCTTGCCCTGCTCGTCGAAGTGGATCATGTCGATGCCCTTCAGGTCGCGCCCATCGACGTGTGCGCTGAACTCCAGCACCACGCCAAGGCCATCGGCGGTCGCCAGTTGGCGGTGATAGGTGAAGTCGTTGAAAACCTTGAGCACGGTATTGAGGATGGTCGAGACCACCATGGGCCCCGGATAAGGGGTGTGCGCCATGGGCGAGCGGAACACCACATTCGCCGCCAGCAATTCCGGCAACGCGGAAAGATCCTGCTGCTCGACCATCTCGTGCCAGCGTTGCAGCGAGGCAGCGGCCTGGGGTTGCAGGTTCAGTTCGGACATCGTCACTTCCTCTCGATTGTTCTTCTTCTGGAAGCCCGTCAGGCGCGCATCGGCGCACCCGTGTCGGGGGCTGGAAGGACGATACGACCCGGAAATACCTGGCTCAATGATCGAAAATGACAGCCTTATGATCCGGCCGTACAACTTGCAACGCGCCCTCAGTGAGTCGTGCGCGTCACCCGGTAATTCAGCAATTGCGGATCATCATCCAGGGCGATCTCGTGCACCGGTCGCTCAAGCTCGGCCAGCACGGTGCGCCAGAACGCCAGGGCGATTTCGTCCTGCGGGTAGAAACGCACCAGCCAGTCGTTGGTTCCGCTGGTCAGCACCTGCGTGGCCACGGCGCGGCCGACACCCTGGCGCCGGTACTTCTTGAGGATGAACAGGTCCGCCAGTTCGAGGGCATCGATCCCGGGCAGTTCGCTTCGCTCGATCAGCAGGAACCCGGCGATGAACCCGTCCACCAGGATCAGGTGCGCGCTCCAGAGCGGCTCCTGCCAGTAGCGCGCCAGATGCTCGTCATGGATGTAGAAGCGACCGTCGACTTCGACGTCTTCCTGTTCCCAGTCCGAGGACTCGTAGGCGTAGAACTGATACAGGTTGCGGATCAGCTCCATGTGCTCGGGGCCGGTTTCGACCAGCTCGATAGCGCCGGTCATGGCTGCGCCCTGTGGCAGGAATTGGAATACGAAAAGGACAACATGGCATCTCGGTGCAGGGAAATATTCGACGCATATTCTTGCAGAACCCGAGGCGCATTTGTGTAGGAGCGAGCTTGCTCGCGAACAGGCCGAGCACGACCTTTCGCGAGCAAGCTCGCTCCTACAAATACAAGAGCCGCCGAAGTTCGTCCTGGCTACTGCTCCAACTTCAGCAACGGCTTACCTTTCTGCACGATGTAAGTCGCCAGCTCCGATGCCTTGTCCTTGCCGACGTTCGTCGCGACATGGGCGGTGCCCGCGGGGATGAACAGGGACTCTCCAGCCTTGAGGATGACGTTTGGACGCCCTTCCAGCTGGTACTCGAAGGTGCCGGATATTACGTGGGCGACTTCCGCGCCTGGGTGGGAATGCCGGGGTGAGGCGACGCCCGGCTCGAAGTCCACGCGCACCTGGATGGCTTCGTATCCAGGTACTTCCAGGTCATGGCGGGTGAGGTCCGTGCGGTGGATGCCGTTCTGCCAGCTGGCCTGGGGCTTCTCCTCATGCGCCTGGGCAAGACCGGTGATCGCCAGCAGTGCCGCAGCGACAGTGAGGGTTCGTAGGTTCAACATGGCAGGTGCCTCCGGGTGAAAGATTGGGTGGCTTCACCCTATCCACGGCATCTGCCGACGTTGTGTCGGGACTCGGCGGCTTCTGAAAGCGCACGTGTATGGCAGCGGGACGGACACACGAACATACAAAGTGGCTCAATCCAGCCGCTGTACCCACTCCCTCGGGCTGGCGCCCACCTTGCGGCGGAAGGCCCTGGCCAGGGCGGATGGGCTTTCGTATCCCACCTCGTCGGCGATCAGCGCAATGGGCCGACCTTCCCGCAGACGCTTCTGCGCAAGGCTCACGCGCCAGCTCACCAGGTAATCCGCCGGCGTGATGCCCACCATCTCGCGGAACTGCGCGGCGAAGCTGGCGCGGGACATGTTGGCGGCCAGGGCGAGATCGGCCACCGACCAGGGTTTCGCGGGGGCCTCGTGCATCAGGGTCATCGCCTTGGCCAGACGCGGGTTCGCCAACCCTGCCAACATGCCGCCGGACAGTTGGTTGCTGTCCATCAGATGGCGCAGGAGCTGGATGACCGTGAGTTCGAAGAGGCGATCGAGCACGGCTTCGCGCCCGCAATCGTCGCCGAAGGCCTCGCTGAACAGCCAATCGATGACGCCAGCAATGCTCGGCACGGAAGACAGGGGCAGCAGCAGGTAATCCGGAAGTGCCCGCGATAACGGGTTGTCGATGCCGCCGTCGAACTCGAGGGTGGCGCACACCAGCTCAGCGCCGTCCTCGTCGCTGGCGCTCATGCGGTGAGCCACGGGCCTTCCCATCAGCCACAGGCTCGGCGCATCGACCACAATTCCCTCGCCATGGCTCGAAGCCAGCGTCACACGTCCTGCGCGCAGCAGGTGCAGATAGCCGCGAGGGACTTCGCCGGGGTAGGCAGCCACGCCGCAGAAGCCGCCACTGAAGAAGGTCGAGGCATGCAGGCTGAAATTGCTCAGCAAGGACGACAGTCGATCCACGTGTCTCACCCTCGGACTCAGACGAGTTGGAGCCTTGCTGAGGTGGATGACAAGGGCGTGGTTCGTTCGGCTTCATCCGCGCCCTTGCTCGTGTTGCCGTCAGCCCAACTGATCGATCATCACCGTGTTGGTGTACACCAGGCTGCCGTCGCTTTCGCGGTGCCCCACCAGGTGGAACAGCCCACGGTCATCGTCCTTGCTGAGAAAGACGCGGAACTGCAGGTCCGAAAGCGAACCGCACTCGCTGGGCGTGACCAGCTCCATGTGCGCCATGTCGGCATCGATCATCATGTCCGGCTCATGGGTTTGCTGCAGGTGCTCTTCCGCTTCCTCGAGTAGCAGATGATCGGCATTGTTTAGGTGGAAGTGCAGATCCCCCATCGGAACGGACTTCTCCGCGCCCTGGGGTTTGCACCAGCTCTTGATGGTCAATGTATTCATCTAGCAACCCTCCTGACTCGTGCGTTGCCACGCCAGCTGTTCAATCAGCAGTTTAGACAAGGACCACCATCTGGGCGGGCAAGTCATCGGCCAAGGCCGCGTGCTTCAAGGGCTACAGGCCTTCGACAAAAATCCCGGATGCTATAATTTTCCAGTGAAAGAACCCTGGATTTTCAGCCAGGGCTCGAGGATAACCATCGGGAATAAAGCCATCGATTGCGGGAGGCGAACGACCACTTCGAACCAGTATCCGGAGGTGAGTCATGAATAGGCACTACTACATCAGCAACAACCTCGATGACCTGGAAACCCTCGAGTCCGAACTCGAGGCCAATGGCATCAATACCGAGCAGATCCATGTGCTGAGCGACAAGGACGCCGACGTCGAACAGCACCATCTCCATGATGTGAATTCCTTCATGAAGCAGGATGTCGTCCACTCCGGCGAGATTGGCGCGCTGATCGGCGTACCACTGGCCGCGCTGGTGCTCCTGGGCGCCTGGCTGGCGGGCTGGACCGACACACCGGCGGGATGGGTACCTTTCGTGTTCCTTGCGGTGGTCATCCTGGGCTTCTGCATCTGGGAAGGCGGCTTCTTCGGCATCCAGGTACCCAACGCGCACTTCCGCAACCTGAAGGAGAAGGTCAAAGAAGGCGAGCACATCTTCTTCGTGGATGTGGACCCGGATCAGGAATCCGTACTCGACCGGGTCATCAATCACCACCCGCAGCTCCGTCTCGCCGGCACCGGCTCCGCCTCGCCGCACTGGATCGTTTCCTGGCTGCATCGGTGGCATCAGTTCAAGCGGACCATCTAGGCTCTGGGAGAGGGATTCCCATACGCAGCCTCTGTAGGAGCGATTTCATTCGCGAAGCAGGACGCAGTCCTGCCGTAGGTTGGTCCGAGGAACGAGGCCCAACATAGCGGTACCGCGTGTTTGGTTACGCCGCTTGGTGGATGAAAAAAGCGCCATCCACCCTACGGGCCAGCTTCGCTGGCCAATCGCGAATGAATTCGCTCCCACAAATGGATCGGCACATTCCTGTGGGGGCGAATTCATTCGCCAAGCAGGACGCAGTCCTGCCGCGAACCGAACGCAATGAACTCAAACACCCGCAACCTACTGCCCCAGGAACGTTCCTCGGGTGAAAAGCACGTAATCCGCCTCGGCGGCCATCAGCCCCACCAGCACCAGCAGGCACAGCGGCGGCACCAGGATCGCGTAGACCAGAGCCAGGCGCTCCCATGCCATGTGCATGAAGATCGAGACGATCAACCCCGCCTTCAGCAGCATCAGGACGATGATCATCGACCAGCGGAAATACCCGGTGAAGTGGAAATAGTCCACCAGGTAGGACAGGGTGCTGAGGATGAACAGCAGCCCCCAGATCTTCAGGTACAGGCTGATCGGATGTTGTTGACCCTGTGCATGCGCCATCTGATTTCTCCCCTGCTCTACCACAGGTAGAAGAACGCGAAGATGAAGACCCAGACCAGGTCCACGAAGTGCCAGTAGAGCCCGGCGATTTCGACGATCTGGTAGTTCCCGCGTTGCTCGTAGTCCCCACGTAGCACCTTGAAGGCCACGGTGCAGAGATAGATGACGCCAACCGACACGTGCAGTCCGTGGAAGCCGGTGATCATGAAGAAGCAGGCGCCGAATTGCGCCGCACCCATCGGGTTGCCCCACGGCCGCACGCCTTCGGAAATGAGCTTGCTCCATTCGAACGCCTGCATGCCGACGAAGGTGGCGCCACACGCTGCGGTGGCCAGCATCAGGGCTGCGCAGCGTACCCGTTCGCGGCGGTAGGCGAAGTTCACCGCCATGGCCATGGTGCCGCTGCTGCTGATCAGCACGAAGGTCATGATGGCGATGAGGATCAGGGGAATGCTCGCGCCGCCGATGGTCAGGGCGAAGACTTCGCTCGGATTGGGCCAGGTGGCGGTGGTGCTGATGCGCACCGACATGTAGCCGGTGAGGAAGCAGGTGAAGATGAAGGTGTCGCTGAGCAGGAAGATCCACATCATCGCCTTGCCCCAAGGCACCTGCTTGAAGGCGTCGCGATCCGAGGACCAATCGCTGGCTACGGTGCGCCAGGTGCTGGGGGCCGCATTCTCCCGTGTAGTGGCCATGGCCTCACCTCAGTCCGCAGAAGGCCGCGATGGCCTGGTAGGTTTCCGGGGTGCTGGTGAGCAGCGCGAAAAGCACCAGCCACAACCCCAGCAGGTAGTGCCAGTAGAACGCACACAACGCCATGCCGGTCCGCAGCCGTTCGCTCGGGCCGGGGCGCAGCATGCGTAGTCCGACCATCGCCCAGGCCACCAGGCCACCAGCCAGGTGCACTCCATGCAGGCCGGTCAACAGATAGAAGAAACTGTTGGCCGGATTGCCCGAAACGAAGTACCCAAAGGCGGCGAATTGCTGCCAGACCCAGAGCTGGCCCGCCAGGAACGCCACGGCAAAGGCACCACCGAGAAGGAACGCCAGACCCGCCGTGCTCGCCTGGTTGCGTTCCCCAGCCACCTTGGCCCATTGCAAACAGCCGCTGCCGAGTGCCAGCAACGCTGTATTCACCCAGAGCATCCACGGGTGGGCCAACGGCGCCAGCGGATCGGTCAGCGGACGCCAGTCCGACACCTGGGAGCGGATGATGAAGGCCAGCAGGAACAGCAGGAACAGCGCCGTCACCACGCCCAGGAACACCGCCAGGCCGACTTTCGCGGTGCGGTAGCGATCCTGGATCGACGCGTCGGGTCCATGGGCATCGCCTGGACTCCAACCACCGGGTTCGGCACCTCCTGCGTGTTTCCAGAGTTGCGTGCTCATGGTCGTTTCTCCACGGGCGCCGGCTTGCCTTGCGCCTCGCGCATGCGCTGCAGTTCTTCCTCCGAGACGGTCTGCGGCACGAAGTCCTGCTCGATACCCGGCACGCTGTAGTCATAGGCCCAGCGGTGCACCACCGGCAGTTTCTCCCGCCAGTTGCCATGCACCGGAGGCGTGTCCGGCGTTTGCCATTCGAGGCTGGCGGCCTTCCACGGGTTTCCGCCGGCGGGTCGGCCCTTGAAGGTGCTCCAACCCAGGTTGAACAGGAACAGCAGTTGCGACACGCCCACGAACAACGCCACCACGGTGATGAAGGCATTCAGGTCCTGGGCGGACTGAGGGATGAAGGCGTAGTCCGGGTAGGCGTAGTAACGCCGCGGCATCCCCAGGAAGCCCAGGTAGTGCATGGGGAAGAAAATGGCGTAGGTGCCGAGGAAGGTGATCCAGAAGTGCAGCTTGCCAAGCGTGTCGTTCAGCATCCTGCCGGTGATCTTCGGGAACCAGTGATAGATGGAGCCGAAGACGACCAGCACTGGCGCCACGCCCATCACCATGTGGAAGTGCGCCACCACGAAGTAGGTGTCCGACAGCGGGATGTCGACGATCACATTGCCGAGGAAGAGCCCGGTCAGGCCGCCCACCAGGAAGGTCACGATGAACGCCAGGGCGAAGAGCATCGGCACAGTCAGGTGGATGTCGCCATGCCAGAGCGTCAGCGTCCAGTTGTAGACCTTGAGGGCGGTGGGTACGGCGATGACCAGGGTGGTGACCGCGAAGAAGAAGCCGAAATACGGGTTCATCCCACTGACGTACATGTGGTGCGCCCAGACCACGAAGCTCAGCACGCCGATGGCGATGATGGCCCAGACCATCATCCGGTAGCCGAAGATGTTCTTCCGCGCATGGGTGCTGATCAGGTCGGAAACGAGGCCGAAGGCCGGCAGCGCGACGATGTACACCTCGGGGTGGCCGAAGAACCAGAACAGGTGCTGGAAGAGGATCGGGCTACCGCCCTGGTGATCCAGTTGCTGGCCCATGGAAATCACCGCTGGCATGAAGAAGCTGGTACCCAGCAAGCGGTCGAAGAGCATCATCACCGCACTGACGAACAGTGCCGGGAAGGCCAGCAGCGCGAGAATCGAGGCCATGAAGATGCCCCACACCGCGAGCGGCATGCGAAACAGCGTCATGCCGTGGGTACGTGCCTGCAGCACCGTGGTCACGTAGTTCAGGCCGCCCATGGTGGCGGCGACGATGAAGATCGCCAGGGACACCAGCATCAGCACGATGCCCCACTCCATGCCCGGCGTGCCTCCGGTAATCGCCTGCGGTGGATAGAGCGTCCAGCCCGCCCCGGTGGGCCCGCCCGGGACGAAGAAGCTGGCCAGCAGCACCAGCACCGCCAGCAGGTAGAACCAGAAACTGAGCATGTTGACGTACGGGAAGACCATGTCCCGCGCGCCGACCATCAGCGGGATCAGGTAGTTGCCGAAACCACCGAGGAACAGCGCCGTCAGCAGGTAGATCACCATGATCATTCCGTGCATGGTCATCGCCTGGTAGTAGGCGCTCGGGTCCATGAATTCCAGGCTGCCGGGGAAGCCGATCTGCAGGCGCATCAGCCCGGACAACACCAGCGCGACCACGCCAACGAAAATCGCGGTCAGGGAGTACTGGACGGCAATGACCTTGTGGTCCTGGCTCCAGATGTAGCGGAAGAAAAAGCTGCTGGGCTCGTGCAGCACATCAGCTTCGGCATGTTCGACGTAAGCCATCGGATCTCCTCCGGTAACGAGTCGGAGTCCTTCTGGAGCTACGGCGCCTGTTCCTGCCTTGCGGCGTCGGGATTCGCCCTGGACTTGATGAAGGCGATCACTGCATTCAGTTCCTGGTCACTGAGCTTGAAGACCGGCATGACCGGCGCGTAGCCCTTGACCAGCGAGGCTTCGGGTTTGAGCACGGACTCCCTGAGATAAGCGTCGTCCGCTTTCACCTTGCGGTCGTCGGCAAGCGTCTGCTCCTTGCCGTACAGACCCTGCCATGTGGGGCCTATGCCCTTGCTGCCATCGAGGCTGTGACAGGCCAGGCAACCGAGCGACTGGGCCACTCGCTGCCCCTGTTCAGCGGCATCGCCACCCTCGCCTGCGGCGCCGGCTCCGCCCTGCTCTTTCTGTCCGGCCGCACTCAGTGACTTGATGAAGGCCACCAGGGCAGCCAGCTCATCCTGGCTGAAAGTATAGGGCACCATCACAGGCGGAAAGCCCTGCACCAGGCGGGCCTTGGGATCGAGGATGGACTCCTTCAGATAAGCCTCGTCCACCTTCACGCTGCTGCCGTCCACCAGTTTTTCATCACGGCCGTAGAGTTCCTTCCACCCCGGCCCCAGGCTCGTACTGCCATCCTGGCTGTGACAGGCGCGGCAGCCGTGGGTTTCCGCCAGCTGGCGACCGGTTTCGATCAAATTTCCCTGGCTGGGTTTGCTGGCAGCGGCCAGGGTATCGGCAAAGGTCGGCTGGCCCGCCAGCCATTGCTGGAAGATATCGGGCGGCTCGACCAGCAGCATCCCGCGCATATTGAAATGCCCGACGCCGCAGAACTCCGCACAGAGGATTTCGTACTTGCCGAGTACCGTCGGGGTGAACCAGAAGTGCGACACCATCCCCGGGACCATGTCCATCTTTCCGCGTATCTGCGGGATGTAGAAGTTGTGCAGCACGTCCTTCGAGCGCAGCAGCACCTTCACCGGGCGGTCCAGCGGCAGGCGCACCTCGTTGTTCCTGATCAGCACATCGTCCTGGCCGTTGGGGTCCTTCGGGTCCAGGCCCAGCGGATTGGCCGCATCGACCCACTTCACATCAGCACGGCCGAGCTGGCCGTCCTTTCCGGGAAAGCGATAAGCCCACTGCCATTGCTGGGCGACCACCTCCAGCGGGTAGGCATCCTTGGGCACATGGACGAAATCGCTGTAGACCACCAGACCCGGCGCCAGCATGCCGATGATGCCGATCGAGGTGGCGATGATGAGCCACCACTCCAGCTTGTGGCTCTCCGGCTCGTACTTGGCGCGGCGGCCCTCGCGATGACGAAAACGGATGATGGCCACCGCCATGAAGCCGACGATGGCGATGAAGAACACGCCGGAGATGATCAGCGTGATGAGCAGCGTGGTGTCGATGGAGCCCCAGTTGGAAGCAGCCGGGGTCAGGTGCCAGGGCGCCAGGAGATGGAACAGCACGGACGCGACAACGATGATGATCAGGATGATTGCTATCGCCATGTGCCCGTCGCCTCGTTCCTGATGCTCGCGCACGGTGGCTGTGTGCGACGGTCATCGGTGCAGCAAATCGCTTTCCGGCTCCCGGTATGGCCGGAAGCTCGGCCTCTGTTCCCCCAGTGGCTGATTTCGTGGGAAGTATAGTCGCTGGCGGCGGGCTGCCCGGTCCGCTGCACACACTGCTTCCAGGCGGCATGGGATTACACTTCGGCAAGGATGGATGGGCGCGGTGAACCCATGGTTTTCATCCATCGGAAGACCGTTCATACCTTTTTCAGAAAAGAGGCTTGCTCGTGGAGAACGATCGTTCTACCATCTTTCACATGGACAGCAAATCAACTACCGATGTCAGAGATAAACTTCTCGAAACCGCCGAAGACCTGATTTACAGGAACGGTATCAATGCCACAGGCATGGACCTTCTGGTGAAGACTTCCGGGGTTTCGCGCAAGAGCATCTATAAATACTTCGGAACCAAGGACGAATTGGTAGTAGAGGTATTGAGACAGCGCGACGAGCGCTGGATGAACTGGTTCAGAAACGAAGTCGAAAAGGTCGAAACGCCCGAAGCACAGTTGCTGCAGATGTTCAGCGTGCTCAAGGGCTGGTTCGAGTCGGATGGCTTCAGGGGCTGCGCCTTCATCAATACCGCAGGTGAAACGGGTGACCCTCAGGACCCCGTTCGCCAGGTTGCCAAGGAGCACAAAGAAAAGCTGCTCGATTTCGTTCTCGGGATTTGCCAGCAATATGGAGCCGTCGATGCGGACGCCCTGGCCAGGCAGTTATTAGTCCTGATCGACGGAGCCATTACCGTTGCCCATGTACTCGGTGATAACAACTCGGCAGATACTGCGCGGCAAGTAGCGCAAACGCTGCTGGGCAAATAGGAAGTTATCGAGCGGGCAACTTCAAACTTTGAACCTTCTATTTGTATTGGAGACTATCCATGTCCTCTAACGCTGAAGTTCGTCCGCCGCTTCCCCCTTTCACCCGTGATTCGGCCATCCTGAAAGTGCGCCTGGCCGAAGATGGCTGGAACAGCCGCGATCCGGAGAAGGTCTCGCTCGCCTATACCCTGGACACCAAGTGGCGCAACCCCGCGGAGTTCGCCTTCAACCGCGCCGAAGCCAAGGCCTTCCTCACCCGCAAATGGGCCAAGGAACACGAGTACCGGCTGATCAAGGAACTCTGGGCCCACTCCGACACCCGCATCGCCGTGCGTTATGCCTATGAATGGCATGACGACTCTGGCAACTGGTTCCGCTCCTACGGCAACGAGAACTGGGAGTTCGACGAGAACGGCCTGATGTTCAACCGCTACGCCTGCATCAACGACCTGCCCATCAAGGAAACCGAGCGCAAATTCCGCTGGCCCCTGGGTCGTCGCCCTGACGACCATCCGGGCCTGTCCGAACTCGGTCTCTGATCTCACCACCACCGACGCGGCGCCCCTCCGGTGCCGCGTCTCATCATCGATGCCATCTATGCGTGGCACGCAGAATTCAGCGTTTTCTCGTACGTCTCATAAATGGCGTCGATGGCCCGGTCATCATTAGCGATTGGACGTAACGCCCGCCGCAGCCTTAGCTTTCGCTTCTCGAACAGCCCGGCGTCCCTATCCGATGATCGTCCGCCCCAAACCCAACCTGCTGATAATTCTCACCGCGCTGAAGGGCTCCATCGCACGGCACATTGCCCTGCGCACATTGCTGATCACCCTGCTCGCCTGCCTCATCGTGGTCATCGAGCGCCTGCATCCGGGCTGGTTCACCCGCATCAATGCCATGCCCTTCACCCTGCTCGGACTCTCGCTATCGATCTTCCTGAGCTTTCGCAACAACGCCTGCTACGACCGCTGGTGGGAAGGTCGCAAGGCCTGGGGACAGATCATCATCGAAGTCCGCTCTTTCGTCCGCCAAAGCGTGGCGATCAGCGATACGGCCCTGCGCGAGGCCGTGCTGCGCGAGTTGTGCGGATTCGCCCACGCGCTCAATGCACGACTGCGCGGTGAAGATGAACAGGCTGCGGCGCGTCCCTGGCTCAGCGAGGAGCCAAGCGCCTATGGACTCAACACCAGCGATGGCATCCTGCGGAAGATCGGCGGCCAATGCGCGCGCCTGGCCAGCCAGGGGGAGCTCAATGAGTGGCGCTACACCCTGCTGGAAACACGCCTGTCCGGCCTCAGCTCGGCCCAGGCGACCTGCGAACGGATCAAGACCACGCCACTGCCCTTCCCCTATACCCTGCTGCTCCACCGCACCAGCTACATCTTCTGCCTGCTGCTGCCCTTCGCCATGGCCGGAACCCTGGGCTGGCTGACGCCGATCATCACCATCATCGTCGCCTATACCTTCTTCGGCCTGGATGCCATCGGCGACCAGCTCGAAGACCCGTTCGGACGGGACGAGAACGACCTCGCCACGGACTCGATGGTGCGCGCCCTGGAGCGGGAAATCCTCGATGCGCTAGGTCAGCGCGACCTGCCGCCGCCGCTGGAGCCCGTCGATTACGTGCTGACCTGAGCCCGCTATCCGATGGTCGGTGACGGCTACGCAAGCAGCCGATCCATGGCTGGCTAGTCTTGGCAGACGTCTCTGCACGCGAGGAGTCCGCTCATGGCCAACCTTCCCAATATCCTGCTGGTCCACGGTGCCTGGGGCGATGCCTCGCACTGGCGTGAACTGATTCCGCTGCTGCTGGATGCCGGGTATCCGGTCAGGGCAGTACAGAACCCGCTCACCTCCCTGGCCGACGACGTTGCGCGCACCCGCAAGCTGGCCGAATCCCTCGGCGGACCGACGCTGCTGGTGGGACATTCCTACGGCGGTGCGGTGATCTCAGGGGCTGGACACGCGGCTAACGTGGTCGGCCTGGTATTCGTCGCCGCCTTCGCGCCAGATGAGGGGGACAGCCTGGGTGGCATCTTCGCCCGCGCCGAACCGCCGCAAGGTGCCGGTGGCATCCGTCCCGATCCGGAGGGCTTTCTCTGGTTGGCGGGCGACAGCTTCCACGCCAATTTCTGCGCCGACCTGCCCGAGCGAGACGCCCAGGTCATGGCGGTCACCCAGAAACCCATTGCCGCGCGCTGCTTCGAGGACAAGGCCGGAGCGCCGGCGTGGCGCGGCAAGCCCAGTTGGTATCAGGTGTCATCGGGTGACCACATGATCCCGCCTGCTACCCAGGCCTGGATGGCCGAGCGCATCCAGGCCAGGAAGACCATCAACCTGGATGCCAGCCATGCCTCACTGGCATCGCGGCCCAGGGAGATATTTGAGTTGATCGAGGAAGCGGTGAAATCGCTGTAGCCGCGTTTCACCCCTTCATCGGCGCATTCGGATTGTCGATCGCATAGAGGTAACAGTCCGCCATGCTGTGATCACCGGCAAAGCTGCTGTAGCTGGCGGTGAAGGTCACGGCCTGGCCCAGGTGCTGGTAGACCCAGGAATCGGTCACGCCCGGCGGGACCTCGGGTACCAGGTCGCTGTCGTTGACGACACGGTAGGTGGGGATGTTCAGGCCGTTGTAATAGGCGGCGAAGTTCGGATCGACCACGCGCGGGCTGGCGAAGTTGTAATGCTGCAGCGGCTGGTCCGGCCATTGGGTATGCAGGTCGAGCACCGCCAGGCTGGACAGTGCGCTGCCCAGGCTGTGGCCGCAGACCCAGAGGTCACCACCCGGCTGCAGGACATCCAGTGCTTGCAGTGCCTGGTCGCGCAGGGAGGTGTAGAGCTTCAGGAAGCCCGCGTGGACCTGGCCTATGCCCGACTGCCAGGGGTACGCAACCTGCTTGGCCTCCAGATCATCCACCCAGTCCTGGGCCGACTCGGTCCCGCGAAACACCAGGTACACCGCACCGCTGGGGTCGCTGGCGGCAAAGCCGAAGGGCTCGGACTCATTGATGTACTTCAGCTCGCTGAGGATGCTCCAGACCGGCGCGGAAAAGCTCCAGCCATTCATGCTCGGCGCCTGCCAGTTGAAATCGGAAGGCTTGCGCGGTTTGTCCTGCTGCAACCATTGCTCGTACTGGTCGTAGGCAGCTTCCACCAGGTTGGCGCATTGCAGCGCCTGGGCCAGCGAAAACGCCGTGGGGAAATACAGGGGAAGACTGGGCATGCTGGCCTCCTTGCCGATGAGATGTGGGGTTCCACTCTAGCCCAAGCCCGGCTTGCGTACAGTGGGTCGGTCCGCTTTTCTGTTTGATTGGCTGAGGCGTCTTTACTCCTGTGTAAACCCCAATAAGCTCGCTTGAGCTATTGAGCAGGATTCACCAATGAAACCCGTCTCCGCCGCGGACCTGAACATCTTTCTAAGCATTGCCGCCCACCTCAGCTTCAGCCGCGCGGCTGTCGAACTCGGGCTTTCCCCTTCAGCCCTCAGCCACGCCCTGCGCGCCCTGGAAGAGCGGCTGGGGGTGCGCCTGTTCAACCGCACCACCCGCAGCGTCGCCCTCACCGAGGCCGGCGAACGCCTGTACGCCCGCATCAAGCCGGCCTTCCGCGATATCGACGACGCCCTGGAAGACCTCAACCAGTTCCGCGACACGCCGTCCGGCACCCTGCGCATCAGTGCCGGCCGCGCTGCTGCGCAACTGGTACTGCTGCCGCTGGCGAGTCGTTTTCTGGCGGCCTACCCCGATGTGAGCCTGGAGGTCTCCGCCGATGATGCGCTGGTGGATGTAGTGTCTGCCGGCTACGACGCGGGCGTGCGCTTCGGCGAGCGGCTGGAGGCCGATATGGTGTCCCTGCCCATCGGGCCCTACATGCGTTCGGTGGTGGTGGCATCACCGGACTTCTTCGAACACCATCCCGTGCCACGCAAACCCGAGGACCTCCACGGTCTGCCCTGCATCCGCCATCGCTTCCCCAGTGGCAACTTCTACCGCTGGGAATTCGAGCGCGGCGCCATGCAACTGGAGATCGAAGTGGACGGTCCCCTCACCCTCGGCGACGTCGGCCTGATGGTCGGCCCGGCATTGCAAGGCGTTGGGCTGGCGTACGTGTTCGAGGAGATGGTGGCCGAATACATCGCTGAAGGGCGCCTTGTGCAGGTACTGGAAGACTGGTGCCCCTACTACCCCGGCCTGCACCTCTATTACCCCAGCCGGCGCCAGGTACCGGCGGTGCTCAAGGCCTTCATCGAGTTCGCGCGGGCGGCGAGGCAGCAGCAATGACCGCCCTGGGTGGTGCGCGTGGCGCACCCTACGAAGAACGTCCATCCTCTGAACCCTCCCGACAGCAAAGCGCCGGCCAATAGCCGGCGCTTTGCCTTTTTCCTCAGGCCTGTTTCAGCTCCGCTGGATCGATGGGCAGGCTACGCAGGCGCTTGCCGGTGGCGGCGAAGATGGCGTTGACCACCGCCGGGGCGATGACCACGGTGGACACCTCGCCCAGGCCGCCCGGCGACTCGCCGCTGTTGATGATGTGGGTCTCGATGGGCGGTACCTCGTTGAGGCGCAGCAGGCGGTAGCTGTCGAAGTTGGCCTGTTCTACGCGTCCGTCCTTGAACGTGATGTTGCCGAACAACACCGCCGTCAGCCCGAAGACGGTGCCGCCCTGCATCTGCGCCACCACGGTGTCCGGGTTGATGGGAATGCCGCAATCCACCACGCAGATGACCTTGTTCACTTTCACCATGCCGCCGGCATCCACGCTCACTTCCGCGACCTGCGCGGCATAAGTGCCGAAGCAGTAGGTCAGCGCGACACCACGGCCCTGGCCGGCCGGTAGCGGTGTATCCCAGGCGGATTTCTCCCGCAGGGTTTCCAACACCTTCACCGCACGTGGATGTTTCTCCAGCAATGGGTAGCGGTAAGTGAACGGATCGACCTTGCTCATCGCCGCCAGCTCATCCAGGAAGCCTTCCACCATGAAGCCGTTCTGGGTATGGCCTACGCCTCGCCAGAACGCCGGGGTAATGCCCTTGGGCGGTTCGTGGCGCACGTAGTGCACGGCGAGATTGGGAAAACCGTAAGGTCCGCAGGCATCGCGCACGGCATCGCCGTCGACCCCGTTCTTGAATCGGTCCGGCGCCCAGCGCGCGATGATGGACCCGCCGGTGACCTTGTGGGTCCAGGCAATGGGCCTGCCCTGCTCGTCCAAGCCGGCGGCCAGGTGGTTGTAGTGGAATGGGCGAAGCGAGCTGTGGCGGGTGTCTTCTTCACGGGAGTAGATGACCTTCACCGGGTAATCCACCTGCTTGGCGACTTCCACGGCATGCCCGACGAAATCTGTTTCCAGCCGACGCCCGAAGCCGCCGCCCAACAGCTGGTTGTGCACCACCACCTTGTCTTCGGGCAGGCCGGTGAGCTGGGCAGCGAGTGTCTTGGCCCGCGCCGGCACCTGGATGCCGAGCCAGAGATCGCAACCGTCCTTGCGCACATGGGCGGTGCAGTTGACCGGCTCCATGCAGGCATGGGCGAGGAACGGCACCTGGTAAACCACCTCGACCTTCTTCGCCGCCTTGGCCATGGGGCCCGGCGCGTCCCCTTCGGCGCGCGCCTGGACGCCCTCTGCCTTGGATGCTTCGGCGATGTTCTCCAGCAGGGTGGCGCTGGAGACCTTGCCGTTGTCGCCGTCGTTCCACTTGATCGAAAGCGCCGCCAGGCCCTTGCGTGCTGCCCCCATGTGGTCGGCGATCACCGCCACCGCATCCTCGGTACGCACGACCTTGTGCACGCCCTTGACCGCCATGGCCGGGGCGTCGTCCACCTCGGCCAGGGTGCCGCCGATGATCGGGCAGATCGTGATCGCGGCAACCTTCACCCCCTCGGGACGGGCATCGATGCCGAACATCGCCTTGCCCGTGACCTTGGCGGGGCCGTCAGTGCGCTTGGCCGGGGTGCCGATCAACTTGAACTGGGCCGGGTCCTTGAGTGGCACCTCAGCCGGAACCGGCAGCTTCGCGGCGGCATCCACCAGTTCGCCGTAGCCGAGCTTGCGACCGCTTTCGGCATGCACCACAGCGCCGTTCTCGGCCTTGCAGCTTTCCACCGGCACCGACCACTGCTGCGCCGCGGCCGTCACCAGCAGGTGCGAGCGGTGGCACCGGCCTGGCGCAGGGGCGTCCAGTTGGCAGGCACCGAGGTGGAGCCGCCGGTGACCTGGAAGCCCAGCATGGGATTGGCGTAGCGCTTGTCGTCGGCCGGGGCATGTTCGATCACCACCTGTTCGAGCGGCACCTCCAGCTCCTCGGCGATCAGCGCCGGCATCGAGGTGTAGGTGCCCTGCCCCATTTCCACCGGCTGGATGATGAAGGTCACCTTGCCGCTGCGGTCGATGCGGATGTAGGCATTGGGGCTGAAGTCCCCATCGGCGGCCTCGGCAGTGCCCATCAATCCCGGCAAGGTGAAACTGATCAGCAGGCCGCCGCCTGCGGCAGCGCTGGCCTTGAGAAAGCCCCGGCGACTGAGGCAGGGCAGGAAGAGGTCGTTCATGCTGCGTCCTCCCCTTTGGCAGGTTGCGCCTGGGCGGCAACCTTGATCGCTTCGCGGATACGCAGATAGGTGCCGCAGCGACAGATATTCCCGGACATTGCGCCATCAATCTCCGCATCACCGGGGTTGGAATTGGTCGCCAGCAGCGCCGTGGCCGACATGATCTGTCCCGACTGGCAGTAGCCACACTGGACCACTTCCTTCGCCAGCCAGGCCTCTTGCACGCGCTTGCCGACATCGGTTGCGCCGACGCCTTCGATGGTGGTGATGTCCGCACCGACCATGCTGCTGACCGGCATCACGCAGGAGCGCACCGCCGCACCGTTCATGTGCACGGTGCAGGCCCCGCACAGGGCCATGCCGCAACCGAACTTGGTACCGGTCATGCCCAGCACGTCACGCAGTACCCAGAGCAGCGGCGTGTCGGGGTCGACATCGACGCTGTGCTCAGTGCCATTGATCTTCAGGGTGAGGGCCATATCGCCTCCCGTTGGTGTTCATCAGGACAGTTACCCGTCTGCGCGGGTGTGGCAGGGTTCGCCAGGGCGATAAGGCGGCCCCGGATGCAAAGGCAGGGAAAGGAATGGATCAGGGCGCGCCGGAATGGGCTTCGGGTAGCGTGCCTGGGGGTTCGAATGTCATCCGGCCAACAAGCGGAACCTGAAGCATGGTTGCCTCCGTGGGCAGGCCGTTCCATCAGGGCTGGGCTGCTGGCGACTCCGAGACGCCAGCGGGAATGATTCGAGGATGCTAGGAGTCCTGGCAGGAACTGCCAATTGATTTAAACGCCCTACGCGACTGAGTTTTTTTCAAGCCGTTTCGGTAGCCGCCGCCTCTCGCGGTATCCTGTTGCGCCCTTTCTTACAGGCCCTTCGTCCCGATGTCCGCAGTCCCGCACCCGGAAAATCTCCCCGCCGTCCTCGCCGGCCCCATGCTGCGCCGCATCGAAGCGCGCCGCCTGGTGTTCTGGCTGGTCGGCTCGCGCCGGTTGTCGCCGGTGCTGCGGTTGTCCGTGGAGGGTGGTGTCGAGTATCCGCTGGGCGACGACAGCTGCCGGGTGATTCCTTTTGGCCGGCGCGCGTTCCTGCATCTGATCGACCTGCGACTGGAAACCTCCCTGCCCCTCGATCAGCAGATCGACTACGACCTGTTGATCGACGGCGAGGGCATCGGCCAGTGGGCGCCGCATCTGGTGCATGAGCACGCAACGCAGCCGAGCTTCGTCCTGCGCTCGCGCATCGACCAGTTACTCCACGGCTCCTGCCGCAAGCCACACTTTCCGGCCAACGACGGCCTGCTCTGTGCCGACCGTCTACTGGCTGTCGATCCAGCGCCCGAGCAACGTCCGGCCCTGCTGATGCTCAGCGGCGACCAGGTCTACACCGATGATGTGGCCGGCCCGATGCTGCGCGCCATTCACCAGCTGATCTCGCGGCTCGGCCTCTTCGACGAGCGGCTGGAGGGGGCGATCGTCAGCGACAGCGCGGCGCTGTACGGCCATGCCGCCTGCTACTACCACCGGGCGGACCTGCTCCCCGCGCTGGAAAGCAACGAGACCCTGCGCGAGCGTTTCTTTGGTGGTGCCCGCAAACCCATCTTTACCAGCGCCAATGCGGAGAACCATCTGGTGACCCTGGGCGAGGTGCTGGCCATGTACCTGCTGGTCTGGTCGCCGGTGCCCTGGACGCTGATCGAACCACGGATGCCCGCGCTCGACACCAAGGAAACCGAGCGCTACCGCCTGGAAGAAGGCCGGCTGGCCGACTTCCGTGCCGGACTGCCCAGTGCCGCGCGGGTGTTCGCCCACCTGCCGACGCTGATGATCTTCGACGACCATGACATCACCGACGACTGGAACCTCTCTGCGCAGTGGGAACTGACCGCCTATGGTCATCCGTTCTCCAAGCGCATCATCGGCAATGCGCTGGTCGCCTACATGCTCTGCCAGGGCTGGGGCAACGATCCCGCGGCGTTCGGCGAAGTCCTGGACAAGGCCGAGGCGCTGGCAGCCACCGCCGACGACGACAACCATCTCGACAGCGCGGTTCTGGACGGGTTGATCGACCGTCTGATCACCTTCAATCACTGGCAGTACGTGCTCCCCACCACGCCAGCGATGGTGGTGCTGGATACCCGGACCCGCCGCTGGCGTAGCGAGATCGACCTCGCCCGGCCATCTGGCCTGCTGGATTGGGAAGCCCTGAGCGAACTGCAACAGGAGCTGCTGGATCATCCGTCAGCGATCATTGTCTCGCCGGCGCCGGTCTTCGGGGTCAAGCTGATCGAGACCGTCCAGCGGGTCTTCAGCGCCTTCGGCCAGCCGCTGCTGGTGGACGCGGAGAACTGGATGGCCCACCGGGGGGCAGCCCAGGTGATCCTGAACATCTTCCGCCACTCGCGCACGCCGGGGTCCTACGTGATCCTCTCCGGCGATGTGCATTACTCCTTCGTCTACGAAGTGCTGATCCGCCATCGCCAGCAGGGCCCGAAGATCTGGCAGATCACCAGCAGCGGCATCAAGAACGAATTCCCACGGCGCCTGCTGGATGTGTTCGACCGCCTCAACCGCTGGCTCTACTCACCGCGCTCGCCGTTGAACTGGTTCACCAAGCGGCGGCCGATGAAGGTGGTGCCGCGCACGCCGGCACACAGCAAGGCCGGTGAACGCTTGTGGAACTCCGCCGGGCTCGGCCAGGTGTTCTTCGATATCGAAGGACGCCCGGCGCGCATTTTCCAGCTCAACGCCAATGGCGCCGAACCCACCGAGTTCCTCGAGGAACGAGACGACCAACCGGACGGACTTCCGGTGGCACGGCGGGTATGATGTCGACCCGGATTTCCTGACGGTCAGCTTCCATGAGCAACACTCTTCCCTTCGGCACCGGCGATGCCTCCTACCAGGCCGCTGGCGGCATAGACGGCCTGCAACGGCTGGTGGACGATTTCTACCGGCTGATGGACGAACTGCCGGAAGCCGCCGACCTGCGTCGCCTGCACCCGGACAGCCTGGAGCAATCCCGCGACAAGCTGGCCTGCTTCCTCAGCGGCTGGCTGGGCGGCCCGAAGCTGTTCAGCGAGAAGTACGGCTCCATCTCCATACCCTCCTTCCACGCCCAGTGGCCTGTCGACGAATCCCTCAGCGGCGCCTGGCTGGGTTGCATGGAGCGGGCCATCGCCCTGCAGCCCTTCTCGCCGGAGTTCGCCGAGTACCTGCTGACACAGCTGAAAGTGCCCGCGCACCGGGTGGTGCAGGCAAGCCGGGCCCGGCACGGGTAAGCGGCAAAATCCTGTGGGGGCGATTTCAATCGCTTTGCGGACCGTAGCTTCGCCCTGCGGTCCTGCATGGGGCAGCTACGCTGCCCTTCGCGAATGAATTCGCCCCCACAGGAAAAGCGGCAGCTCGCGTACCGTTTCAACCATGGGCCGGGCTCCACCTCTGTGGGGGCGATTTCAATCGCTATGCGGACCGAAGGTTCGCCCTGCAGCCTGAATGGGGCAGCACGCTGCCTTTCGCGATTGAAATCGCCCCCACAGAAAGCTGCTTCCTGAAGTCTTTGACGGGTGACCAGCTGCATCAATATAGTAAGCAACGCTTATTATATGGACTCCATACCATGCCCCGCCTCGAAGAGAGCATTGGCTTCCTCCTCGCCGATGCATCCCGCCTGATGCGCCGCTCCTTTGAGCAACGCATCACCGGCAGCAGCCTCACGCTCGCCCAGGCCCGCGCGTTGGCGCATGTCGCGCGCAACGAAGGTTGCCGCCAGGTCGAGCTGGCCGACCAGTTGGAGGTGAAGCCCATCACCCTCGCCCGCTTGCTGGACCAACTGGAGCAAGCCGAGCTGGTGGAGCGCCGCCCCGATCCCGATGACCGCCGCGCTTATCGGCTCTACCTGCGCCCGCAAGCTGACCAGGCGCTGGACGACATCCGCACTGCTGGCGGCGCCATGCTCGCCGTGGCGCTCCAAGGCTTCAGCGAGGCTGAAGCGGACGCGCTCGCCAGTGCCCTGCGCAAGATGCGCAGCAACCTTTCTTCCCGTTGATTCCAAAAAGGAAGCGCAACGCCATGAACACCCACACGGTCATCGTTCCGGAACAGGACGCAGCGACCGCCAGCAATCCCCGCAGCAAGCGCCTGCTGCTGATGGGCGTCGTTCCCCTTGTTGCCGTGGGCCTTGGGCTGGCCGCCTATCTCCATGGCGGTCGCTTTGTCGAGACCGACAACGCCTACGCCAAAGCGGACAAAGTGCCGATCAGTGCCGATGTATCCGGCACCATCACCGAGGTGCTGACTCGCGAGAACGATCGGGTGAACGCCGGGCAGGTGCTGTTCCGTATCGACCCGGCGAGTTTCCGTATCGCCATTGCCAGGGCCGAGGCGCGATTGGCCCAGGTACGCACCGACCTCGCCGCCCTGAAAGCCAGCTACCAGGAAAAGTCTTCCGAGCTGGCCCTGGCCCGCACTCGTCACGCTTATGCCGAGAAGGATCTGCAGCGCCAGGCCAACCTCGCGCAGAGGGGCTATCTCTCCCCGGCCACGCTCGATGAATCGCGCCAGGCCACCCAGATCGCCGAACAGGAAATCGACGCCCGCGAGCACGACCTCAAGCGCATCGCGGAGAACCTCGGCGGCAGCCCGGATGTGCCGGTGGAGCAACACCCGAGCTACCTCAGCGCCCAGGCCGAACTGGAGCAGGCCCGCCTCGACCTGCAACGCTCCGAAGTCCGCGCGTCGCTGCCCGGTAGCATCAGCAAGGTGCCGCAGCCCGGCCAGTACATCAGCGCCGGCAACACCGCCATGACCCTGGTGGTGGATGACAAGCTCTGGGTGGAAGCCAATTTCCCCGAGAAGGACCTGACCTACGTGCGCCCCGGCCAACCGGTCGACGTACGCTTCGACATCTACCCGGACACCACCTGGCACGGCGAAGTGGAAAGCCTGAGCCCGGCCACCGGCTCTGAGTTCTCGGTACTGCCGGCACAGAACGCAACCGGCAACTGGGTGAAGGTGGCGCAGCGGGTCCCGGTACGCATTCACCTGCGGCCTGATGCCCAGTTGCCGCCCCTGCGCGCCGGCCTCAGTGCAGTCGTGGAGATCGATACCGGGCACCGTCGCAGCCTAGCCAGCCTGCTGCCCTGACCATGAAGGCGACCCACTCTCGCGACGCCGCCTCGCACCGCTGGCTGATCACTTTATCGGTGATGCTGGCCACCATCATGCAAGCGCTGGACACCACCATCGCCAACGTCGCCCTGCCGCACATGCAGGGCAGCATGGGCACCACCCAGGACCAGATCAGCTGGGTGCTGACGTCCTATATAGTCGCCGCCGCCATCTGCATGCCGCTGACCGGATTCATCGCCGCGCGCTTTGGCCGCAAACGGCTGTTCATGTGGTCCATCGTCGGTTTCACCATCGCTTCGATGCTCTGTGGCGCGGCGCAGAGCCTGGAGCAGATCGTCCTGTTCCGCCTGCTCCAGGGCGTGTTTGGCGCCAGTCTGGTGCCGCTGTCCCAGGCGGTGCTACTCGATACCTACCCGACCGAGCAGCACGGTTCGGCCATGGCCATCTGGGGCGTGGGTGTGATGGTCGGCCCGATCCTCGGCCCCAGCCTCGGTGGCTGGCTCACCGAGTACTACGACTGGCGCTGGGTGTTCTACATCAACCTGCCCTTCGGCCTGCTGGCCTGGTTCGGCCTGACCGCCTTCCTCAAGGAAACCCCCATCGAACGGGAGCGCAGCTTCGACCTGCTTGGCTTCGCGCTACTCGCCCTGGCCATTGGCGCCCTGCAACTGATGCTGGACCGGGGTGAATCCCAGGACTGGTTCCACAGCCCTGAAATCCTCGTCGAGGCGGTGCTGGCGGGGCTTGGTCTGTATCTGTTCATCGTCCACGTGCTGACCCATCGCGAACCCTTCATCGACCCGGCCATGTTCCGCGACCGCAACCTCAGCATCGGCCTGATGTTCATCTTCATCGTCGGCATCATGCTGTTCGCCACCATGACCCTGCTGCCGCCATTCATGCAGAACCTGATGGGCTACCCGGTGCTGGATGTGGGCAACCTGATCGCGCCGCGCGGCCTGGGCACCATGGCCGCGATGATGCTGGTGGGCCGCTTGATCAACCGTTTCGACCCGCGGGGAATGATCGGCCTGGGCCTGGTGCTCACCGCCTTCTCGCTGTGGGAAATGACCCAGTTCACCGATGAAGTCAGCAGCTTCGCCATCGTCCGCAGCGGCATGGTCCAGGGCTTCGGACTGGGGCTGATCTTCGTGCCGCTGTCGACCCTGACCTTCTCCACCCTGGCGCCGCGCTACCGCAACGAGGGCACCGCGCTGTTCAGCCTGATGCGCAACGTCGGCAGCGGGATCGGCATCTCCCTGGTGATCAGCTACCTGGCCCAGCGCACACAGATCAACCACGCAGCCTTCAGCGACTACATGACGCCTTTCAACCAGGCCCTGACCCAGGCGACCGAAAGTGGCGCAGTCGACTTGTCCAGCCCGGCGGGATTGGTGGCGTTGAACCTGGATGTGACGCGCCAGGCGACCATCCTCGCGTACCTGCAGGACTTCCGCCTGATGATGTTCGTCACCCTCGCCTCGCTGCCCTTGCTGCTGCTCCTGCGCAGGCCGCCGAAAACATCCGGCGCGCCGCAGACCCACGCGGTGATGGACTGAGCTAGCCGGCCGCCACGCCCCTGGCCCGGCTTCGTCGCCAGGCGGCCGGCGGCGCACCGAACTCGCGGCGGAAGGCACGACTGAAGGCCGTGTCGGTCTGGTAGCCGACGTCCTCGGCGATACGCGCCAGTGGGGCATTGCTGCGGCTGAGCAGATTGGCGGCCAGGAGCATGCGCCACTGGGTGAGGTACTGCATGGGCGAGCTGCCCACCAGAAGCTGGAAGCGTTCGGCGAGGACCGAGCGCGAGGTGCCTGCGGTGCGCGCCAGCTCCTCGAGGGTCCAGGCCTGGGCCGGGCATTTGTGCAGAGCCGTCAGCGCCGAGCCGACGATCCGGTCCCCCAGCCCCGCCAGCCAGCCAGTGCGCCCATCGGCCTGCTCGTTCATGTACAGGCGCAGCACTTCGATAAAGAGCACCTCCGCCAGCTTGGCCAGCACCCCCTCGCCACCCGGTCGCGGTGACTTGGCTTCCGTGAGGGCATAGCGCACGGACGCTTCCAGCCAGGGACCGGCACTCGAACCCCGTACGTTTACCCGAACCAGGGGAGGCAAGCCGGCCAGGAGTATGTCCGCCAATCGCGCATCGCACGCCAGGTAGCCACAGACCAGGCGCGTGATCGCCCCACCGCCGCCATAAGCCAGTTGCCGGGGTCGGCGCGTCAGCACTTGGTCCAGCCGCCCTCCCTTGGCCGGCGGCAAGCCGGGCTGGGAGGTCATGCGATGGGCGTCACCCTGGGGAAACAGCACCACGTCACCGGCCGACAGACGCACGGGCTCCTGCCGGCCGATTTCGACGAAGCATTCGCCTTCGGTGATCAGGTGGAAGATCACCACGCGCTCGGCGCCCGGTTCCAGCAGCGGCGCCACCGTATCGGCGCGGGGTGACTGGTAGCACCAGGGGGCGCTGAAGCGTGCATTGATGAAGATGGCGCCGACCAGGTGGACGACGCGCAGGGTTTCCGACAGTGCATCCATCAGCCCGAACCTCCAGCGCAATTCTGAAATTCTGGTCGGTCGCGGGGACAGGCAGCGTTTCGTCGGATAAATGGCTCCGTACGGACGATCAAGCAACCCTTGCCGACGCTCGGATAGGACGGTGCCACTTTTGAGGCGGATAGTTTTGCCCAGCACGTCCTTGCTGCCCGTTGTACCCAAGGCGTGCCGGCAACACCCAAAACGCCAAGAAACCAGAGGTCCCCATGCCCAAGTTCCTCATTGAAAGAGAGATACCGGACGCTGGAAAACTCACGGAACGAGACCTCAAAGCCATATCGCAGAAGTCCTGCCGGGTACTCAAAGAAATCGGACCAGAGGTGCAGTGGGTCCAGAGCTACGTCACCGACGACAAGCTGTACTGCGTCTACATCGCCAACGACGAGGAGCTGATCCGCGAACACGCCCAGCGTGGCGGATTCCCCGTCAGCCGCATTTCCCGCATCAGCTCGACCATCGATCCGACTACAGCAGAATGAGCCCCGAAATGACTTCCGCACTTGACCTGAATGCATTGAAAAACAAGCAAATGGCCTCCTGGGCCAGCGGCGACTACGCCGTCATCGGAACCACCCTGCAGCTGGTCGGCGAACTGCTCGCCGAAGCCTGCGACCTGCGCCATGGCGAGTCCGTGCTGGACGTCGCGGCTGGCAATGGCAACGCCACCCTGGCCGCCGCGCGTCGAGGCGGACGGGTGACCTCGACCGACTATGTAGCGGCCCTGCTTGAGCGCGGCCAGGAACGCGCCCGCGCCGAGCGGCTGGATGTGACCTTCCAGGCGGCCGATGCCGAGAACCTGCCCTTCCCTGACGCCAGCTTCGACGTCGTGCTGTCGACCTTCGGCGTGATGTTCACCCCCGACCAGGCCAAGGCCGCCTCCGAGCTGGCCAGGGTCTGCCGACCCGGTGGGCGCATCGGCCTGGCCAACTGGACCCCGGATGGCTTCATCGGCCAGGTGTTCAAGACCCTCGGCCGCCACCTGCCGCCGCCACCCGGCGTGCAGCCTCCGTCTCTCTGGGGCGTGGAGAGCCACCTGCGCGAACTGTTCGACGACAGCGCCCGCGAGATTTCGGTGGCGCGGCGACTGCACAACTTCCGCTACCAGTCGGCCGCCCACTTCCTGGAAGTTTTCCGTACCTGGTACGGCCCAGTGCACAAGGCTTTCGCCGCCCTCCCCGAAGATGGCGCAGCCGCCCTGGAACGTGACCTGATGGAGCTGCTCGAACGCTACAACCGTGCCGGCCCCGAGTCGCTGATCGTGCCCAGCGAATACGTGGAGGTGGTGATCACCCGGCGTTGAGGTGAAGGTCGTATTGGCTCCTGTGGGGGCGGATTCATTCGCAAGGGGACGCGCAGCGTCCCCCTGAGATTACGAGGGCCGTCCCTTCGGTCCGGCTAGCGAATGAATTCGCCCCCACGATCATGCGAGCTCGCGAAGCGGGACCCGCTTCTGAAATTCCGCAAATCTGGTAGCCTCGGGGCTTTCCGCCGTACGGCCCAGCCAGGGAAGCCCAGGACCCATGCCCACTTCGATTCTCGACCCACTGGACTATGAAATCGTTCGCGAACTCCAGGAGGACGGACGCCGTGCCTTCCGCGAAGTCGCGCGCAACCTGTCGGTCCCCGAAGCCACGGTCCGTACCCGAGTGAAGCGGCTGCAGGACCAGGGCATCCTGCAGATCCTCGCCTTCACCAATCCCTCCAAGCTGGGCCAGGCCAAACTTGCGCTGTTCTTCGTCTCCGTCGCCCCGCAGGATCACGATCGGGTGGTCGACACCCTCGGCCGCTGGAGTGAAGTCAGCTACCTGTCCACCACCCTCGGCACCGCCGACATTTGCGTGCAGGTCCTCTGTCGCGATGACGAGACCCTCTGGGGCCTGCAACAGAAAGTGCGCAGCCTGCCCGGCGTGCAGGACGTGCGGATGATGCAGGAAGTGAAGGTGCACAAGATCCGCTTCACCATTCCGTCGGCGCAACCGACCGAAGAATGAGCTGAATCTGGACTCGTTGGGTGCGCACAGCGCACCGTCTTCCTGGGCTGAACGACGAAGTCTCCCATCGGATCGCGGTGCCTTGTTGTGGGGGCGAATTCATTCGCTAAGGGTGGCGCAGCCGCCCCCTTCAAGACCGAAGGGCGAACCTTCGGTCCGCCCAGCGATTGAAATCGCCCCCACAGGGTTCGTGCCGAGGCTCGGCTTTTCCGTTTGGGGTGAATTTCCCACTAAGGTGCGCACTACGCACTCTACGGGTTGAACCCCCTCCGCAACGCCGCAATCCCCACCACCATTCGTCCGCGCTTTGCGCATTTCACGCTGCAACCCTTCGCGCATTGCGCATTTTTCTCCGCGCCATTTTCGCGCATCGCATCCACTGATCCGCCCCCTCTCTCGCCGCCACCCGCTTTAGCACGGGCCTTTCCGGCTGCTTTCCGCCTTGGTGCATCAGGCGTGCCATTATGGCGCAATGCGTATTTTTATTAAGTCATGATTGCGCAATGCGTATTTTCAATCGACTTAAACGTGTACATGCGCAATTAAACGGCATAGCATCAACTCATCGCGCGACCTTCCTACAAACACAACACAGATGAGGGCGATGCAATGCACCAGGCCAATCCAGGCTCCGAGCCATCGGCAGTACTCGCAAAATCCATTCGCTGGTGGGACGGGGTGGCCATCACCCTGAGCCTGCCAGCCGCTCTGTTCGTCGGCCTCGGCTATTCCATCGGCGCCATCGGTGCCTGGGCGGCACTGGCACTCTGGGCGGCCATCGCTGCCGTGGCCGTTCTGCATAACTGGGTCTATTCGGAAATGGGCGCCATGTTCACCGAGAAATCCGGTGGCATCGCGCTCTACGCCAACGAAGCCTGGAGCCAGCGCATCCCCTGCCTCGGCCCGCTGGCCACCTACGCCTACTGGTTCGCCTGGGCCACAGCTCCCGCCATCTGGGGCCTGGCAGTCGCGCAGATCCTCACCGAGCAGTTCTTCCCCAATGCCAGCTACAGCCTGGACCTGGGCGTGATGCAACTCGACCTGCCGCAGCTGATCGCCCTGGGCGTGGCGCTGTTCTCCTGGGCGCTGAGCATGGTCAACCTGCGTTTCACCATGATCATCATCACTGCCGCCGGCGTGCTGCTGATGGTGCCAGTACTGATCTTCAGCGGCAGCTTCCTGGCCAGCGACTGGAGCACCAGCAGCTTCACCTGGCGCATCAGCGCTGACGCCGCTGGCCTGCGCACCGTGCTCGCCTGGCTGTTCGTGATGGCCTGGTCGGCCTACGCCGTGGAAGCCGCCGCGTCCTTTATTCCCGAGTTCCGCGACACCGTCCGTGATACCCGCAAGGCGTTGCGCATTTCCGCGCTGATCCTGCTGCTGGTGTTCACCCTGACACCGCTGGGCCTGGCCGGACTGCTGGGCGAGCAGGCGCTGGCCGACCATCCCTACGGCTTCCTCCAGATCGGCGCACAAGCACTCCTGGGTGGCGGCGCCGCGCTGATCACCCTGGTGCTGATCGCCGGCATCCTGGTGCTCTCGGTGATGGGTACCGCCGACGCTGGCCGCGCCCTGTACCAGAGTTCGCTGGACGGCCTGACCATCCGCCAGTTCGGCACCCTCAACCGCTCCGGCGTACCGGCCCGCGCCGTCACCGTGCAGTTGCTGATCAACATCGCCCTGGTGCTCTTCGTCGGTAATGCCCTGGCCGTGATTGTCGCTGGCAACGTCGGCTACGTACTGGCCCACCTGCTGGCGGTGGCTGGCTTCGTGGTGCTGCGCAAGGACCGTCCGGATGCCAACCGCCCGATTCGCCTGGGCCGTGGCTGGATCGCCATCGCCGCCGGTCTCGCCCTGTTCGATGGACTGATCCTCGTGGTCGGCACCACCAGCGCGTCCATCACCGGCTACGGCGGCCTGAAGGAAGTCGGCATCGCCATCGCCGTGCTCGCCATTTCCCAGGTGCTGTTCCGCCTGCGCCGCCTGCAGGACCGCACCCTGCCCGCCACCGCGCCCTTTCACTGATCCTGATAACGCCAGAAGGAACCGCCCTGATGAGCATCGATAACAAGGCCCGCCTTGCGTGGCCGAACAAGAGTCCTGTTGCCGTTTCACTGACTTTCGACGTGGACGCGGAAGCCGGCCTGCTGGGTGACAGTCCGAATTTCGCCCGGCGCCTGACCAGCCTTTCCGAGGGCCGCTTCGGCGTCACCCGTGGCGTGCCGCGCATCCTCGAACTGCTGCGCCGCCACAAGATTCCGGCGTCCTTTTTCGTGCCCGGTCATACCGCCGACCTTCACCCCGGGCTGATCGAGCAGTTGCTCGAAGACGGTCACGAAGTCGGCCACCACGGCCACATGCACCTGCGCAGCGACCGCATCTCCAGCGCCGAGCAGGAAGAAGAAATGGAGCGAGGCCTGGAAGCCCTGGCCCGTGCCGGCGCGCCGAAACCCGCCGGCTACCGTTCCTCGTCCTGGGAACTGACCCCGGAAACCTTCGAGCTGGTCCTGGCCAAGGGCTTCGCCTACGACTCTAGCTGCATGGGCGACGACCGCCCCTACTACGAAACCTGGAACGGCGCCTCCATCCTCGAACTGCCGGTGCATTGGTCCCTGGACGACTGGCCCATGTTTGGCTGGGGCATCGACAACGGCGGTAATTTCACCCATCCGCGCACCCTCGCCGACACCTGGCTGGCCGAGTACGAGTCGGCTCGCCGCGACGGCCGCCACACCACCTTCACCATGCACCCGGAAGTGATCGGCCGCGCCGCGCGCTTCGAGCAACTGGAGCGTTTCGTCGAGCGACTGGTGAGCGACGGCGACGTCTGGTTCGCCCGCCTGGACGACGTGGCGAAGCAGGTGGTCCCGCAACTGAAGAAGGTGGCCTGATGAGCATTCGCTTCCGTTCCACCGCCGTCGAACCGGCTGCCCGTGGCCTGGAATTCGGCCGTGTGCATGCCGAGAAAATCCACGCGACGGTCGAGCGCTACAGTGCCCTGTTCCAGCGCGTGGGGACCCGTCCCTACGACCTGCTCGCCCTCGGTAGTCAGGCCCTGGTACGCATCGCCGCGTTCGCCCCGCCGCTGTACGACGAAATCCTCGCCATGGCCGAAGGGGCCGCAATCGAACCGTCGTACCTGGGTGCCATCAATGCGCGCACCGAGATACTTGCCTTCCTGGGTGCCCAGCTGCGTGGCGAATGCTCTACCGTGGTCCACCTGGAGCCGTTCAGCGGCACACCGGCAACAGCGCAGACCTGGGACTGGTACGCGGAGTTCGCCGATCACTGGCTGACCTGGGAAATCCCCCATGCCGACGGCAGCCTGACCACCACGGTCACCGAGTTCGGCATCGTCGGCAAGGCGGGGGTCAACAGCCGTGGCCTGGGCGTGCACTTCAACATCCTTCACCACGCCCGCGACGGCCAGGGAATCGGCGTGCCGGTGCACGTGGCCTCGCGCTGGATGCTGGACAGCTGCAACGACATCAACCAGGCCCTGCAACTGCTGAGCTCAGCAAAGGTATCGGCGTCCAGTTCCCTGACGTTGATCGCCGCGAAGGACCAGTCCAGCGCTGCCGTTTCGGTGGAACTCCACCCCGGCGGTCCGGGCCTGGTGTTCCCCGATGCCGATGGCCTGCTGGTACACACCAACCATTTCCTTTCCAGCCCGGCGCGGGAGTTCGACACCGAACCCGCCGCCTACCCGGACACCCTGGTGCGCCACGACCTGCTGGTGCGACGCCTGTCCGGCCGCCAGGGCCTGACGCCGCAGAAGCTGCTGGCCGCACTGAACAGCCACCTCGGTGGCGGTGCCGCCCTGTGCTGCCATCCGGACCCGGCGCAACCGGCCGCGGGCCAGTACGCCACCCTGGCGAGCATCGTCATCGATGTCGCCAACGGCACCCTCACCGCCCTGCCCGGCGGCCCCTGCGGCCATCCGGACTGGCTCGACAACCACTGAACCCAGACAACAACAAAGGAGCCATCCCATGCTCAAGCTCAAACGCCTCGACAACATGGACATCCTCACCAACGACGTTCAGCGCCTGGTGGACTTCTACCACGGCACCCTGGGCCTCGGTTTCTTCCTGCCCTACGTGGCCGAAGAGAAGTGGGCCGCCATCGAGATGGGCAACGTCACCCTGTACATCTTCCACACCACCGACACCACGCCTGTGGAACGTCGCACCGCCGTGAACCTGGAAGACAAACCGGGCTTCGACTCCTTCGCCTTCGAGGTGGAGAGTCTCGACGCCGCCCTCGACTACCTCCACGGCAAAGTGGAATGGGTCACCGCCGAGCCCATCGAGTGGCAGCACCCCAACGGCACCCACTACCGCTACCGCCCGATGTTCGACCCGGACGGCAACATGCTCTACGTCACCGAACCGCACAAGACCGTCTGACCGCCTCAACCACCGGAGAAACCCCATGACTGCTGCAACCCAAGGGGCCCTGGCTACCCAGGCGCCCGAGGCGGTGCTCGCCCTGTCGCCAGCCGCCCAACGCCTGGAAGGCCGTGTCGCCCTCATCACCGGAGCCGGCCGTGGCGCCGGCCGTGCCCACGCCCGCCTGCTGGCGTCCCGTGGCGCGGCGGTGGCCATTGTCGATATCGATGAAGACGTGGCGCGCGCCACCGCTGCTGAAATCGAAGCCGCCGGTGGCCGCGCCATCGCCCTGGTGGCCGATATCACCGAGCGCAACCTGGCCGAGCGCCTGGTGGCCGAGGTGGCCGAAACCCTCGGCGGGATCGACATCCTCGTGCACAACGCCGGGATGATGTACTCGCTCAAAGGGCTCGCCGATACCGACGACGCCAACTTTGACCGCCTGCTGGCGATCAACGTCCACGCCCCGCTCTACCTCACCCGCGCCGCCCTGCCGCACCTGCGCAAGAGCCGTGCCCCGCGCGTGATCTTCATCAATTCGCAATGGGGCCAGGTACCGGATGGCCACTCCTACGGCTACATGGTGGGCAAGGCCGCGCAGCTGGGCCTGATGAAGACCATGGCCAAGGAGTTCGTCAGCGAGGGAATCCTGGTCAACGCCATCACCCCCGGCGCCATCCTCACCCGCATGGTTCCGGAGGAATACGTGGAAGGCGAGAAGGCCAACATCCCGCTGGGCCGCCTGGTTCACCCCGAGGAAATCGCCGCCGCCGTGGCTTTCCTCGCCTCCGACGAAGCCGCGTTCATCGCCGGCCAGGCCTTGCCGGTGAACGGTGGTGCCCTGGTCGTCGGTATCTGACCAACGCAAAGAACAAGAAAGTTAGCTGTGAGGACTTATCCATGACTACTGCACTTCCCCAGCGTCAACGCGCCGAACAGGCCATGCGCCGCCAATGGTTCCCGGTCGCCCGTTCGGCCGACTTGGCCACCCCGCAATCCGCCACCCTGCTGGGCCAGCGTCTGGTGGTGTACCGCACCGAGTCCGGCAAGGCCGTGGTGCAGGACGCCCGCTGCCCGCACCGTGGAGCCGACTTCGCCCTGGGCAAGGTGCACGGCGAGAACATCGCCTGCCCCTACCACGGCTGGCAATTCAGCGCCGAGAGCGGCAAGTGCAGCCACATCCCTTCCCTGGAAGACCAGTGCAAGATCCCCCCGCAGGCGGCCATCAAGACTTACCCGGCCATCGAGCGCTACGCCCATGTCTGGACCGTGCTGGAAGAGCCCGCCACCGAGCTCTACGCCCCCGAGCAATGGAGCAATCTGGAGCTGGACTGGCTGGCCGCCACGCCGCTGGAATCCCCTACCGGCGTGGCCGTGGCCATCGAGAACTTCCGCGACGTGGCCCACTTCCCCTTCGTCCACGAAGTCTCCATGGGCCCCAGCAAGCACGTAGTGGAGCCGCTGAACGTCAAGCGCGAAGGCCTGGATATCTGGATGCAGCGGCCGCTGGATGCCGGCGACGGCGACTGGGCCAACGATGGCGACTGCATGATGTTCTACCACTGCGTCGCGCCGGGCCTGGCCAGCATCACCTATGACTACGAGCGCCTCGGCAAGCGCATCGTCGCCGGCTTCCCCAGCCCGGTGGCCTATGACGAAGTGAAGATTTTCTGGGGCGTGGCCAACGAGCGCGACTACAAGGGCCTGGGCCTTGAGGAATGCCTGCGCATCGAGGAGATGGTCTACCTGGAAGACATGCCCATCGCCGCCGGCATCTGGCCGCGCGAGATCGATTGGGACGGCGTCTTCGTCGAGCACTCGGTGCCGGCAGACCTTTTCACCCTCAACTACCGCCGCGCCTTCCGCGAGTTCATCGAACGCGCCAACCAGCCGGTGGCACCGCAGGTGGCGTCGTGAACGGGCAGATCGAGGTCCTGATCACCTGCATGCGGCTGGAGGCCGAAGGCGTGATCTCCCTCGAACTGCAAACACCGGAGCGCACACCGTTCCCGGATTGGAGCGCGGGCTCACACATCGACCTGCTGCTGCCGTCCGGCCTGGTGCGCCAGTACTCGTTGCATGGCGACCCGCGCGACCGCTCGCGCCTGTCCATCGGCGTCCTGCTGGAGGCCAAGGGGCGTGGCGGCTCGCGGGAGGTACACGAGAACCTGCGGGTGGGCCAGCGCATCGCCATTCGCGGTCCGCGCAATGCTTTCCCGCTCGCCGCTGGCCAGCGCTACCTCTTCGTTGCAGGGGGGATCGGCATCACGCCGATCCTCGCCATGGCCCGCGAGGTCCAGCGCGCCGGTGCCGACTGGCAGCTCATCTATGGCGGCCGTTCGCGGCGCTCCATGGCATTCATCGATGAGCTGCTGGCCCTCGGCGGTGATCGGGTATCCATCCAGCCGGCGGATGAAACCGGTCTGCTGGACCTGGAAGAAATTGCCGCCCGCGCCGCCGACGGTCGTCATGTCTACAGCTGTGGCCCGGCGCCGCTGCTGGATGCCCTGACCGAACGCTTCAAGGTGGACGGCCTGGCCGACCGCCTGCACCTGGAGCGCTTCGCCCCGGCAGCGCCCGCGCCCTGCGCCGGCAACGGCCAGGGCCTGACGTTGATCCTCGCCCGCAGCGGTCGCGAAGTCGTGGTGCCGGACGAGCTTTCGGTCATGCAGGCCCTGCGCGAAGCCGGCTGCAACGTCTCGTCCTCATGTGAGCAGGGTGTGTGCGGTATGTGCGAGACGCGCGTGCTGGCCGGTGAAGTCGATCACCGCGACATGCTGCTGACCGATGCCGAGCGCGAGCGCAACAACGTCATGATGGTCTGCGTCTCCCGCGCGCGGACCCCGACCCTGACCCTGGACCTTTGAAGGAGGCAACTCGGTATGGCCGGGATCGAACAGCACATCCTCAAGGTGTCGATCCTGGCCACCGCACTGGTGGCCTGTGGCGGCATCGCCTTCGGCCTCTGGGCCGGCTCGCAGTCCATCGTCTTCGATGGGCTGTTCAATGCCATCGACTCCTGCATGGCAGCGCTTTCGCTGATGGTCTCGCGGCTTCTGGTGAAGCAGCCGGGCCGGCGTTTCCAGCAGGGTTACTGGCATTTCGAGCCGCTGGTGCTGGCGCTCAACGGCAGCGTACTCGTGCTGCTCTGCGTCTATGCACTGATCAACTCGGTCAGTGGCCTGATGCGCGGTGGTCACGCCCTGGCGTTCGACACGGCACTGATCTACGCATTGGTCACGCTGACATGCTCAGCGCTGATGCTCGGCTACCAGCGACGGCGCAACCGCAGCCTGAAGTCCGAGCTGATCCAACTCGATATCCAGAGCTGGCTGATTTCCACCCTGATCACCGCCGCACTGCTGCTGGCCTTCGTCGCGGGTTTCCTTTTGCAAGGCACGCGCTGGCAATGGCTCGCGCCCTACATAGACCCGGCCATCCTTGCCCTGCTCTCGTTGCTGTTGATTCCCGGCCCACTGCGCACTGTGATCAAGGCATTGAAGCAGGTCCTGCGCATCACCCCCGAGGCGCTGGACCATGAGATCAGCGGACTGATGGCAGGCATGACCCGACGCTACGGCTTCGAGTGCAGTTCCCACTCAGTCGCCGAGATCGGCCGGGGGCTGTTCGTGGAAATCCAGATCGTGCTGCCCGAAGCGATGGACCGCTGGCGGGTTTCCGAACTGGATGCCGTGCGCGCGGAGATCGCCGCCGCGATTGGCCGCGAAGGTCCCAACCGCTGGCTGGCGATTGCTTTCACCCGCGATCGCCGCTGGATCTGAACCACCCACCACTAAAAGAAGAAAAAAGGAGAAAGTCCCTTGAACCACGCCCTGAAAATGGCCGTGGCCAGCTCCCTGCTGGCCAACTGCACTCTCAGCCAGGCCATTACCCTCAACGACGACTTCAGTGTGGCCCTGGAGGCGGGCCTGTTCAGCGATTACCGCATGCGGGGCCTGTCCCAGACCCTCGGCGACCCGGCGATCCAGGGCTCGGCCACCCTGCTCCACTCCAGCGGGCTCTACGCCGGGGTCTGGAGTTCGAATGTCGACTTCGGTGGGGACAGCAATACCTGCCAGGAACTGGATGGCTACGCCGGCTACTACTGGCAGGCCACCGATGACGTGAGCCTGGATGTCGCCTGGTACAAGTACGTCTACCCCAAGGAAGGCGGCCTCAACTACAGCGAGTACTTCGCCGAACTGAAGGCCTACGGCGCCAAGCTGGGGGGCTACTACTCCGACGACCTCTACGGCGACCAGAGCATGCTCTACAGCTACCTCGGCTACGGCTTCAGCCTGCCCGGTGACGTGAGTCTGGAAGCCCGCTATGGCTGGGTGGACTACAAGGACCCGGTGTGGATTTCCGCCAGTGGCAGCGCCCGAGACAGCTACAACGAGTGGGAAGTGAAGCTCGGCAAGAGCCTGTTCGGTCTCGACTGGTCCGTGAGCTATATCGACACCGATCTTTCCCAGGCCGAGTGCAGCAACTACCTGGGCTTCGACGACCTGTGCTCCGCCACGCTAGTGGCCGGCGTCGGCAAGACCTTCTGAGTGGCGGCGTGCGTCGTGTGCGGCGCACGCCCGGAGTTCCCATCATGTGGTTCAACAACGAATCCGCGCGGCTGGTGCCGCAACTCTCCGAGTGGATCGCCCGCCTGCTCAACGGCCAGCCCGTCGAGCCCAGCGGGCAACTGGCCGTCCACCCCTCGTTGCGCCAGTCCCTGGAGCGCCTGCAACTGGCCTGGCGGCAACAGCGCGCGGCGCTCGACAACCACGAACCGCCGCCCTGCACGGAAGAAGAATTCACCACCCTGCAGCGCCAGCTCGATGACGGCATCGACCAGCAGGCGCTGCTCCAGGCCCAGCTGGACACCGCGCGCCAACTGCTGGGGGAACAACAGTTGCGCCTAGCGCAATGGGACCAGGAGCAGCGCGCCTGGGAGCTGACCCGCCAGACGCTGACCGAAGGCAGCTGGGACCTGCTGGTGGCCAATGGCGACCCGGACCATCCGCAAAGCCGCATCCGCTGGTCAGAGCAGTTCTGCGCGCTGGTCGGTCACAGCCGCAGCGAACTGCCCGATGGCTGGGACAGCTACAACCAGATCACCAACCCGGACGACCTGAAGGTGGTGATGCGGCGCTTCGGCGAACTGGTCCGCGATCCTTCGCCCGATGCTTCCTACGTGGCCGAGTACCGCATGCGCCACAAGACCCGTGGCGATATCTGGTTCCGTGAACGGGCCCGCTGCCTGCGGGACGAGCGCGGCCTCCTGCTGCGTGTAACCGGAGCGGTACGCGACATCAGCGATGAAAAGCAGGCCGAAGCCGCGCGCCTGCGGGAACAGGCGGCGATGCAAGCCACCTACGACCAGATCGCCCAGGTCGTGGGCGTGATCAAGGCCATCGCCGACCAGACCAACCTGCTGGCCCTGAACGCAGCCATCGAAGCGGCCCGTGCCGGGGAAGTCGGGCGGGGCTTCTCGGTGGTGGCGGACGAAGTGAAGAACCTGGCCCGCCGCACCCGAGTCGCCACCCAGGAGATTCAGGACATGCTGGAGCGGCGATAACTGTTTATGGGGTGTCGGTTTTTTTGTGGGGGCGAATTCATTCGCCAAGGGCGGCGAAGCTGCCCCCTGCAGAATCAAAGGGCGAACCTGCGGTCCGCTCGGCGATTGAAATCGCCCCCACAGGGTGGAGTGCCGGCTTTTCTGTGGGAGCGAATTCATTCGCGAAATACGCGTTCAACCACCGAGCGCCTCGATCGCCAGCCGCGCCACACGCAGGTCCGACTCGGCTGATTCAGCATCGCCGTCCTCCAGGAACCAGGCGGCGGAGAGTCCCGCGTAGGCCAGCACCCAGCGCAGCAGTCGCTGCCGGCCCAGGCCTGAAGCCTCGGCGATCACTTCGATCTGGCGAGCGAAGCGCACAGGCTGGACGACCGTGGCCAGTTCGGGGTTGCAGATCAGGTTGGCGTAGTCGTAACCACGATCGCCGATGACTCGCTTGGGGTCGATGGCCAGCCAGCCGCGCTCGCCGAAATCCAGCACGTTGTCGTGATGCACATCGCCATGCAGTACCACCACTTCGCGCTGGGAACCCAGTAGCTCGCGGGCAACGCCGGCCGCCGCCGCAAACAATCCGCCCCGTTGCCGCGCTGCTGGCCACAGTGAGCGGAACCACGCTTCCAGGGGCACCAGCTCAGGCGCTGGAGTGGGTCTGGGCGCATGCAGGCGGGCGATGGTGGCGCAGGCGATCTGGCTGGCCGCGTCGTCATGCCCCTCCAGGGCCATGCGCATCAGCGATCCGGGGCCGGTTGCCCGCTCCATCAACAGCGTATCGCCCTCGAGCCGATAGACCTGCGCCGCGCCCTCGCCATCCCACCAGCGCATCACCTGCGCGCCCACTTTCTCTTCACTGTCCCGGGCGACTTTCAACATCGCCGGCGATCCCTCGAAACGCACGGGCAACAGGTCGCTGCCGGGTGTGTGGATGGGTTCGCCGTCAGGCTGCAGGTTCCATTGGGTCAGGTATCTCTCGAACACGGCCTTGTGCTCCTTGCAGAGGGGTCGTCAGGTCCAGCACTTCAGTCTGGAGGAGCGATGTTAGCCGCTTTCCCGTCCGATAACCGCACGAAACAGATTGCGGAAAATTGACGGAATTAACTGGTTAGTACATTTTCATTTACAGCCTTTTCCGGCTCGCCTGCCGGACCAGAACAACAACGGAGAATCGCTGCAATGACCCGCACCGTCCTCGTGCTCAACGGCCCCAACCTGAACATGCTCGGCACCCGTGAGCCCGCCACCTACGGCCATGAAACCCTCGCCGATATCGCCGCCCAGTGCAGCCGCACTGCCGCCGGACTGGGTTTCGAGGTGGACTTCCGCCAGACCAACCATGAAGGCGAGCTGATCGACTGGATCCACCAGGCCCGGGGCCGCTGCGCCGGCATCGTCATCAACCCCGCCGCCTGGACTCACACCTCCGTCGCCCTGCGCGATGCCCTTGTGGCCAGCGAGCTGCCGGTCATCGAGGTGCACCTTTCCAACGTGCACAAGCGCGAGGAATTCCGTCATCACTCCTTCGTTTCCGCCATCGCCGTCGGCGTGATCTGCGGCCTCGGCAGCCAGGGCTACTCCCTGGCACTCCAGCACTTCGGCCAACTGTTCTCCAAAGGTTGAGCACCATGTCCCAGCACAATCAATCCGTTCTCGCCGGCCTGATCGGCGCAGGTATCCAGGCCTCCCGCACGCCTGCTCTGCACGAGCATGAAGGCGACGCCCAGGGCATTCGTTACCTCTATCGCCTGATCGACCTGGATCAGTTGAAACTGGACAGCAGCGCCCTCCCCGACCTGCTCGATGCCGCCCAGCGCATGGGCTACACCGGCTTGAACATCACGTTCCCCTGCAAGCAGGCGATCATCCCGCTGCTCGACGAACTCTCGCCCGAGGCTGCCGGCATCGGGGCGGTGAATACCGTGGTGCTGAAGGACGGCAAGCGCGTCGGCCACAACACTGACTGCCTGGGTTTCGGCGAAGGTTTCCGCCGTGGCCTGCCTGAGGTGCAACGCCGCCAGGTGGTGCAAATGGGCGCCGGTGGCGCGGGTTCCGCCGTGGCCCATGCGCTGCTGGCCGAAGGTGTCGAACGGCTGACCCTCTTCGAAGTGGACGCCGCCCGTGGCCAGACCCTGGTGGACAGCCTCAACGCCCACTTCGGCGCTGGTCGTGCAGCCTTGGGTACAGACCTGCCCAACGCGATGGCGGAAGCCGATGGCCTGGTGAACACGACGCCTATCGGTATGGCCAAGCTGCCCGGCACCCCTGTTCCGGCCGAACTGCTGCGCCCCGAACTGTGGGTGGCGGAGATCATCTACTTCCCGCTGGAAACCGAACTGCTGCGCGATGCCCGCGCCATCGGTTGCCGCACCCTGGACGGCGGCACCATGGCGGTATTCCAGGCCGTGAAAGCCTTCGAACTGATCAGCGGCCGCAGCGCCGACGCCGATCGGATGATGGCGCACTTCGCCAGCATGAATAGCTGATCTCTCTGTTCCCTGTGGGAGCGAATTCATTCGCGAATAAATTCGCTCCTACAAATGCCTCCTTTTAATCCAGCACCGGTTTCAACAATGCCTGCGCCTCGTACAGCGGCGTCAGGTAACGCTGTCGCATCTCGTCGCCACTCATCCGTGAAGCGTGGGTGGTGATGGTGAGACTGGCCTTCAGTTCACCCTTGCGATTGGTCAGGGGCACGCCCAGCACGCACATGCCCGCCTCGTATTCCTGGTCCACCACGGCGAAGCCCTGAGCCGCGACCTTCTGCAGTTCCGCCTTTAGCTCGTCGATGGCGGTGCGCGTGAAAGGTGTCAGTTGGCGAAGCGCGACCCGCGAGAAATACGCCTCCAGTTCCCCTTCGGAAAACGCTGCCAGCCAGATACGTCCGCTGGCCGTGCAGTACATCGGCATCCGCGAGCCGGGGCGGATCGACAGCGAGGCGATATGGCTGTAGCGGCTGCGCACGATGTGCACGATGTCGTCGCCGTCACGCAACCCCACTGATACGTGCTCCTGAGTCGTCCGCGCCACCTGCTCGACGATGGGCCGCAGCATGCGTGGCAATTGCGCCGAGTCCACATAGGCCTGGCCGATGCGCAAGGCCTTGGCGGTCAGCCAGTAATGGCGCCCATCAGTTTCCGCGAAACCTTCGTGCACCAGGGTCAGCAGGAAACGCCGCGCGGCGCTGGACGTCATCCCGGACATCGCCGCCGCTTCCGGGACGCTGAGACGCGGGTTGTCGACGCTGAACAGCTGCATCAGCGCCAGGCCTTTCTGCAGCCCGGCGATCAAATCCCGCTGGTGGATTACCGGTGTCTTCATTCCCACTCCCCGTCCGGTTGATTGGCCATTCCGTAGGGTGCGCCGTGTGCACCAGAAGCCCGTGCAGAAGATGCGGTGCGCGCAGCGCACCCTACAAGCAACCGGGCCAACTGATTTCGCCCACCAGTGCGATTTTCGCTGTGCCATTGCGATAAACAACCAAAACGCCCTTCTGTTTCATTGGCCGCTCCTGGGGTGCTGGCAATACTGCCGGCACAACAACAAACCCAGGAGATCAGCATGATCCGTGGTTCGACCGAACTAGTGGCCATCATCGGCAGCCCCATTGCCCAGGTGAAATCGCCGGAAAACTTCAACGCCTGGTTCAGCGAGAACGGCCAGGACCTGGCGATGATCGCCGTGGACATGGCCGAGCAAAATCTCGCCGCCTTCATCCAGGCCTTGCGTGGCTGGAAGAACTTGCGCGGCTGCGTCGTGACCGTGCCTTACAAGCAGGTCCTGGCCGGACAGCTCGACCAGCTCAGCCCACGTGCCGCAGCCCTGGGCTCGGTGAATGTGATTCGTCGTGAGGCCGACGGACGCCTGCTGGGAGACAACGTCGATGGCGAGGGCTTCCTCAAGGCCGCCCGCAGCCATGGCTTCCAGCCCGCCGGGCGACGTGCGCTGGTGGTGGGTTCCGGCGGTGTCGGCGCCGCCATCGCCTATTCGTTGTGCGAAGGCGGGGTGCACCAACTGGTCATCGCCGACCTCGACCAGCCCCGCGCCGAGGCCCTGGCCGAACGCCTGAGCCAGGCGTTCCCGCAGATCGACATCGGCAACCAGTACGAAAGCCTGAAAGCCTTCGACCTGGTGGCCAATGCCACGCCCGTGGGCATGGGCGGCACCGGAGAGATGCCGCTGCCTGGCATTTTGCTGGAAACCCTCTCCCCCTCTGCATTGGTCGCGGACGTGGTGACCAGCCCGGTGGTGACGCCGTTGCTTGAGCTGGCGCGCAAACGCGGCTGCCGCATCCAGACCGGCCCGGAAATGGCGCGTGCGCAAATGGGCAACCTGGGCGCGCACATGGGCGTGATGCCCCAGCACGCCTGAGGAGATCGTCATGAACACCGCCTTGAAAGCACATCCAGCCGAGAACCTGGCCGGCACCTGGGACCTGGTGGTACTGGGCAGCGGTGCCGGCGCCTTCGCCGCCGCAACGACCGCGGCCTGCAAGGGACTCAGCGTGCTGATGCTGGAAAAGTCGCCGCAGTTCGGCGGCACCTCGGCCATCTCCGGCGGCGCCGTGTGGATCTTCGATAGCGACCAGGCAAGGGCCGCCGGCATCCAGGACAGCCCGGAAGCGATCCGCACCTACCTGAAGAAGACCATCGGCTCCGGCTACCGGCCCGAACTGGTGGACGCCTTCATCAGCAACGGTCGTGAGGCGTTGCGCTTTCTCGAACAGCACACCGAGCTGGCCTACGCCCTGCGCCCTTTCTCGCCGGACTATTACCCGCTGGAAGACGGCGCAACCGACCGGGGACGCGCCCTGGAGATGCTCGAGTACGACGGGCGCCACCTAGGCGCGCGCTTCAAGGACCTGCGTCGCCCGCCGGAAGGCATGTTGCTGTTCGGCGGCATGATGGTGAACCGCGTCGATATCCAGCACTTCCTCAGTTTCCGCCGCTCGCCTCGCTCCCTCTGGCATTGCCTGAAACTGATGGCCCGCTACGGCCTGGACCGCCTCAGCCATGAGCGGGGCACCCGGCTGACCGTGGGCAACGCGATGATCGCGCGACTGGCTACCACGGCCTTCGAAAAAGGCGTGGACCTCTGGTTGCAGAGCGCCGCCGAATCGCTGGTAGTCGAAGGCGAGCGGGTCGTCGGTGTGCGCGCACGTAAGGATAGCCAGCAGGTTGTCGTCCGCGCCCGTGGCGGTGTGGTCTGCGCCATGGGCGGCTTCGCTGCCGGAGAGTTGGCCGCCCGCTTTCGCCCGGATGCCGGCAGCGAACACCTGACCATGTCCCCCGCCACCAACGACGGCGCTGCGCTACGCCTGGGCGCCGAAGTGAATGCCGCAACCGGAGCGAGCATGGCGGCCAATTTCTTCTGGGCGCCGGTATCGAAGTTGCGCCGACCGAACGGTGAACTGGAGCGATTCCCGCACCTGGTCACCGACCGTGCCAAGCCCGGAATCATTGCAGTGAACGACCAGGGACAGCGCTTCACCAACGAGGCGGACTCCTACCACAGCTTCGTCCAGGCGATGCACCGGGAAGGCCTGGCGACGTGCTGGCTGATCTGCGACGCAGAAGCCATGAGCCGCTACGGCATGGGCCTGGCGCGGCCGAGTCCGGTGGACAACAGCACACTGGAGAAAGCTGGCTACCTGTTCCGCGCCGACTCGTCGGAAGCCCTCGCCAGTACGATTGGCGTCGACCCGCAGGGCCTGGCCACGACACTGGCGCGCCACAACGAGGACGCGCGAGCCGGTATGGATCGGCAGTTCGGCAAGGGCGCCACCAGCTACAACCAGTCCCTCGGCGACCCGCACCACAGGCCCAACCCCTGCCTGGCACCGCTGACCCGCGCCCCCTGGTACGCCGTGCGCGTGCACACCGGGGACCTTGGCTCGGCACGCGGCCTGGTCACCGACGCCAACGCCAATGTGCTGGACCGCGAAGGATGCCCCATCCCCGGGCTGTACGCCGCCGGTAACGACATGAACTCGATCATGGACGGCACCTACCCCGGCCCCGGCATCACCCTTGGCCCGGCGCTGACCTTTGGCTACCTCGCTGCCAGCCATATCGCCGCTCACCTGTAACCCAGAAATTGAGGACAACACCATGTATTACGAACTGCGCACTTACACCATCAAACCCACCAAGCTCGCCGACTGGCTGGCGCTCTACCGCAGCCATTGCCTTGAAGTGCAGACCGAGCACCTTGGCAAGCTGGTTGGGTTCTTTACCACCGAGTTCGGCGAGGCCAACCAGGTGGTGCACATCTGGGCGTACGAGAGCCTGGACGACCGCATCGCACGCCGGGCGAAGATGGCCGCCGACCCGCGCTGGGCCGAGTTCGGCCGGTTGAACAAGGAGCTGGATGCCGTGGTGCATCTGGACTCGCGCCTGATGCGCCCCACCGGCTTCTCTCCGCTGCAATGAATGCCATGAGCGAGCGCCACTGCGATGTGCTGGTGATCGGTTCCGGCGCCTCGGGCCTGGCAGCGGCAGTCACCGCGGCACATTGCGGGCTGGATGTGCTGGTGGTGGAAAAGGCCAACCAGCTCGGCGGCACCAGTGCCTGGTCCGGCGGCTGGCTGTGGATTCCGCGCAACCCACTGGCGCAGGCGGAAGGCGTGGATGACAGCGCGCAGGCCGTCGAGCGCTACCTGCGCGCCGAACTCGGCACCGAGGAACTGGATGCGCGCCAGCGAGCGTTTCTCCAGCACGGTCCGGAGATGGTCGCGTTCTTCCAGCGCAATACCCAGGTGCAGTTCCAATCCGGCAGCCGCATGCCGGACATGCACGATTCCCCCGGAGCGGTGCGCGGAGGACGCTCCCTCTGCGCCCTGCCCTACGACGGTCGCCAACTCGGCCCCTGGCTCCACGCCCTGCGTCCGCCACTGGACCTGATCAGCCTGGGCGGCATGGGCATCGCCGGCGGTGCAGACCTTGCGCACTTTCTCAACGCCCGCCGCTCACCGCGCTCCGCCTGGTATGTCGCCGGACGCCTGCTGCGGCATTGGCGAGATCGCCTGCTGCACGGACGTGGCCTGCACCTGGTCAACGGCAACGCCCTGGTGGCGCGCCTGCTGCGCAGCGCCCTCGACCTGGGAGTGAGCCTCGAAACCGGTACCGCTGCGCAACGGCTGCTGAAGGACGGCGAACGCGTGACCGGGGCGGAGCTGCTACAGGATGGCCGGACGATGAAGGTGCTGGCACGCCGAGGCGTCGTGCTGGCCTGTGGGGGCTTCCCCCACGACCGGCAACGCATCAAGGCGTTGTTTGGCCACGAACATCTCTCGGCAGCCCCGAAAACCAATACCGGCGACGGTCTGCGCCTGGGTGAAAGCGTGGGTGCGCAAGTCGCCGATCAACTGGCCAGCCCCGCCGCCTGGGCACCCGTGTCACGGGTACCGCGCAACGACGGCAGTTTCAGCGGCTTCCCGCACCTGATGGAACGGGCCAAGCCGGGTTTCATCGCCGTTCGCAGCGATGGTCGACGCTTCACCAATGAGGCCGACTCCTACCACGACTTCATGAATGCCTTGTTCCGCGCCACACCGACCGGAGAAGAGCCAGCCGCCTGGCTGATCTGCGACCAGCGCGCGCAGCGCCGTTACGGAATCGGCTGCGTACGGCCCTTCCCGTTCCCCACCGGACACCATGTGCGCAATGGCTACCTGAAGACGGCCGCCAGCCTCGCCGAACTGGCGACGCTGTGTGGAATCGACCGGAAGCAACTGCAAGCGACGGTGGCAGCGTTCAACGCCAACGCCGCTCGCGGGATGGACCCGGAGTTCCAGCGCGGAGCCTCCGCTTACAACCAGGCTCAGGGTGAACCGATGCATGGCCCGAACCCGTCGTTGGGCGCGCTGGAGAACGGTCCGTTCCATGCAGTGAAGCTGGTGCCGGGCAGCCTCGGCACCTTCGCCGGCTTGCACACCGATGCTTCGGCGCGCGTACTGGACAGTCAGGGAACGACCATCCACGGCCTCTATGCGGTAGGTAATGACATGACCAGTGTGATGGGCGGGCACTACCCCAGCGGTGGCATAACCCTGGGGCCGGGAATGACCTTCGGCTATCTGGCGGGGCTAGCGCTCGCAAGCGAGCCGGTCACGCTTGCAAGTAGCGCAGAACCGACTCGCAGATCATCTCCTTGTGCCGCGCCTTGACCTCGTCATCCGCCAGTTCGATCTGGAAGATCTGACCGAACGTATTGCGGTTGGAGACGCGATAGAAGCAGAAGGAGCTGATCAGCAGGTGCAGGTCCAGGGGCTGGATGCCGGGACGGAACAGCCCTTCGGCCTGGCCGCGCTGGAGGATCTCACCCATGGCATCGAGGATGTTGGTGCTCATGGAACGAATGGTGTTGGACTGCTTGACGTACTCGCCGTAGTGGATGTTCTCGATGGAGACGATGCGGACAAAATCGACATTGCGGTCGTGGTGGTCGAAGGTGAACTCCACCAATCGGCGGATGGCCTCGCGCGGCTCGAGTTCGGCCAGGTGCAGCTTGCCTTCGGTGCGGCGGATATCGCCGTAGAGCTTCTCCAGCACTTCGACGTAGAGCTGCTCCTTGCTGCCGAAGTAGTAGTAGATCATCCGCTTGGAGGTGTGCATGCGCTCGGCGATGGCGTCGACCCGGGCGCCGGAAAGGCCCTGCTGGACGAACTCGGCGATGGCCGCCTGGAGGATGTTCTCGCGGGTTTTCTCCGGATTGTTCTTGCGCCCTTTGCGAGGGGCCTCTACGGGCAGGTCTTGGAGTTCGGCAGTTGTTGTCATCTTGGGCTCACGGCCAGCGGAAACTGGGTGGATTATGGGCTTGGCAGCGGCCGTAAGGAAGCCTGGCGCGGAGGCTTCCACAGGGTCTACAGCTTGGCCTTGGCGATGGCGCCGCTACGCGCCTTGGCCATGGCCGCGAGACGCACCGCGACGTTGGCCGCGCCATAGCCGGCGTAACCGTTCTTGCGCTGCAGGATTTCGAAGAAGAAACGCCCCTCGAACGGCTCGGTATAGACGTGGAACAGCTCGCCACCCTGGGCGTCACGGTCGTAGAGCACGTTGTAGTAGGCCAGTTCGCTGAGGAACTCGTCGTCGAAATCGAAGCGCGCCGCGAGGTCGTCGTAGTAGTTGAGCGGGATATCCAGCAGCGGCACGCCAGCGTCCTTGGCACGGCTCACCTCGGCAAAGATGTCCTCGCAGGAGAAGGCGATGTGGTGCGCGCCCGACCCCCCATAGCTGGACAACGCGTGGGAGATGGCGGTGTTGCGGTTCTCCGATATGTTCAGCGGCAGGCGCACGCTGCTGCAACGACTGCGGATGGCGCGGCTCTTCACCAGGCCGTAAGGGTCCGGCAGCACCACTTCGTCGTCGGCCTCGAAATCCAGCACGCTCTTGTAGAACAGCACCCAGCTGTCCAGCCCATCGGCCGGCAGGGCCAGGGCCATGTGGTCGATGCGGTCGAGCTGGCCGGTCTGGCTGGCGCCGGTATCGAGGACGAAGTCGCTGTCGTAGATGGTCTGCCCGGCCTGGGCCTGTTCCACCAAATAGATGAGGCTGCCATCCGGCGCCCGCACGGCGGGAATCTCGCGCTCGTTCGGCCCTACGAGGCCTCGGAATGGCTGTCCCTTGAATTCGCGGGCGCGCTCCAGCGCGCTGCTGCTGTCCTTGACCCGCAAGGCAGTGGCGCACAGCGACGGGCCGTGGGCCTCGAAGTAGCCGTGGGCGAAGGAATAGGGTTCGGCATTGAGCACGATATTGATGTCGCCCTGGCGCAGCAGGCTCACGGCCTTGGAGCGATGCTTGCCCGCGCGGGCGAAGCCCAGGCGCTCCAGCCAGTTGGCGAGCTTGGCACCCTGGGACTCGTCCACGGCGAACTCGAGGAACTCCACGCCGTCGTAGCGGCTGGCCGGCGGTGGCGCGAAGAGGATGTCCCGGTTGGCTGGGGGAGTTGCGTCTTTTTCCAGCAGCTTGCGGGTCTTCTCTTCGAGGTAGAGCAAGGAACGCAGGCCATCGGCGGCATTCGCACGGGGCGGCGCAGCGCGGAAGCCGTCGTTGAAGATTTCCAGGGACAGCGGGCCGGTGTAGCCGCTGCGGATGATCGGCGCGAGGAAGCCCGCCAGGTCGAACTCGCCCTGCCCGGGGAAGCAGCGGAAGTGCCGGCTCCACTCCAGCACGTCCATGGCCAGCAGGGGCGCGTCGGCCATCTGCACGAAGAAGATCTTGTCGCCGGGAATTTCGGCGATGCCGCTCGGGTCGCCCTTGATCGACAAGGTGTGGAAGCTGTCCAGCAGCACGCCGAGCGCCGGATGGTCAGCCTGGCGCACCAGGTTCCAGACCTGTTGCCAGCTGTTCACATGACGGCCCCAGGCCAGGGCCTCGTAACCGATACGCAGATTACGCGCGCCGGCGCGCTCGGCCAGCAGGCGCAGGTCATCGACGAGGATCTCCTCATCGGGCAACGAGTCGGGCTGGACGTTGCTGCACACCAGCACCAGGTCGGTACCCAGTTCCTGCATCAGGTCGAACTTGCGCTCGGCACGGTCGAGGTTCTTCTGCAGACGGTCGCGGCGGCAGCCTTCGAAATCACGGAACGGCTGGAACAGCGTGATAGCGATTCCGAGATCGGCGCACATCTGACGGATTTCCCGCGGGCTGCCGGCGTAGTACAGGAGGTCGTTCTCGAAGATTTCAACGCCGTCGAATCCGGCGGCGGCGATGGCCTCGAGTTTTTCCGGCAGGGTACCGCTCAGGGAGACGGTGGCAATGGAACGCTGCATGCTTCAGCTCCTGGTGGGTGGGCGCCGGCTCTGCGGTCAGCGGCGAGATCAGGCAGGGTGGCAGATCACACAAAAGCCACCCGCACGGCTTGTTTTCGTAGCTGGATTGATTATTCGCGCGTAAAGTCAGCCCATCAATTCAATATGTACGAACCAGTTAGTTTTGTGTTCGATCAGCGAACAGAAGGCCGGTTATCGAATTGACGCTTTTTCGATCACTGCGCAACATGAACCCCATGTTGCAGGCAACCCACCGGGTGGCATCACTGCCCAGCCCAGTCATCTGGACGGCCCTGCGATTGCAACCAGCACCACGCCATAACAATTTCAAGAAACGGGTAACAGCTCATGCTCACTACCAGCTACCTGATCGAAATCCCCTCTCCCAGCCGGCTTGCCACGGCACCCAGATCGAGTGCGACACCCAGGTCGCCACTTTGAACTGACTCCCTGACAGAACTCGGACGGCGATAACCGGCCCGCTCCCGACGAGCACCGATACGCCAGCGTGCACGCGTTCCAGCATGGCTCCACGCCAACGGAACGTGAGTCCGGCTACCTAACAAAAACAATGGAGACATCGATGGCTACCACCTCCAGCTCCCAAGCCAAGAAAGCAACCGCCAGCGGATGGATAGGCTCCGCCCTGGAGTACTACGACTTCTTCATCTATGCCCAGGCGGCAGCCCTGATCTTCCCGCAGATCTTCTTCCCCAACACCGATCCGAAAATGGCCATCATCGCGTCGCTGGCCACTTACGGCGTCGGCTACCTGGCCCGCCCGGTAGGCGCCTTCGTGCTGGGCCACTGGGGTGACACCCGCGGCCGCAAGAATGTGCTGCTGCTGTGCATGTTCCTGATGGGTATCTCCACCATGGCCGTCGGCCTGCTGCCGACCTACCACGACATCGGCATGCTCGCGCCGGTACTGCTGGTGCTGCTGCGCCTGGTCCAGGGCTTCGCTGTGGCCGGTGAGATTTCCGGGGCCAGTTCGATGATCCTCGAACACGCGCCATTCGGACGACGCGGCTACTACGCCAGCTTCACCCTGCAAGGCGTCCAGGCCGGTCAGGTGTTGGCAGCTGCCGTGTTCCTGCCTCTGGCCTACTTCATGCCGAGCGAAGCCTTCAACGAGTGGGGCTGGCGGATTCCGTTCCTGCTGAGCGCCTTCGTCCTGGTGGCCGGCTTCATCATCCGTCGCGAAGTCCATGAGACCCCGGCCTTCGTCAATGAAGAGAACCAGCAGAAAGTCGCCAAGTCGCCGGTAACCGAAGCCTTCCGCCACAGCTGGAAGTGCATGGTCCTGGTGATGTTCATGGCCCTGATGAACGTGATCCCGGTCGTGGCCACCATCTTCGGTGCCGCCTACGCGGTGCAGCCGGCCTACGGCATCGGCTTCGACAAGAGCGTCTACCTGTGGATTCCGGTGGTGGGCAACATCGTCGCCGTGCTGGTCATCCCCTTCGTCGGCAACCTCTCCGACAAGATCGGCCGTCGCCCGACCATGATCGCCGGCTGCCTGGGCTCCGGGATCCTGGCCTTCGTCTACCTCTACGCCATCAGCATCCAGAACGTGCCGCTGGCCTTCGCCACCTCGATCCTGATGTGGGGCATGGTCTACCAGGGCTACAACGCGGTCTTCCCGAGCTTCTACCCGGAGCTGTTCCAGACCCGCTACCGCGTGTCGGCCATGGCCATCGCACAGAACATCGGCACCATGCTGACCGCCATGCTGCCGGCGCTGTTCGCCACCGTCGCCCCGCCCGGCTCGGACAACATCCCGGTGGTGGTCGGCAGCCTCGCCTTCCTCATCACCTGCGTGTGCGCCCTGGCCGCCTACGTGGCACCGGAAACCCACCGCCTGGCCATGGAAGACCTCGGCAACCCGAATGCCAAGCCGATGGACAAGAACCAGTACGAGTCCAGCCGCCAGAACAGCATGCGCGCCGTCAGCCACTGATTGCGCCCGCTGCTAAAGAGAGAAGGCCCCGTAGGGGCCTTTTCTGTTTATACCGATCCGATAGAGGTGACTGTTGGCTCACCGTTAGCACAGTGCTGTAGGGGCGAATTCATTCGCGAAAAGACTGGGCACCAAGCAAGCCGGTGGCAGCCCTCTCCCCCGGCCCCTCTCCCGCACGCGGGCGAGGGGTGACTTTCGGCTCACCTCTGGCGTAGTCCTGCCCTTTTTTGTAGGAGCGAATTTATTCGCGAGATTGACCAGGCACCGTGCCAGCCGGTGGCAACCCTCACCCCCACAGCCCCTCTCCCGCACGCGGGCGTGGGGTGGCTCACGGCTCACCTTTGGCACAGTCCTGTGGGGGCGATTTCAATCGCTAAGCAGGGCGCAGCCCTGCCCTGTAGGAGCAAACTCATCGTGGTTGAAACCGCTCCCACAACTGGCACGCAGCCCTCACCTACCCCGCTGCATCCACCCCGCGCCCAATCCGCTCAGGCAGATAATGGCGATTCCCACCAGGCTGGTCGTGTCAGGCATCTGCGAGAAGATCAGGAACCCCAGCAAGCCGGCGAACACGATCTGGCAGTAGCCGAACGGTGCCAGCAGCGCCGGTGCAGCGACACGGAAAGCCTGGGTTAACAGAAGGTGCGCCGTCATCCCAGCTCCGCCCAGCGCGAGCATCAGCAGGCCGTGGCCCAGGGTCGGCACCTGCCAGAAGAATGGCACCAGCGCACTCATCGCCAGGGTGTTGCACAGGCCGGCGAAGAAGTTGCTGGTGGTCGGGCTGTCGTGGGCCGCAACCTTGCGCGTGAGCACCTGATAGAAGCAGAACCCCAGCGCCGAACAGAACGGGAACAGGATGGCCAGCGTGAACAGCTCGCCGCCGGGATGCACCACGACCAGCACACCGGCGAACCCCATCACCACCGCCAGCCACTGCCCCAGGGTTACCTTCTCCTTGAGCAGCGGCACCGACAGCGCGGTGACCAGCACTGGCGCGAGGAAGTTGACCGCCGTCGCCTCGGCCAGGGGAATGTATTGCAGCCCGGCGGTGAACAGCAGGCTGGTGCTGAGCAGGCTCAACGCGCGCATCACCTGCAATACCGGGCGCCTGGTTCGCAGGACGCGCAGGCCGGACTGGGGCAGGAAAATGCCGGCCATCAGCAGCGTGTGCACCAGGTAACGAGCCCAGACGACCATGACGACCGGGTACAGGCCGCCGAGGAACTTGGATAGGGCGTCATGCCCGGCGAAGAGGAAGGTGGCCAACACCACCAGCAGGATGCCCCGCAGCGGTTGGTTGGCTCCGGATAAAGGGGCATTCGTACTCATGGGTCACTCAAAAAAAGACGCGGCCCAGCCGGCCGCGTGAAGGGGTGAAATCTCAGATGCGTTCGAGCAGCGTGCGCGCCTTGTCCAGCGCCATCTGCGCACGCACCTGGGCGCTCACGCCCTGCTCCATGAGCTGGCGCGTGGGGATTTCCAGGCTGAGGGGAATGTTCGCCGGCAAAGTCCGCAGCAGGCCGAGGAGATCGCTGTCGCCGTCGCCGGGGAAACGCCGCTCATTGCGCGCCTGGCGAAGGATTTCGTCCATGTCGTCCGGGCGCGGGCCGGCCACGTCGCAGAGCTGCGCATAGCGCAGGCGCTCCGGCGCGACCCTGGCGAGGTCTTCAAGGCGCGAGGCCGAGCGATTGAAGTGAAACGCATCCACCAGCACTGCACCGTTTTCCCGCCCGGCCGACTCCACGATGCGCAGTGCCTGGGTCAGATCACGCGCGTCGGTCCAGGGCATGAACTCCAGGCTCGGATGAACACCAAAGCGCGCAGCCAGGTCGCAGAAAGCCGCGAAGTTGTCGGTGAGGCGCGCCTCGTCACCGTCGTTACCGGCCACCAGCACCTCCGTGGCGCCGAACTCGGCGCCCGCTGCAAGCACGGCCTCGAAGTCGGCCACGCGGGTTTCCGCCTTGAGCCGGAGTATTTCGATGTCCATTACCCGCACGCCGGTATCACGCAAGCGATCCAGGGTCTGGCGGCGCAGTCCTGCGTCGGCCACCAGCGGGAAGTGATACTCCTCGGGTGTGGCGGGCACCAGCCGCAGACCGACATGGCTGTAGCCGGCACGGGCGGCCACTTCCACCATTTCAGGCGGAGAGAGTTCGAGGACGGTGAGCGCGGCGAGGGAGAAAATTCGGTCAGTCATGTTCTTCTCGGAATCCAGTTCCACAATTGGATTTGCAATATTTAGAACCTAGTTCCAAATAATCTCAAGAAGAAAATTCGACTAGTCGACGAGGCTGATTCGCCGTTGCGGAGCTGGGAGTGCTGGAGGGCTATGTGGGAGCGATTTCAATCGCGAAGCAGGCCGCAGGTCTGCCCTTCTGGGCCCGTGGCAGCTGCGCTGCCAATCGCGAATGAATTCGCTCCCACAAGACAGCACGCGGAACCGAAATGGGTGCCCGTGCTCAGACGAAGAACTCGGATGCCTGGCTCGCTGCAGTGAGCTCTTCCACCGCCGCCAGGAGCTGCGGCGCAACCTCATGCATGCGCGCCTCTGGAAGGCGTGCGGTGGGGCCGGCGACGCTGAGTACGCCGATGGGCCTGGCGGTACGCGGATCGCGCACCACTGCGGCCAGGGCCGACATGCCAACCGAGGAGCTTTCCACCACCCAGGCGTAGCCATGCTCGCGTGCAAGGCGCAGATGCTCCAGCAGTTCGATGTTGGAGCGCGGGGCGTTGGGCCCGAAGTCCTGGCGGTCAGCCACGCCCTGACGTTCCACCAGGACCAGCGCTTCGGCATCGCTCAGGCTGGCCAGCCAGGCATGCCCGGAGGCGGTGTAGAACAGCGGTGCATCGCGCCCCATGTCAGGGTCGTAACGCAGGCCGGAACGCGCACCCTGGGATTTGACGATCCAGGTCAGGCGATCACCGTCGATGACCCCGAGGCGCACCAGTTCACCGGTCTCCTGGGCCAGGCGATCGAGGATCGGCTGGACGATGTCGGCGCCGCTGCTGGCGAGGTAACGGAACGCCATGGCCACCAGGCGAGTGGACAGCTGGTAGCGGCTGTTTTCCTCGTTCTGGCGCACGTAACCGAGGCGGATCAGCTCAGCCAGCATGCGGTGGGTGGCGCTCTTGGGAATCTGCAACTCGTCGGCCAGGGTCTGCATCGGCAGACCGCGTGGGTCGCTGGTAAGACGTTCGATGAGGCTGAAGGCGCGTTCGATCTGGCTACCGGCCATGGGAGAGGGTCCTCTGGAATATCCGCCGATTCTAGAAGACAACGCCGTCCTTAAGAAACCTGGAACCTCGACCGTGGTTTCACGTAAGTCGACGCAATAAATGTACGGAACGGTTAGTTTTCGTTCGATGATCGAACAAAAGCGCTTTCGACCGATTGAACGCAAGGCTGGTGGATTTCACTATCGATCCCAGGTGCGAGGCGTTGCCGCAACCAGCCTGCGATCCCCAGCAACGCCTCGCCTTCTACCGACATAAATACAAGAAAGGTCGACCACGATGCTCCAGTCATCCACACCCAATGCCTCGTCGCCCATTCCCGGGCCGTCCTTCGATTGCGCTTCCCCTTTCGCCTCCGTTGCCCTGGTCCAGCTGGCCAGCGGTGAAGGCCTGGGCGATCGGCTGCAACGCTGCGTCGCACGCCTGATCGAGCGCCGCAAAGCCCGCTGACGCCAGCCGCAAATCCAACCCTGAGCTGTATTCGCGCAAGCGCCGCGAAGGGGCTTTTGCGCACCCGAAAACAACAATCACAGAGGCAAGAACGAGCATGAATTCCACCCGCCGCCAGGCCCGATCCTTTATCCCGTGCATCCTCGCCGCCGCCGTTTCCCTGGCAGCCCTGCCCGCACTGGCTGCCGATGAGCACGGTTTCGTGGAGGACGCCACGGCCACGCTGAACCTGCGCAACTTCTACATCAACCGCAACTTCGTGAACCCGACCTACCCGCAAGGAAAGGCCGAGGAATGGACGCAGAACTTCATCCTCGATGCCAAGTCAGGGTTCACCGAAGGGCCGGTGGGCTTTGGTGTCGACATGCTCGGCCTGCTCTCGGTGAAGCTCGATGGTGGCAAGGGCACCCGTGGCACCCAACTGCTCCCGGTGCATGACGACGGCCGTCCCGCCGACGACTTCGGCCGCCTGGCAGTGGCCGGCAAGATGCGCGTGTCGAAGACCGAGCTGAAGGTCGGCGAGTGGATGCCGGTGCTGCCGATCCTGCGTTCGGACGATGGTCGCTCCCTGCCGCAGACCTTCCAGGGCGGCCAGGTCACCTCCCAGGAGATCGACGGCCTGACGCTCTACGGTGGCCAGTTCCGTCAGAACAGCCCGCGCAATGACGCGAGCATGGAAGACATGTCGATGAACGGCCGCGCGGCCTTCACTTCCGACCGCTTCAACTTCGCCGGCGGCGAATACGCCTTCAACGAGAAGCGCACCCTGGTCGGCCTGTGGTACGCCGAACTGGAAGACATCTACCAGCAGCAGTACCTGCAGGTGATGCACAGCCAGCCCGTCGGCGACTGGACCCTGGGCGCCAACCTCGGCTACTTCAACGGCAAGGAGAACGGCAACGCCCTGGCCGGCGACCTCGACAACCGCACCTGGTCCGCGCTGCTGTCGGCCAAGTACGGTGGCAACACCTTCTACGTCGGCCTGCAGAAAGTCAGCGGCGACGATGCCTGGATGCGCGTCAACGGCACCAGCGGCGGCACCCTGGCCAACGATAGCTACAACTCCAGCTTTGACAACGCCAAGGAGAAGTCCTGGCAGGTCCGTCACGACTACAACTTCGCCGCACTCGGCGTGCCCGGCCTGACCCTGATGAACCGCTACATCAGCGGCGAGGACGCGCAGGTGGGCACAGTGACCGACGGCAAGGAATGGGTGCGCGAGACTGAACTCGGCTACACGGTGCAGAGCGGTGCGTTCAAAGCGCTCAATGTGCGCTGGCGCAACGCGAGCATCCGCCGTGATTTCAGCAACAACGAATTCGACGAGAACCGCCTGATCATCAGCTATCCGCTGTCGATCCTCTGATCCTTTGGGTAAGCGTGCTTCACCTCCCTCGGCCCGCCATCTGGCGGGCTTTTTTATGTTCGCTGACCGGCCACTTGCACCACCCCGGCCTTGGTCACCGGAGATACCATCAATAGAATACGGAACATGGTTCCAGTATTTGAGGTTAATCCGACATGCCTGCCGCACGCTCTGTTCCCAACCACCTCGACTGCGATCTGCTGGTCATCGGCTCTGGCGCCGCGGGTCTTGCCGCCGCCGTCACCGCCGCCCATCACGGCCAGAAGGTAATCCTCGTCGAGAAGGAACCGGTGTTCGGCGGCGCCACGGCCTGGTCCGGCGGCTGGATGTGGGTGCCGCGCAATCCCTTGGCCCGGCGTGCCGGTATCGAGGAAGACATCGAGCAGCCGCGCGCCTACCTGCGCAATGAGCTGGGCGAGCAATTCCGACCGGAACTGGTGGATGCCTTCCTCGAAACCTGCCCGGACATGGTGAGCTTCTTCGAGCAGCACACCGCGCTGCAGTTCGTCGATGGCAACGGCATTCCCGACATGCACGGAGACACGCCCGGCGCCGCCAGCGGTGGTCACCAGGTGATCGCCGCGCCCTATGACGGTCGCGAAGTCGGCAACCTGCTGCCACGCCTGCGCAAGACCATGCGTGAAACGTCCTTCATGGGCATGCCGATCATGGCCGGGGCCGACCTGGCCGCCTTCCTCGGCATGACCCGCTCACCACGTGCCTTCGTCCATGTGACGCGGCGCTTCCTCACCCATCTCTACCACCTGGCCCGCTATGGACGCGCCATGCACCTCGTGAACGGCGTTGCACTGGTGGCACGCCTGGCCCGGTCGGCCAACGACCTCGGCGTGCAACTGGTGGAATCGTCGCCGGCGCGGCGACTGATCGTCGAAGGCGGCAGCGTTCGTGGCGCGGTGATCGAGCGGGACGGCATAGAGGTCACCATCCATGCCAGGGCCGTGGTGCTGGCAGCCGGCGGCTTCCCCAACGACCCGGTTCGACGCAAGGCTATGTTCCCTCGCGACCGCAGTGGTCACGACAATCTTGCCCTACCCCCGGCGTCCTGTTCCGGCGACGGCCTGCGTCTGGGTGAATCCGTCGGCGGTGTAGTGGCCGACGACCTGCGTTCTCCCGTGGCCTGGGCGCCGGTATCCCGAGTGCCCTACCCCAACGGCACCTTTGGCCACTTCCCCCACATCATCGATCGCGGCAAGCCCGGGATCATCGGCGTTCTCAGCAACGGCAAGCGCTTCGTCAACGAAGCCGGCGGCTACTACGACTATGTGGACGCCATGAACAAGGCTATTCCGGAAGGCGAGGAAAGCTGCTCCTGGCTGATCTGTGACCATCGCTTCCAGCGCCGCTACGGCCTGGGCTTCGCCCGCCCCGCACCTGTGCCGCTCTGGCCGCACCTGCGCAATGGCTACCTCAAGCGCGGCAGAACCCTGGTCGAACTGGCGCAAGCCTGTGGCATCGACCCAGCAGGGCTGACCACCAGCGTCGCTGCGTTCAACCACCATGCCCGCCACGGCGAAGACCCGGAGTTCGGGCGTGGCAGCACCGCCTTCAATCGCCGCAATGGGGACGCCTTGCATAAGGGTTCCAACCCCTGCGTGGCGCCGATCGAGCACGGCCCGTTCTATGCGGTGAAGGTCCAGCCAGGCTGCTTCGGAACCTTCGCCGGCCTGCGCACCGATGGACAGGCGCGGGTACTGGACGGGAACGGCCAACCGATTCCCGGGCTCTATGCAGCAGGTACCGACATGGCCAGCGTGCTGGGCGGGCACTACCCCTCCGGCGGCATCAACCTGGGCCCGGCCATGACCTTCGGCTACATCGCCGGCCGCCATGCGGCAGGCATCCCCCAATGAGCAAGCTTCTATCCACAAACAAGGAGTCATCCATGCGGAATCTCACCACCGCCCAGGGACTGAACATGCCCCAGCTCGGCCTCGGCACCTGGCCCATGACGGGCGAGGAATGCACCCGTGCCGTGCGCCAGGCCCTGGAGCTGGGCTACCGCCACATCGATACCGCGCCCGCCTACGAGAACGAGGCAGCCGTGGGTGAAGCCCTGCGCCAGAGTGATGTGGCTCGCGAATCCATCCATCTGACTACCAAGGTCTGGTGGGACAAGCTGCAGCCGGCCGCCATGCGCCAGTCGCTGGAGGACAGCCTGCGTGCCCTGGGCACCGAGCAGGTGGACCTGTTCCTGATCCATTGGCCGGCCAGGGACTGGGACCTTCCGCGCAGCATCGAAACCCTGGTGGCCCTGCGCGATGAAGGCAAGGCGCGCTGCATCGGTGTCGCCAATTTCCCCCTGGGCCTGCTGCGCCAGGTGGTGGATGACCTTGGCGCGCCGCTGTCCGCCATTCAGGTCGAGTACCACGTCCTGCTCGACCAGCAGCGCCTGCTGGACTATGCCCGCAGCAAAGGCCTGGCCCTGACCGCCTACACCCCACTTGCCCGTGGGCTGGCGGCGGAGCAGGCCGCGATTCGGCAGATCGCCGAAAAGCACGGCGCCCTGCCCAGCCAGGTGGCATTGAAGTGGCTGCTGGAGCAGGACGGCGTCGCCGCCATTCCAAAGGCTTCCAGCATCGCGAACCAGCAGTCGAACCTGGATGCCCTCAAGGTGCAGCTCGATGATGAGGACCGCGCCCTGATCGCCGCCCTGCCGAAGGATAAGCGTGTGGTCAGCCCGGAGTTTGCGCCGGAGTGGGATGCTTGATGAGGACGCTGCGCGTCCCTTAGCGAATGAATTCGCCCCCACAAGGTGGATGCCTGTTCCGATGTGCGGTCCGGTACCTAACCTGTGGGGGCGATTTCAATCGCGATGCAGGCCGAAGGTCTGCCCAATTTGGGGCAACTGCGTTGCCCTTGGCGAATGAATTCGCCCCTACATAGAGAGAGAGCGAAACACACACCACTCCCAACAAAAAACGCCGCCCGGATGCGTGGTCCGGGCGGCGTTCGGGTGTTGCGCAGATCAGCCTTGCAGCGATTCCACGCCCAGCTCATCCCACACGGCTTCGGCCAGGTGGAAGGTGGCATTGGCGGCGGGGATGCCGCAGTAAATGGCGCTCTGCATGATCACTTCCTTGATCTCGTCGCGGGTCACGCCGTTGTTCTTTGCGGCGCGCAGGTGCAGCTTCAGCTCGCCTTCGCGGTTCATGCCGATGAGCATGGCGATGGTGACCAGGCTGCGGGTATGGCGCGGCAGTCCGGGGCGGGTCCAGATATCACCCCAGGCGTGGCGGGTGATCATTTCCTGGAACTCTTCGTTGAACGGCGTCAGGTTCTGCAGGCTGCGGTCAACGTGGGCGTCGCCCAGCACTGCGCGGCGCACCTTCATGCCGGCTTCGTAGCGTTCTTTCTCGTCCATCTCGAAGTCCTCGTAGGAGCGGGCTCTGCTCGCGAACCGCTTCGCGAGCAAGCTCGCTCCTACATCAATAGTCAGGCAGTGAGGAACGCCAGCACGCGCTGGCTGAAGGCATCGCCAGCCTGCACGTTGGACAGGTGCGCGGCATGGAACTCCACCAGCTCGGCACCGGCGATGCGCTCCTGCATGAAGCGGCCGTGCTCGGTGGTGGTCACCGGGTCGCCGCTGCCGCATACGATCAGGGTCGGCGCGCTGATGCGGCCAAGCTGCTCGCGGTAGTCGGCATCACGTACGGCGGCGCAGTTGGCGGCGTAACCCTCGGGCGAGGTTTGCGCCAACATGCCGACGATGGGCTCGACCTTGGCCGGCTCGGCCTCGGCGAAATCCGGGGTGAACCAGCGGGAGATCGAGGCATCGCGCAGATCACGCATGGCCTGGGCACCGCCGGACAGCACAGTGTCGATGCGCGGGTTCCAGACTTCGGGGGCGCCGATCTTGGCGGCGGTGTTGCACAGCACCAGGCGCTCGATGCGCGCGGGGGCGTTGATGGCCAGCCACTGGCCGATCAGGCCGCCCATGGACAGGCCGCAGAAGTACGCCTTCTCGATGTCCAGCGCATCCAGCAGGGCCAGCACGTCACCGCCCAGTTGCTCGATGCTGTAGGGACCTTCGCTGACCAGAGACTTGCCGTGGCCACGGGTGTCGTAGCGCAGCACCTGGAAGTGCTGGGTGAAGGCCGGGATCTGGACATCCCACATATGCAGGTCGGTGCCCAGGGAGTTGGACAGCACCAGCACCGGCGCACCGGCCGGGCCTTCGAGGAGGTAGTTCAGGTCGCCATCGGCGAGACGTACGGCAGGCATGTAAATCTCCTAACGCGAAAAATGCTTGTGATCGGTAACAGCGCGTTCGACCCAGCGACGCGCCTGTCCGAGGTAATGGGCCGGATCGAGCAGACGGTCTAGCTCGGCGGCGGAAAGTTGTGCGCTGACTTCGGCATTGGCGCCGAGCACGGCTCGCAGGTGAGCGCCCTCCTTCACCGCCTGGCGGCAGCACTGCTCCACCAGGTGATGGGCGGCGTCACGGCCGATGCGCTGGGCAAGGGCGATGCTCACCGCTTCGGCCAGCACCAGGCCCTGGGTCAGGTCGAGGTTGCGGCGCATGCGCGCGGCGTCCACTTCCAGGCCGGGCACCACCAACAACGCCTGCTGCAGGGCACCGGATACCAGGCAGCAGAGCTCCGGCAGGGTTTCCCATTCGGCGTGCCACAGGCCGAGGCTGCGCTCGTGCTCCTGGGGCATGGCGGCGAACATCGTGGACACCAGGCCCGGCGCACGAGTGGCGGCGCCGATCAGCACGGCGGCACTCACCGGATTGCGCTTGTGCGGCATGGTGGACGAACCACCCTTGCCGGGCGCGGACGGTTCGAAGACTTCACCGGCTTCGGTCTGCATCAGCAGACTCAGGTCCCGCCCCAGTTTGCCGAGGCTGCCGGCGATCAAGCCGAGCAGGCTGGCGAACTCCACCAGGCGGTCGCGCTGGGTGTGCCAGGGCTGGTCCGGCAGATTCAGGTCCAGTTCGCGGGCCAGCGCTTCGGCCACCGGCCAGGCCTGATCGCCCAGTGCAGCCAGGCTACCGGACGCGCCGCCGAACTGCAGGCAGAACAGGCGCGGCTTGAGTTCGGCCAGGCGTTGGCGATGACGGGTGACGGCGCCCAGCACCCCGGCCAGCTTCATGCCGAGGGTGACGGGCGTAGCCTGCTGCAGCCAGGTGCGACCGGCCAGCGGCGTATCGGCAAAGCGTTCGGCCTGGACCGCCAGGGCTTCGGCCAGACCAGCAAGGTCCTGCTCCAGCAGCTCGGTGGCAGCACGCAATTGCAGTACCAGGCCGCTGTCCATGGCGTCCTGGCTGGTGGCGCCCAGATGCACATAGCGTTCGGCGTCCGTGCTCTTGGCCGCGACCCGCTTGCCGAGGGCCTTGACCAGCGGAATGGCGGAATTGCCAGCCGTGGCAATGGCTTGGGCCAAGGCGGAGTAGTCGTAGTGTTCGGCCTTGCAGGCTGCCTCGATGGGCGCGACGGTGTCGCCGGGGATCAGGCCGACGCACGCCTCTGCACGGGCCAGCGCGGCCTCGAAGTCCAGCATGCCCTGCACCCGGCCCTGGTCGGAGAACACCGCACGCATGGCAGGCTGGGTGAAGTAGGCGTCGAAGAGTTGGTTGCTCGGGCTATTCAAGCCAGTGCTCCAGAAATCGGGATGGTGTTTCGTTTTATAGCAGCTGGCCCTTGCGAGCCAGTGGTGCGAGATCTAGCCGTAGGATGGGTCGGGCGGCGATCCGCGAGCGGAGCGAAACCCATGCGGTGTCGCATTGATGGGTTTCGCAGGCTCTACCCATCCTACAGGTCAGCCATTTCCGGCAAGCGCAGTAGCCTGTCAGACCTTCTCGATGGCGATGGCCAGGCCTTGGCCGACGCCTACGCACATGGTCGCGAGGCCGAGCTTGCCGCCGGATTTCTCCAGCTGGTGCAGGGCGGTCTGGACCAGACGCGCGCCGCTGGCGCCCAGCGGGTGACCGAGGGCGATGGCGCCGCCGTTGGGGTTGACCTTGTCGCTGTCGTCGGCGATGCCGAGTTCACGCATCACGGCCAGGCCCTGTGCGGCGAAGGCTTCGTTCAGCTCGATCACGTCGAAGTCGCCGATGGCCAGGTTCAGGCGCTCCATCAGCTTGCGCACGGCAGGAACCGGGCCGATGCCCATCACGCGCGGCGCAACGCCGGCGCTGGCCATGCCGAGCACTTTCGCGCGCGGGGTCAGGCCGTGCTTCTTCACCGCTTCGGCGGAAGCCAGGATCAGCGCCACGGCACCGTCGTTCACGCCAGAGGCGTTGCCAGCGGTGACGGTCTTGCCTTCACCATTGACCGGCTTCAGCTTGGCCAGGGCTTCGAGGGTGGTGTCCGGACGCAGGTGTTCGTCCTGGTCGACCACGGTCTCGCTCTTCTTGCCCTTGATCACCACCGGAACGATTTCCTCGGCGAAGAAGCCTTCGGCCTGAGCGCGACCGGCACGCTGCTGGCTGCGCAGGGAGAACAGGTCCTGGTCTTCACGGGAAACCTGGTAGTCATCAGCCACGTTGTCCGCGGTTTGCGGCATGGCATCGACGCCGTACTGGGCCTTCATCAGCGGGTTGATGAAGCGCCAGCCGATGGTGGTGTCTTCGATCTTCTGGGTGCGGCCGAAGGCGCTGTCGGCCTTGCCCATCACATAGGGCGCGCGGGACATGGATTCCACGCCGCCAGCGATAGCCAGTTCCATTTCGCCCGACGCGATGGCGCGGAAGGCGGTGCCCACTGCGTCCATGCCCGAAGCGCACAGGCGGTTCAGGGTCACGCCCGGAATGCTGTCCGGCAAGCCGGCCAGCAGCAGCGCCATGCGCGCGACGTTGCGGTTGTCCTCGCCGGCCTGGTTGGCGCAGCCGAGGAAGACCTCATCCAGCTGTTCCCATTTGACCTGGGGATTGCGCTCCACCAGGGCCTTGATCGGCACGGCGGCCAGGTCGTCGGCGCGAACCGGTGCCAGCGAACCGCCAAAGCGGCCGATGGGCGTGCGGATGGCGTCGCAGATGTAGACCTCGTGACTCATTCCTCCCCCCCTTGCTGGCCGTGGGCAGCGGCGGTGCGTTCCTCAAGGGCGCGCAGCGCGGTCAGCTCGGTCTCGTTCGGAGCCTGGGTCTCGGACACATCGGCAGCGAAGCGGATGGCCCAGCCGGTGTTCTCGATCACCTGCTCGCGGGTTACGCCCGGATGCAGCGAGGTGACGATGAATTCGTTGGTGCCGGCTTCCGGCTCCATGATGCAGAGGTCGGTGATCAGCGCGACCGGGCCTTTGCCGGGCAGGCCCAGCTGCTTGCGGTGGTCACCGCCTTCGCCGTGGCCGACGGAGGTGATGAAGGCCAGCTTGTCGACGAAGGTGCGATGGGACTGCTTGAGGATGATCAGCACTTCCTTGGCGGAACCGGCGATTTCCGGGGCACCGCCCGCGCCCGGCAGGCGCACTTTCGGGCTGTTGTAGTCGCCGATCACGGTGGTGTTGATGTTGCCGAAGCGGTCCACCTGGGCGGCACCGAGGAAGCCGACGTCGATGCGACCACCTTGCAGCCAGTAGCGGAAAATTTCGCCGGTGGGCACTACGGTGTCGGCAGTTTCGGCCAGTTCGCCGTCGCCGATGGACAGCGGCAGCACGCTCGGCTTGGCGCCGATGGGGCCGGATTCATAGATCAGCACCACGTCCGGGGACGAGGTCAGGCGCGCCAGGTTGGCGGCCTTGGACGGCAGGCCGATGCCGACGAAGCAGACGGCGCCATTCTTCAGGCGGCGGGCAGCCGCCACGGTCATCATTTCATTGGTGGTATAGGAGCTCATCACTTGGCCTCCGCAATCTTGGCTTGGAATTCGCTGAAATCCTTGGTGCCGCGGATGTACTCATCGATCCAGGCAGTGAAGGTTTCGCGGTTGCGGGCGATCGGGTCCCAGGCCTGGTAGAAGCGGTTGTCGCGCTCGTAGTAGCCGTGGGCGTAGGACGGATGGGCGCCACCGGGAACGTGGCAAACAGCGGTCAGAGCCCAGGTGGGCAGGACGCAGGCGTTCATCGGCGCGTTCAGGTCGTCGACGATTTCTTCGACGGTGACGATGCAGCGCTTGGCTGCCAGGGCCGCTTCCTTCTGCACGCCAAGGATGCCCCAGAGCAGCACGTTGCCCTTGCGGTCGGCTTTCTGGGCATGGATCACGGTCACGTCCGGGCGGACCGAAGGCACGGCAGCCAGTTGCTCACCGGTGAACGGGCACTGGATGAACTTGATGTTCGGGTTGACCTTGGGCAGGTCGGAACCGACGTAGGCGCGCAGCACGGCGAACGGCAGGCCCGAGGCGCCGGCGACATAGGAGTTGGCCAGGTCGGCATGGCTGTGCTCGTCGATTTCCAGGGCATTCGGCCACTGCTTCTCGACGGCGTCACGCAGGCGGTGCAGCGAACCCACGCCGGGGTTGCCGCCCCAGGAGAAGGTCAACTTGCGGGTGCAGCCAGCGCCGATCAGCAGGTCATAGACCAGGTCGGGGGTCATGCGCACCACGTGCAGGTCTTTCTTGCCCTGGCGAATGATTTCGTGGGAAGCGGCAGTAGGAATCAGGTGGGTGAAGCCCTCGAGGGCTACTTTGTCGCCGTCGTTGATGAAACGTTCGACGGCTTCGCGGAGGGAAATGATTTCAGCCATGGTCGATCTCGTGTTGTTATCCAGGGCGTTTGGGGCGCCGGGTGAGGAAAAAGTACTCCCCGGCCCCACCCTGGACAATCCGATAATCGACTATTCGTGCGGTTATCGAACGGATGTGTATCTTGCTACCGAATCCGTTCCGGGCCGCAGCGGCCTCAACCGTCGAAGGCTTTCTTCAAAGTCGCGATATCCAGCTTCTTCATCTGCATCATCGCCGCGAATGCGCGCTGGGACGGCGCCGACAGCGAGTCTTCAAGCATCTTTATCATCGCGATGGGCACAACCTGCCAGGACAGGCCGAAGCGGTCCTTGAGCCACCCGCACTGCTGGGCATTCGGGTCACCACCGACGGAAAGCCGGTCCCAGTAGTAGTCCAGTTCCTCCTGGTCGTCGCAATGGATCTGGAAGGACACGGCCTCGTTGAACTTGAATACCGGACCGCCGTTGAGCGCGGTGAAGCGCTGGCCGTCCAGCTCGAAGTCCACGGTGAGTACCGATCCCGGCTCCCGGCCATGGACGTCCCGGCCCGCCTCACCGTAGCGACTCATGGCCGTGATCTTTGAGTTGGGAAAGATGCCGACGTAGAAGTTGGCAGCAGCCTCTGCCTGTTCGTCGAACCATAGACACGGGACGATGGTATGAATCCGCTTGCTCATGGTGCACCTCCTGGTGGGTGGGATGACGATAGCTAATCATCCCTTTGTCGATGGACGGGCTGTCGGATCGACATCCGGGCGTCTCCCTTCGTCGCCTTGTTGTGGGGGCGATTTCAATCGCGATGCGGACCGCAGGTTCGCCCTAAAGGATTTCAGGGGGCAGCTGCGCTGCCCTTCGCGAATGAATTCGCCCCCACAGGAAAGCAATGCAAAGGCGACGTGGTGCGCCAGGGAGCCGAAGACTCAGGCGTTCATTTCCTCCACCAGCACTTTCACCAGGTCTGCCGCAGGCATCTCCCGCGCCAGGGGAGCGCCCTGCCCCGCCCATTGCACGGCAAAGTCGTTGCAGCCCCTGGCGCTGGCGGCGGCATGCAGGGACTTGGCGGCGTCGTAGGTATTCGGGTAGTCCGGCAGGGCCGGGGCATCGGCAGTGTCGAGATCGGTCCAGAGGCGATTAACCATGCCACGGGCGGCGCGGCCGGAAATGGCGGCGGTGATGCGCGTCTGGTGGGCGCGCTCGCCTTTCAGGGCCGCGCGGTAGGCAGCGTTGGCGGCGGATTCCGGGCAAGGCACGAAGGCGGTGCCCAGTTGCGCACCCCCGGCACCCAGCGCCAACGCGGCGCGGATGCCCTGCCCGTCCATGATGCCGCCGGCGGCAATGACCGGCAGGCGGCAGTTGCGGGCGATCAGCCTCACCAGTGCCAGGGTGCCGATGCCGGCATCGCCCTTCTCGGGCTCGAACACACCACGGTGGCCGCCAGCTTCGATGCCCTGGGCCACGATGGCGTCGACGCCTGCGGCTTCCACCAGGCGAGCCTCCTCCAGGGTCGTGGCACTGGCCAGCAGGCGAATACCGGCCGCCTTGAGCGCATCGATCCAGTCGCGGGAAGGCAGGCCGAAATGGAAGCTGACCACGGCCGGACGCTCATCCAGCAGCATCTGCACCATTTCCGGATCGGCGAGGAAGCTCTTGTAGATCTCGCGAATGCTGGCTGGCGGCTCAGCGCCGAACTCGGCGAATAGCGGTCGCAGGTGTTCCAGCCATGCACCCTCACGCTGCGGATCGGAGACTGCCGGCCGGTGGCAGAAGAGATTGACGTTGAAGGGGCGGCTGGTCAGGGCTCGGGTTTCCGCCAGCATGGTGCGGGCCTGGGCCGGTGTGCTGGCGCCAATGCCGATTGAGCCCAGGGCGCCGGCATTGGACACGGCAGCCGCGAGGGCCGGCGTGGAAACACCCACCATGGGGGCCTGGATGATGGGGAATTCGATACCGAGCAGTTGGGTGATGGACATGACGCAGCAACTCCGCTGTACGTGAAATCCTGGCCAATCTATCTCAAATGAAGAATAATTTTAAGCATTCATTCTCCAATAGAGATTATTAGCCATGGATCTATCCAGCCTGGAGATATTCCGTGCCGTGGCCCTGGAGCACAGCGTGACCCGCGCGGCCCAGCGCCTGCAGCGGGCGCAGTCCAACGTCACCACGCGGATTCGCCAGCTCGAGGAAGAGCTGGGCACGCCCCTCTTCCTCCGTGAGGGCAAGCGCATGACTCTGACCGATCGCGGCCAGGCCTTCCTCGAATACAGCGAGCGGCTGCTGGCATTGGCTGACGAAGCGCGCCAGGCCATGCACCCCCTGCAACCCGGTGGTCGCCTGCGCCTGGGCAGCATGGAAAGTACCGCAGCCAGTCGTCTGCCCGTACCCCTCGCGCGCTTCCACGGCCAGTGCCCTGACGTGGAACTGGAGGTGAGCACCGGCACCAGCCAGGCTCTGCTGGAAGGTGTTCTGGCGCGCCGCCTCGATTGCGCCTTGGTGGCCTGGCCCAAAGGCCAGGAGGAAGTCGCTGCGATGGGACTGGAGGCGCAGCCGGTGTTCCTGGAGGAATTGCTGCTGGTACTGCCAGCCGGCCACCCACTGGTAAAGGAACCGTCCGATGTCCAGGTACGCGGGCTGGCGGGATTCGCCGAGGGCTGCACCTATCGGCAGATCGCCGAGAATTGGTTGTCCGGCGAAAGTCGCCCGTTGCCCACGGTCCAGCAGGTGGGTTCCTACCACACCATCCTCGCCTGCGTGTCGGCTGGCTCCTGCGTCGGCATCCTGCCGCGCTCGGTGCTGGAGTTGCAGCGCGAACCTCCGCCGCTCCAGCAAGTGCCACTCATGCAGGTAGAAACCTTGCTGGTCTGGCGCCAGGGCTACTCCACGGCCGCGTTCGAGGCGTTTCGCCAGGTGCTGTCCAGCAACGACTGAGCCCCCGGCGATCAGGCCTCCACGGGCGCCCCACTGTCGCCCCAGCCCTGGTGACGCGGCAGGCCATCGTCGGGCAGGGTCAGGAGCGGATGCTTGGAGCGTACGAACACGTAGCGGTCCGGCTTGCCGCCGGCATCGGAGTCACGGTCCAGCGTCGGTATGTGCACCAGCTCGAAGTCGGGGAAGCTGTCGACGTGGAGGTACATGTGGCAGCCGCATTCGGAGCAGAAGTAACGGTGACAGGTGGACTTGGAGTGATAGCACTTCAGCTTGTCGGCATTGGCAGTGATCCTGAAGGCGTTGCGGTCCACGACCGCGATGATCGCCATGGCGCCGCCGCAGATATCAGTGCAGTCGGTGCACAAGCAGTAATGCACCTCCGCGGGTCTGGTGTTGTACTCGTAGCGCACCGGGTTGTCGTCGCACCGGCAGCCACCGACCGCCCTGAATGACTCGGTCATGTCAGTTCTCCCATCGAGGTTGAATCCGCACGGCGCCGCACCGTGCCGGCGTGCACCGGCAAGGGTCTGTTCGTGGACGTGGGGAGAACGCCGGCAAAGTACCCCGGAGCGGGCCTGGGCCCGCGTGGGCACGGATCAGGTGGACCTCACCGCTGCATTGATCAGATTAGTTCAGAGCCGGCCGTGCAGCGCCTTCTCGAAGATGCGGCTGTACGCCTGGGCGTCGTACTGGACCGGGTTGGTGCCGGCCGACGGATCGACTTCGGCCATGCGTCCGACCTGCTCCACTCGCCCATCGTCGATGCCGATGTCGCTCAGGCTGTGGGGGATATCCAGTTCGCTGCGCAGATCCACTACCCAGTCGAGCACGCCGGCAAAACCCGCCTTCGGCAGGCCGAGGTAACGCGCCAGCCTTGCCATGGGACCTTCGATGTGGGCGCGGTTGGCCTGCAGCACGTAGGGCATCAGCACGGCATTCAGCAAACCGTGGTGGGCGTCGTACAGCGCGCCCAGGGGATGAGCCAGCGCATGCATGGCGCCCAGGCCGCGCTGGAATGCGGTGGCGCCCATGCTGGAAGCCACGAGCATCTGCAGCCGGGCTTCTACATCGCCACCCTTTGCGGTTGCCCGGGGGAGATAGTCCTTGACCAGACGCATGCCCTCCAGCGCGATGCCGGCAGCCATGGGGTGATAGAGCGGTGAGCAATAGGCCTCCAGGCTGTGGGACAGCGCGTCCATACCCGTGGCTGCGGTGATTTTCGGCGGCAGGCCGACGGTGAGTTCCGGGTCGAGGATGACGATCGCGGGCAGCATGCGGGCGTGGAAGATGATGCGCTTGATATGCGCCTGGTCGTCGGTGATGACCGCGGCGCGACCGACTTCGGAGCCGGTGCCGGCCGTGGTGGGTACGGCAACCACCGGAGCCATGCCAGCCACGTTGACGCGCGAGGCGTTGTCACCGATGTCCTCGAAGTCCCAGAGCGGACGATCCTGCCCCACCATCAGGGCAATGGCCTTGCCCGCATCCAACGCCGAGCCGCCGCCAAAAGCGATCACCCCGTCATGGCGACCCGCCTTGAATGCAGCCACGCCATCCATCACGTTCGGTCCAGTCGGGTTGCCCTTGATCTGGTGGAACAGCCCCGCTGTGAGTCCCGCATCGCGGCATTGGCGCAATGCCGAATCGATCATCGGCAACGCCGCGAGCCCCGGGTCGGTGACCAGCAGCGGCGCCTGCATGCCCAGTTCCCGGCAAGCGGAATCGAGTTCCTTGATGCGACCGACACCGACGCGCACCGATGTCGGGTAGTTCCAGTTCATGCGGAAGTGGCTCGGGTCCATGTCGCGCCTCACAAAGTGTTCTTGAAATGGAATGACTTCGGCCGGGTCAGGTGTTCATAGCCCACCTTTGACAGGGTGCAGCCGCGCCCGGACTGCTTGACGCCGGTCCAGGCCAGGGCCGGGTCCAGGTAATCGCAGCGGTTGAGGAACACGGTGCCCGCCTCGACCCGGTCCCCCAGCGCCAGGGCACTGTTTTCATCCCGGCTGAAGATCGCGGCGGTCAGGCCATAAGGGCTGTCGTTCATCAATGCCACGGCCTCGTCGTCGTCGCGCACCTTCTGGATGCCCACCACCGGGCCGAAGGATTCCTCGTTCATTACCCGCATGCCGTGGTGGACATCGGTGAGTACCTGGGGTGCGAGGTAGGCGCTGCCGGGCTGGTCCAGGGCGAAGGAGTTCGGATCGAGATGGACTTTCGCGCCCTGCCCCACGGCTTCGCGTATCTGCGCCCGGACGAACTCCGCCGCTTCGCTGCGCACCAGTGGTCCGAGGGTGGTTTCCGGATCGTCGGAACGGCCCAGCCGGTATTGCCCCACCAGCGCCACGGCCTTCTCGACGAAGGCGTCGTAGAGATCGGCATGCACATAGATGCGCTCGATGCCACAACAGGACTGGCCGGAATTGAAGAAGGCACCATCGATGGTGGTTTCCACGGCATGGCCGAGGTCGGCATCCGCGCGCACATAGGCTGGGTCCTTGCCGCCCAGCTCCAGACCGGAGCTGATAAAGCGCCCGGCCGCCGCGCGCTCGACCATGGCACCGCCTTCCACCGAGCCGGTGAAGGCCACATGACGAACCGGCTCGGCCTGGATCAGCTGTTCCGTGTCGCTGTGGGTCAGGTGCAGGTATTGCAGCACGCCCGGCGGCAGGCCGGCTTCGACGAATTCCTCTGCCATCCGCTCGGCGCAGAGCGGTGTCTGCGCGGAGTGTTTGAGCAGTACGCAGTTACCCGCCAGCAAGGCCGGTACCACCGCGTTCACGGCCGTCAGGTAGGGGTAGTTCCAGGGCGCGATGACCAACGCCAGCCCCAGCGGTTCGCGGCGGATCAACCGGGTGAAGCCAGGTTTATCCGGCAGGCGGATATCAGCCAGGGCCTCTTCGGCGATATCCGCCATGTAGGTGGCCCGCTCCACGAAGCCACGAATTTCCCCTGGTGCATAGCGAATCGGCCGTCCCATCATCCAGCAGAGCTCTTCGGCCAGTTGCGCCTCACGCGCAGCGAATGCAGCGATGGCGCGTCGGGTGATCGCGACCCGCTCGGCCACGGGCGTTCCTTTCCAGGCTGCCCGTGCGAGCTCGGCACGCTCCAGCGCCGCCGCGATCTCCGTCGATGAGGCCCAAGGCCGCTCGACGTAGATCGAACCGTCGATGGGTGAGCGGGTCTGCAGCAGCTTGCTCATGGGACAGCTCCCTTGGTTGCCTTCCTTTCAAGCCTAGCCAACGCACTACTGGCCGAGGGTTTCCTTGAACAGCGCCTGCATGTCGGCCCAGGAGTTCTCGTCCGCCACCTCGTTGTAGCCCAGGTCCGGTCCTTTCTCGCTGCCGTGCCCGGCATGGCTCAAGCGGTCGGCATCAGGATTGGTGAAGCTGTGCTTGGCCTTCGGCTGGATCACCACACGGTAGTCGGCCTTGGCGTTGTCGAACTCTTCCTTGAGCGTGGTGACCGAGGCCATGGGCACCAGTGTGTCCTTCTCGCCATGCTCCACCAGCACCTTGGCCTTGACCGCGCCCGGCTTGGCGGCAGAAGTGGCGGCCAGGACGCCATGGAAACTGACGACTGCGGCCAGCGGCAGGCCTTCACGAGCCATGTCCAGGACTACCTTGCCGCCGAAGCAGTAGCCAATGGCGGCCAGCTTGTCGGGGTCGGTCTGCGGTTGCGCCTTCAGCAGGTCGAGCCCGGCGAGGAAGCGCGCCTTGGCCGCCGGAGCGCTGGCCAGGGCGGCCTGCATGAAGGCCTGGGCATCGGCTGGGTGTTCGGTGTTCTTGCCCTCGCCATACATATCGATGGCGAGGGCGCTGTAACCGAGCGCGGCGAGATCGCGAGCTCGACGTTTAGCGTAGTCGTTCAGGCCCCACCATTCGTGAACCACGATCACCCCTGGCCGCTTGCCGACGACGGCGTCGTCATAGGCGTAGTAGCCGATCAGCGATGTGCCGTCCGGGCCCTTGTAGGGAATTTCAGTGGCTTTGATTTCGGCCTGGGCGAGGCCGGCACCGAGGAGCAGCGCACACAGGAGCGCGATTCTGGACATGCAGCATTCCTCCAACCTGAAGTGGTGAGAAACAACTGCATCCAGTGTCGCGGGTTTACCGGATTTCGCCAGCGATCCCTGCAAAGACCCGCGCGGAGCGTCGATTGTGGGGGCGATTTCAATCGCTATGCGGACCGCAGGTGCGCCTATCCACTCGTCAGAGGGCAGCTGCGCTGCCCTAAGCGAATGAATTCGCCCCCACAAAGCAAGGCGATCCAGGGCGACGAGATCAGTCGCGGTCGAGCAGATGGAAGCGCGGCAACGAAAGTTTCCAGTGGATGGCCGCCAGGCGAATCAGCAGCACCACCAGCATGGCCGCCGCGGTGACCAGCCAACCCGGCAACGCCACTTCGCGCAGACCGAGGAAGACAAGGGAACCGGCGATGCAGGCGATTGCGTAGATTTCCTTCTGGAAGATCAGCGGCACCTCGTTGCAGATGATGTCGCGCAGTACGCCACCACCTACACCGGTGATCACGCCCATGATCACCGCCGTACCGGGCTGCAGGTTGTGCTGCAGGGCAACCTCGGTGCCATACACGGTGAACACCGCCAGGCCGAAGGCGTCCGCAACCAGCAGGCCGGTTTCATTGATTGGCTGCGTCAGGCGCACCCAGATCACCGTGCCGAGCGCTGCCAGGGACGCCACCAGGATGTAAGTGTCGTCGCGAATCCAGCTTACCGGGTGGTTGCCGAGGATGACGTCACGCAAGGTGCCGCCACCCAGGGCAGTGATGATCGCAATCACCAGTACGCCAAACAGGTCCATGGATTTGCGCCCCGCCATCAGAGCGCCGGTAATGGCGAAGACCGCAACGCCGAACAGGTCGGACAGGTAGAAGAGTTGCTCCATTCAGCGTCAGGCGCCGACCGGGGTGCGCATGGTCACGAACTCTTCAGCGGCAGTCGGGTGCACACCGATGGTTTCGTCGAAGATGCGCTTGGTAGCACCGGCCTTGAGTGCCACGGCCAGGCCCTGGACGATCTCGCCCGCTTCCGGGCCGACCATATGGCAACCGAGGACGCGATCAGACTCGGCATCCACCACCAACTTCATCAGCGTGCGTTCCTGGCTTTCCGTCAGGGTCAGTTTCATGGGCCGGAAGCGGCTCTCGAAGACCTTGATCTTGTGGCCCTTGGTGCGCGCTTGCTGCTCGGTCAGGCCAACGGTGCCGATATTCGGCAGGCTGAATACGGCGGTTGGAATGTGGTCGTAGTCCACCGGCCGGTATTCCTCCGGCTTGAACAGGCGGCGGGCCACGGCCATGCCTTCGGCCAGTGCGACCGGCGTGAGTTGCACGCGGCCGATCACATCGCCCAGAGCCAGGATGGAGGGCTCTGTGGTCTGGAACTGCTCATCCACCTTGATGAAGCCGCGCGCGTCCACTTCGACGCCGGTGTTCTCCAGGCCCAGGTTGTCGAGCATCGCGCGGCGGCCGGTGGCATAGAAGACGCAGTCGGCTTCCAGGTGGCGGCCGTCCTTGAGGGTCGCCAGGAGGCTGCCGTCGGACTGCCGCTCGATCCGGGCGATATCGGAATTGAACTGCAGGTTCATCCCCTTCCTGCCCAGCTCTTCACGCAGGTGATTGCGCACGGAGTCGTCGAAGCCGCGCAGGAAAAGTTCGCCGCGATAGAGCAAGGACGTCTGCGCACCCATGCCGTGGAAGATCGACGCGAACTCGACTGCGATATAGCCGCCGCCCACCACCAGCACGCGCTTGGGCAGTTTCTCGAGGAAGAAGGCTTCATTCGAGCTGATGGCCAGTTCACGTCCGGGAATGTCGGGAATCTGCGGCCAGCCGCCGGTGGCGACAAGGATGTTTTTCGCCGTGCATCGCTGGCCGTCCACTTCCACGGTGTGCGGGTCCACCAGTCGGGCGTGGCCTTCCAGCAAGGTGACGCCACTGTTGACCAGCAGGTTGCGGTAGATGCCGTTGAGACGATGGATCTCGCGATTCTTGTTGGTGATCAGGGTTTGCCAGTCGAAGTCGGCCTCATCGAGCCTCCAGCCGAATCCCTTGGCCTGCTCGAAGTCCTCGGCGAAGTGGGCACCGTAGACCAGCAGCTTCTTCGGCACGCAGCCGACGTTGACGCAAGTACCGCCCAGATAGCGGCTCTCGGCTATGGCCACACGGGCCCCGAAGCCTGCCGCGAAGCGGGCGGCACGCACGCCGCCGGAACCGGCACCTATGACGAAGAGGTCGAAGTCGTAAGCCATGGCAAATCTCCAGAAACAAGCCGCCAGCATACCGGAAGATCTGTCTCTGACCAGTTGCCGGGCCTATTCTTGAAGCATCGAGAAGGAGGTTGCCATGCGCCCCACCCTCACCCATGTGGCCCTGCATGTACCGGAACTGGAGGCCTGCGTCCGCTTCTATGCGGACTTCTGCGGGATGCGCGTGATACACGAGCGCGCGGGTAAGGGCTCGAAGATCGTCTGGATGGCCGAGCCTGGCAAGGAACACCAGTTCATCTTCGTGATAATGCCCGGCGGCCAGGACCGCCATCTTGCCGCTGACGATTACAGCCACCTCGGCTTCGCCGTGGACAGCCGCGAAAGAGTGGACGCCATCGCGGCCCAGGCCGAAGCGGCGGGCTGCCTGATCTGGCCGCCGCGTGACGAGCCCTATCCCGTCGGTTATTACTGCGGCCTGCGCGACCCGGCGGGCAACTATGTGGAATTCAGCTACGGCCAGCCGTTGGGGCCGGGGTCGGAGGCGATGCCGATACCCTAGGGGAACTCGGCGCTTGTGTTGTGGGGGCGATTTCAATCGCTATGCGGACTGCAGGTTCGCCTTTCGATTGTTCGGAGGCAGCTGCGCTGCCCTTGGCGAATGAATTCGCCCCTACAGGAAACCAGCTACTCACGCGCCCGGTGTCTGAAATGAAAAAGGCCGCCCGAAGGCGGCCTCTTTGTTGACGCGGCCTGATCAGTAGGCCTTGCCGGTCTTGTACAGGTTTTCGAAGCAGTAGTTGGTGGCTTCGATGTAGCCTTCCGCACCACCGCAGTCGAAACGCTTGCCCTTGAATTTGTAGGCCAGCACGCAGCCGTCCTGGGCCTGTTTCATCAGGGCGTCGGTGATCTGGATTTCACCACCCTTGCCCGGCTCGGTCTGCTCGATGAGATCGAAGATGTCCGGGGTCAGGATGTAGCGGCCGATGATCGCCAGGTTGGACGGGGCATCTTCCGGCTTGGGTTTCTCCACCATGCTGTTCACACGGAAGATGTCGTCACGGATCATCTCGCCGGCGATCACCCCGTACTTGGAGGTTTCCTCGCGCGGCACCTCCTGGATGGCGACGATGGAGCAGCGGAACTGGTTGTACAGCTTGACCATCTGGGTCAGGACGCCGTCGCCTTCGAGGTTCAGGCACAGGTCGTCGGCCAGGACCACGGCGAAGGGCTCGTCGCCGATCAGCGGACGACCGCTGAGGATGGCGTGCCCCAGACCTTTCATCTCCACCTGGCGGGTGTAGGCGAAGCTGCACTCGTCGATCAGGCGACGGATGCCGACCAGGTATTTCTCCTTGTCGGTACCCTTGATCTGGTGCTCCAGCTCGTAGCTGATGTCGAAATGGTCTTCGAGGGCGCGCTTGCCACGGCCAGTCACGATGGAGATTTCGCTCAGACCAGCGTCCAAGGCCTCTTCAACGCCGTACTGGATCAGTGGCTTGTTCACCACTGGCAGCATTTCCTTGGGCATCGCCTTGGTGGCCGGCAGGAAGCGGGTACCGTAACCGGCGGCGGGGAACAGGCATTTCTTGATCATTTCGATCCTTTGCGGTGGGTGTTATGGCGAATTGCCGCGCAGTCTAATCACGCGGCACTCGCCTTACAATGCCCGCTTGCGGGCCGTCCTATGCCGCGATAGAGAAACCCTGCTTCGACCAGCTGCGCTGGCTCGTAGAGGTTTCGTCCATCAAAGATCACGGGCATGCGCATAAGACCACGAACTCGCTCGAAGTTCGGTTGGCGGAACTGCTTCCATTCAGTGACCAGCACCAAAGCATCGGCGCCTTCCACTGCGCTGTAGGGAGAGTCCAGCAACCGCAGTTGCCCGGTTTCCAGCGCTTTCGGATAGCGCGCGGCGACGCCGGCATTGGCCACTGGGTCATGAGCCTGCACTCGCGCACCGGCCTGTAGCAGGGCCTCCAGCAACACGAGGCTGGGCGCTTCGCGCAGGTCGTCGGTGCCCGGTTTGAAGGCCAGCCCCCAGAGCGTAACCACCCTCCCCTGTAGGAATCCGCTGAAGTGCTCGCGCACCGTCTGGAACAGCAACGTTTTCTGTAGCGCGTTGCGTGCCTCCACGGCGCGCAGAATGCCCGGCTCCATGCCTTCCTGTTCCGCCGTACGGATCAGCGCGCGCACATCTTTGGGGAAGCAGGAGCCGCCGTAGCCGCAGCCCGCATAAATGAAGTGGGTACCGATGCGCTTGTCGCTGCCAATGCCTCGCCGGACATCCTCGATGTCCACGCCGAGTCGCGTGCAGATGCCCGCCATTTCGTTCATGAAGGAGATCTTTGTCGCGAGAAAGGCATTGGCAGCGTACTTGGTGAACTCCGCCGCACGCACACCCATGGTGATCACACGCTCGTGATTGCGCAGGAACGGCGCATAGAGCCGGCGCAGCTGCTCGCTGGAACCCGGATCATCGCAACCGATGATGACCCGGTCCGGACGCATGAAATCGTCAATCGCCGAGCCTTCCTTGAGGAACTCAGGGTTGCTCGCCACCTGCACCCGAAAGCCAAGGCCGCGCGATGCCAGACCCGCATGGATACGCCGGGAAACCCGCTCCGCCGTTCCGACGGGTACGGTGGATTTGTCGACCACGATGCACGGACGCCGGAGCACCGCACCGAGTTCGTCGGCCACGGCCAGCACATGGGACAAATCAGCGGAGCCATCCTCACCGCTGGGAGTACCCACGGCGATGAAGATGATGTCGGCCTGCAGGACGCCCTCTTCCAGCCGCTCGGCGAAGCTCAACTGGCCACTGGCGAGATGTGCCTGGAGCATGGGTTCCAGACCAGGTTCGTAGATCGGCACCTGGCCCTGGGACAAGCGCGCCAGACGGAACGGATCTCGCTCCACGCAACTGACCTGGTTGCCCATTTCGGCAAAGCAGGTTGCCGTCACCAAACCCACATATCCCGCCCCAATCACGCATAGCCGCATGGATAGTCCTCCACCTGTGATAGGCGGATTCCATCCAAGGCTGATGGCAAGGCCGTGACGAGGGCGTGACAGATCGGAGAAACAGAAATGGTCCGTGTCGGACCGACTGTTCAGGATTCCTGTGGAAGTTCGTTCAGTTCAAGCTCCACGAGGGTCTCGTTACCCTCGTGGGCGACAGGCACGCCACTGTAGCTGGCGAGTGCTTCCCAATGCTGATCCAGCCCAGCCCCGATGGCAGCCAGGTGGTCGATCATGCGCCGTCCTGCGCTTTTTACCGCTGGGTCCTCGCTACGCATCATCTCGAACGACATTTCGCTCATTGCCGCCGTGAGATGGGTGAGGCTGCGGGTCGTCAGGCTGAGCAAACGCACCAGATGCTGCTCTTTCGATTCCATTCGATTCCTCTCCTGCGCCTGATCCATTCAGGTCCCCCTAAAGCTAGCCGAAATTGCGCCACTACTTCGCCATGAAGGCGCTGTGCAGCTTCAGCCTTAGTCCGCTCGTGGGTTCAAAGGTTCTGCAATGCCGCAGATGACCCCTCATCCGCGGCAGGCCGGGCGATCATAAACCAGGAGTTGGGAAGGAGATATCGTCAGACACGAACAGGCCCGCACGTGGCGGGCCTGGAATTCGTAGTAGGTGGCCGGCGCTGGTTTCCGGCTTGCAAGGTTTATCAGGCATCTCACAGAAGCCAGTAACTCTTCTGCTTCACACGGCGTAAGGGCTGGATCTCATCTGGGAGATCTTTCTAACCGTGTACCCTTCGGAACGCGCCCCACGTTTCCTTGCTATCCGCTTGCGCATCAGTCTGCGTATCCACCTACTGATATTGAATCTAGCAAAGCCCTCCACTTCCGAAAGCGAGTTTTTAGATCGATTTCTTTCGGAGCAGGAATGGACTGGAACCGAACGGACTCAACATCCCGCACAGGGTTGCAGGAACCAGCAGAGTGCGTAGAAATTACTTGAGCAGAGGGCGATAAGAGACTGATTTTATTGGTGCCCGGAGCGGGACTCGAACCCGCAAGCCCAAAGGGCGAAGCATTTTAAGTGCTCTGCGTATACCGATTTCGCCATCCGGGCAGGAGGGGCATTGGTGCAGGGCGCTGATTTAAGCCCAAATAAAATTTCGAATCAATCACTTACGTGTCCAACAGCCAACTTGTGAGCAACCAGGTTCCACTCCCCGAGGGCTAGACCCGGGAAAGCCTGCAGCTTTTTCGAACCCATGAAAAAAGCCCCGTAGATTTTTGATCTACGGGGCTTTTTAGATGGAGGCCGAAGTCGGAATCGAACCGGCGTACACGGATTTGCAATCCGCTGCATGACCACTCTGCCATCCGGCCTAACAATAACGCCGCTTGCGGCGGCGTCATCGCGTGAAACTGGAGCGGGAAACGAGACTCGAACTCGCGACCCCGACCTTGGCAAGGTCGTGCTCTACCAACTGAGCTATTCCCGCTTTGTCGTGTTGACGGGCGCCATTCTATAGATTCATGAACAGCCGTCAACCCCTTGATTCAAAAAACTTTTATTTTTCCTTCGGGTCGGTGCTGAGGTGCGGCAAAGCGGCCAGCAGGTAGTGCAGCATGGACCACAGGGTAAGTGCCGCAGCGAGAATCAGCAGGAAATATCCGACGCCGACCCAGAAGGTGAGCAGCGGCGGATTGGCCAGAAGAATGACCAGCGCCACCATTTGCGCCGCAGTCTTCCACTTGCCCAGGTTGGACACCGCCACATGGGCACGCGCACCCAGCTCCGCCATCCACTCACGTAGGGCCGACACCACGATCTCACGACCGATGATGGTGGCAGCAGGTAGCGTCAGCCAGAGGTTATGGTGCTCCTCCACCAGCAGCACCAGCGCTACCGCCACCATCAGCTTGTCAGCCACCGGATCGAGGAAGGCACCAAAGGGCGTGCTTTGTTGCCAGCGCCGTGCCAGATAGCCATCGAACCAGTCGGTGACCGCCGCGATGGCAAAGACTGCACTGGCCGCCAGATAGCTCCAGGAGAACGGCAGATAGAAAAGCAGGATGAAGACGGGAATGAGCAGTACGCGCAGAACGGTGAGCAGGTTAGGAATATTCATCGTTACGGCTGGTTCTGAAGGAAGGCCGCATTCTACTCGCTGTGCAGAGCGGCATAAATCGACTCAGCAAGCTTTTTGCTGATGCCCGGTGCCTTGGCGATTTCTTCGATGCTCGCGCGGCTGAGTTCCTGCAGCCCGCCAAAGTGCTTGAGCAGCTCGCGGCGTCGCTTGGGCCCTACTCCAGCCACGTCTTCCAGGCTCGAGGTACGCCGCGCTTTGCCACGCCGGGCTCGGTGTCCGGTAATGGCAAAGCGGTGAGCCTCGTCGCGAATCTGCTGGATCAGGTGCAAAGCGGGAGAGTCCGCTGGCAGGGTGAACTCGTGCGCAGCATCGTTCAGGTAGAGCGTTTCGAAACCGGGCTTGCGAGTCACGCCCTTGGCGACGCCGAGCAGAATCAGCTCCGGCACGGCCAGTTCCTTCAATACTTCCTGGGCCATGGCCAACTGACCCTTGCCACCATCCACCAGGAGGATATCGGGCAGCTTGCCCTCCCCGTCCTTGAGCTTGCCGAAGCGGCGCGAGAGCGCCTGGTGCATGGCGGCGTAGTCGTCACCCGCGGTGACGCCCTCGATGTTGTAGCGGCGATAGTCCGACTTCAGCGCGCCCTCGGGCCCGAACACCACGCATGACGCGACAGTGGCCTCACCACTGGAATGGCTGATGTCGTAGCACTCCAGGCGCTGCGGCGCTTCATCCAGGCCAAGGGCTTCGGCCAGGGCCTCGAAACGAGCGGCAGTGTGTTGCCGGTTAGCCAGTCGCGCGGCCAACGCTTGCTCCGCGTTGGTGACTGCCAGCTGTTGCCAGCGTGCGCGCGTGCTACGCACCCGATGACTGATGTCCAGCTCCCGACCACGTAACTCGGCCAATGCTGCGATCAGTGTCGGGAAGTCCTCATGGGTTGCATTGACGATGAGTTCGCTGGGCAGATCCCGCTCCTGGTTGCCCAGGTAGTACTGGGCGATGAACGCCACCAGCACATCCGCAGACTCTTCTTCGATGCCCACCTGGGGGAAGAAATTCTTGCTGCCCAGCACACGTCCACCCCGAACGCTGATCAGGTGGACACAAGCACCACCCGGCGTCGCGATGGCAGCGACTACGTCGATATCGCCGGTGCCGCCTTCCATGCTCTGCTGGTCCTGGACCCGCCGCAGGATGGCAATCTGGTCGCGAAGCTCGGCCGCGCGCTCGAAATCGAGTTTCTGTGCTGCCCCTTCCATTGCCGTGGACAGTTCCTGGGTCAGCGCATTACTACGCCCTTCCAGGAACATCACGGAGTGCCGCACGTCTTCGGCGTATTCCGCCGGGTCCACCAGTGCAACGCAGGGTGCCTTGCAGCGCTTGATCTGGTACTGCAGGCAGGGCCGGGTGCGGTTCTTGTAGTAGCTGTCTTCACACTGACGGACCAGGAAAGCCTTCTGCAGCAGGTTGAGGCTTTCGCGGATGGCGCCGGCGCTGGGATAGGGGCCGAAATAGCGACCCTTCTTCTTTTTCGCGCCCCGGTGGATGCTGAGCCTCGGAAAGTCGCCATCGCTCAGGTGCACGTAGGGATAGGACTTATCGTCCCGCAACAGAATGTTGTAAGGCGGCCGCCATTCCTTGATGAGCGTCTGCTCCAGCAGCAGCGCTTCAGTCTCATTGGAGGTAATGGTGGTCTCGACCTGAACGATCCGCGCTACCAGGGCTGCGGTCTTGGGCGCCAGCCCGGTCTTGCGGAAGTAGCTGGCGAGACGCTTCTTCAGGTTCTTCGCCTTGCCCACATAAAGCAGCTTGCCGCCCGCATCGAGCATCCGGTAAACCCCCGGACGACCGCTGCAGGCGGCTAGGAAAGCACTTGCGTCGAAGGAGTCGGACATCTTAGCTGACGGCGTCTACCATGCCGTGCCGCACGGCCAGCAACGCCAACTCGACATCGCTGGAAATCGAAAGCTTGTCGAAGATTCGATAGCGGTACGTATTCACCGTCTTCGGCGACAGGCAGAGCTTGTCCGAAATGCTTTGCACCTTCTGGCAGTTGGCGATCATCAGGGCGATCTGGATTTCGCGCTCTGAGAGCAGATCGAACGGAGAGCCACTGGCCTGGGGCTGGAAGGACTTGAGCGCCAATTGCTGGGCGATCTGTGGGCTGATGAACCGATGCCCTGCGAAGACCTGGCGAATCGCCTGGATCATCTCTTCCAGGGCCGCGCCCTTCGTCAGGTAACCGGCCGCGCCGGCCTGTAGCAGACGAGTCGGGAAGGGATCTTCCTCACAGGCAGTCACCGCGACCACCTTGATGTCGGTGTGGCTGCGCAGAAGCTTGCGAGTGGCCTCCAGACCGCCGATGCCTGGCATCTTGACGTCCATGAGGACGACATCGGGCTTGAGTTCCCGTGCTTTCTTGAGTGCTTCCTCACCGCTATCGGCCTGCCCTACCACCTGCAGGCCATCGATATCGGCCAGCATGCGGGTAATCCCCGTTCTTACTAGATCGTGGTCATCGACCACCAGCACCCTAATCAAGCGACACCTCTTCAGTGCATCGCGCGCTGCCTGGGGCAGCAAGCTTGTTCAAATGAAGCTCACATTAGCAAATGACCAGAGATTGACCTAGCTCCAGTTACAACACACGTCAAAGGAGCAGCGCCAATTTCTCCACCGAGAAATACCGGACAGAGATCGAATCAGATACTGAATGTGGGAAGAATCCGAATAAATACAGATGATTGCGCGCTATTCAGGATGTGGATGATAAAGAAAAGCGGGTACGGAATGCGAGGGTGTCCCTGTAAAGCCAGGGACACCCTCGAACCCGTCACGAGGTTGCTACCCATTCGCGATCGACATGGTTCAGCGTGGCAAGGATGTGCTGCGGTCCGGTCAGCGCAGGCGCCATGGTCCAGCGTTCGTAGCTGTCGTTCCCCATACGCACGAGCCCGGTGTGACTGGTCAGATTGCGATCGATATCGGGGTCGACGTCATAGAAACCCAAGCTGAAGCGAATGGCCTCGATGTCTTCAGGCGCTCCGGTAAGGAATTCCCAACCCCGACCGACGTGGTACTTCTCGACATAGGCCTTCAGTACATCGGGCGTATCAAGCAACGGCTGCAGGGTAATGGAATGCATGAACACACTGCGCCCCACCCGGTCACCCAACAGCTGCTGGAACTGGCGCAGGTTTGCCGTCATGGTCGGGCATTTGCCCGTGCATTGCGTGTACATCATGTTGAAGGTGACGACCTTGCCGCGAATGAGGTCGTCATAGAACCGAACTCTGCGGCCCTCGTGGGTGTATAGCGTGACATTGGGAAAAGGAACTGCCCCGGCACCTTTTGCGTAGGCGGTTTCGACCATTCCATCGCCTCCGCGCATCGCTGCCCAACCGGCCAGCAAAGCAGCCGCTCCGCCCATTCCAGCCAGCATCTTTCTTCGCGTGTTCATCATGATTCCTCCCACCTCGAAAATGCTCTGCAATTGGCCTCAGACGATGTCCCAGCGCAGCATCATGGCGTGGTCCTCGTGGATCAGGTTGTGGCAGTGCATGGGGTACTTGCCCTTGTAGTCACGGAAACGCAGGAATATCCGCAACGTGGTGAACGGCTCGACCACATAGACATCCTTGCGCCCTTGCTCGTGAGGCGGGATGGGCACGCTGACACCCTTGACGATCTTCTGCAGGATTCGTCCTTCTTCGAAATGGATGTGAATGGGGTGGCTCCAGCCATCATCGACGTTCGACAGCTCCCAGATCTCATAGCCACCCTTGGGTATCTGTGCCCTCGCCACATTCACATCGACGAACAGCTTGTTGATCGCCCACATGCCCCTGTCGCGCTCGAAGATCCAGCGACGAACCGGTGCCGTGTCGATCTCGGCCTGGGTAATCACTGGCAACGGTCGCAGAGTTGCCGGCACCCGACTCAGATCCTGGGCTGGCGGATAACGATCAACGACTATCTTCAGCACGCGATCGCCCGGATCCTTGATGTCCTTGGGACGACGGGTTTCGATCTGACGCATGCGGTTGACCAGATAGAGCTGCGTACCGATCACATACTTCGAGAAATCGACCACTATGTCCGCGCGCTCGGCAACGCCCAGCGTCACGTTGGTCTGATTGAGCAGTGGTGCCGGGAACAGGTTTCCGTCATTGGAGATGTGCGTGAACTTCTGCATCACATTGGTCGGTGATACCAGAGCGAAGTTATAGAAACGACTCGGGCCGGTGTTCAGCAACCGGAAACGGTACTTGCGGGCGGCCACCCGCAGAACCGGTTCGATTCGGCCATTCACTGCCACCTTGTCGCCTAGGACCCCTTCCGGATTGACCTGGTCGTAGAACAGCCTGCCGTTCGCATCGAAACGCCGATCGTTGAAGTTCAGCGGGTAGTCGTACGGATAGCTCGGCAGGCGCAGCGCATTGGGATTCGGATCGGCCTCATTTCCCGAATCCAGCTCATCGAACATGCAGTAGAACCCCGCCAACCCGAGGTAGAGGTTGGGTGCGGTGAAGTCCAGCGTGTGATCGTGATAGAACAGCGTGCCGAGGGCTTCGGTAGGGTCTCCGACCAGGTCCTGGCGTGCTTCGAACCCCGCCTTCACGTTCGAGTACAGGTGATCCTTGAATCTGCCGTTGGCCGAGAGCGTCGGACCATGTTTGGTGGGGCTGTAGTAGTCGCCCGGGAAACCATCGCTTTCCGACCCACAGTGCAGGTTGTGCAAGTGAGTCGATATCTCCGGCGTACCGAAGCCCACATGGTCCTGCGGCAGCTTGTTATGGATGCGACAGATCAGCGGCCGCCCATAGCGCGCAAAGAACGTCGCGCTTGGCATGCTGTGGTCCGGATTGCTATTGGCCTGATAGCCCCAGATCCGCTGGGGTGGGTAGGACGGGCTGTAGACCCAGTCATTTCGCTCCGTGGCACTGATCTCGTAAAGCAATGCACCCGGCCCGAACTGCGCCCAGCGCTGGTGAGGATTGCGCCCCGCCTCGCCTCCGGCAACGTTGGCAACCTCGGTAGGTGGCGGACTCAGTGACGATACCGGGCCCGCCGGAGTGATCTGCGTGGGCAGTTCATGGGCCCAGGGAACAGTGGGTGGACTTGGCGGGAATACCGGTGGCGCAGTTTCAGCCCGCGCCTTCGTACCCGTCATCAGCAGTGGCGCCGCCATCGTCACTGCTGTCAGTTTCAGAAATTTCCTTCTCCCCTCGCCGTCAGCCTGTTCCTCAGACCGACCTGTCGCGTGCTCGCAGTCAGGGCGTTTCATGACTCTCTCCAGTTGCTGGCCCTCGACACTGGATGGACGCCTTATGGCGTCTCTAGAGGAACTGCACCAGTGAAGGTCCGGGCTGTTTGAGCGTTTGCTCGTTTTTGTTTAGCGCCGCATAACGTCAATAACCTGACTAAAGTGCAGATGTTTCAAAATGTAAATGCCAATGGTCATCCGATTGACGCGCCTGTCTGACAGCGCTGAAACGTCCGAGATAGAGCGACTGGAGAGGTAGGGAGGGGGACAGCCAGGCCGCCACTCAGGGATGAGCGGTCAAACGCTTACGCTGAAGGGCTGGAAATGTAACGAAATCGAGAAAACTCGCGCGCATACAAGCCCGGGAAAGAGTCGCATGACGAATGCTTGGCGACATGAAAGCGACCCTTGAAACGATCCGTATCGAGATCCAGGTTGCGGGGTCGGCAAGGTCCAGCTATCAAAAATGTTCCACTTCTACCTACACAAGGAGTTCCACCATGAGTGCACGCTTCTCGGTGAAAAGGGTCCCGAATGTTCAGGCCAGAGGGATCAGAAATGGTGAAGTTCTCGGAGGAACAGCGCTGGATGCCTATTGGTACCGGATTATCGACCGGGCCACCGGAGACTATGTCGGCGGCAAGCATCAGGAAGAGGCCATGGCGTTGGGCGAATGCCAGAGGCTGAACACCAGGACGTGAAGCGCCCGAAACGAAACTGGGGGCCCCTCTTTCGAGGCGACCCCCAGTACCTTCTGTTTCCAAGGGCTCCCAAAACGCTCCATTCGGAGATTTCCAGGAGATAGATGCCTTAGAAACTAACATCTATATGGCGGAGGCATTGAAAGTGAAGTTGTACTTAATCGACACGACCACTGGCCAATAGCCAGCAGACGCGGCTAATGGATATGATGGCCGCCTCACATCACGACAAGGAGGTCGCCGTGCGCGCCACCCCTCTCGCACTTCTCTCCCTCGCCGCAGCCCTGACTGTAAGCGGCTGCGCTACCAAAAAAGATTTCTACGCCATGGGCGGCAGTCGCGCAGACGGCACAGTTGATTTGGCATACGACTTCGCCCCATTCGAGCAACCCGTCGTAAACGTTAGCCAGGCCCAGAGTATCGCCAAGTCGAAGTGCCAGGTATGGGGCTATCAGGAAGCCGAAGCGTTCGGAGGCCAACAGCAGAACTGTCACCAGTTCAACGGTTATGGTTCCTGTGTCGCCGGCCAGATCGTGGTGAAGTACCAGTGCATCGGCACAGCAGATCGTCCAGTTGCTTCCAGCTCGCTCGCGCCAGCCACGCCCCAGGTTACTGACACTTCATCCGGGGCCCTCTCACGCCACCAATGGAAGCAGAAGCAGCTCGAGAAGCTCGACCAAGAAACTGGCCTGAGCTACGAGGAGTACCAGCGACGGTATCGGGAGATTGTGGGCAGTGACTGAGCTTCCCGAGCACAGGAAAGATAACCGTGGACAGGGGCGACGAGTCGATGTTCGACGCTGAGCAAATCAAGATTCGATACGAACGCCATGAACTAGACATGCAAGAACTTGGCGAGTCGCTCCAGGGATTCGCTCGACTTTACTCGACAGTGGCCAATTTCGGAGAGACAGGAGTCACAGCCGGCAGTGGAAGGCTCTCGAAGTCAGAGCACAATTCCAGTTCCGGGACATTCGCCTAAAGCTGCGTCGGAAGTAACCGACCTGAGGACGCCAGTCGGCTGTTGGGGCACACGGAAGAGGAGTTGACGGAGCGAGTTTATCGGCGCATTGGCGCCATCACCAAACCGTCAAAATAGGCGGAGTTTTAGAACTCTTCCCGAATAGTTTCGGAACTCTTCGCAAAGGACGACAGCCGTCCGGTCAGATTTTCGACCATCCAGAAAAGCGAAAGCCCCGATATACGGGGCTTTCAGCTATATAGATGGCGGAGGCGGTGAGATTCGAACTCACGGAAGAGTCTCCCCTTCGGCGGTTTTCAAGACCGCTGCCTTAAACCACTCGGCCACACCTCCGCTTGCGCGGGGCGCCATAGTACCGGAACGCAACACGCTGTCAAACTCTTGCAATAGGCGCCTTCCACGCCTCTGTTAATATCCAGCTCTGACCAAGGTCACGGAAACCAAATCGGGAGTGTCGCGATGAACGAACAGAATTATGCCCTCAACCCTGCGCAGGCTGAGCAGCTTGAAGTCAGCCGCGTGCTGCGCAATACGTACGGGCTGCTGGCCCTGACGCTGGCGTTCAGCGGCCTGGTCGCCTACGCAGCCCAACAGATGCGTGTGCCATATCCCAGCATCTTCGTGGTGCTGATTGGTTTCTACGGTCTGTTCTTCCTTACCGTGAAACTGCGTAACTCTGCCTGGGGCCTGGTATCCACTTTTGCCCTCACCGGCTTCATGGGCTACACGCTGGGTCCGATCCTCAACATGTATCTCGGGATGCCCAACGGCGGTGAAGTGGTGAGTTCGGCGTTCGCCATGACCGCCCTGGTGTTCTTCGGTCTATCCGCCTATGTGCTGACCACCCGCAAGGACATGAGCTTCCTCGGTGGCTTCATCACTGCCGGCTTCTTCGTCCTGATCGGCGCCACGCTGGTAAGCATCTTCTTCAATATCAGCGGCCTGCAACTGGCGATCAGCGCCGGCTTCGTAGTGTTCTCGTCGGTCTGCATCCTGTTCCAGACCAGCGCCATCATTCACGGCGGCGAGCGCAACTACATCATGGCCACCATCAGCCTGTACGTATCGATCTACAACCTGTTCATCAGCCTGCTGCAATTGATTGGCGTATTCAGCAGCAACGATTGATGCTCGCCAACTCCTCGGACTAGCCCGCTTCGGCGGGCTTTTTTCTGTCCGGACGGGCAAAAGGACGCGTCTGGCCGTATCATTCCAGCAGTTTTCCATTCGCCCGAGCGACCATGAAATTCGCCATTGCCCTGTTCGCCCCGCCCCATTCGCCCTCCTCCCGGCGTGCCCTCCGCTTCGCTGAGGCCTGCCTTGACGGGGGCCATGAAATCGTCCGGCTGTTCTTCTATCAGGAGGGTGTACACAGCGCTTCCGCCAACGCCGTTGCCCCCCAGGATGAGCCGAACCTCGCCGCCGAATGGAGCGCCTTCGTGCGCAAGCACCAGCTAGATGGCGTGGTCTGTATCGCCGCGGCACTCCGCCGTGGAGTGCTGAATGCGGAAGAAGCGCAGCGCTATGAAAGACCTGCAGCCAATTTGGCCGAAGGCTGGGACCTATCCGGTCTGGGACAACTGCATGAAGCCGCGCAGATAGCCGATCGACTGGTCAGCTTCGGAGGCAACTGAAATGAAGTCCATGCTCATCATCAGTCGCCAGGCGCCCTGGAGTGGTCCCGGAGCGCGCGAGGCTTTGGATATCGCGCTAGCGGGAGGCGCGTTCGACCTGCCACTTGGACTGCTGTTTCTTGATGACGGGGTGTTCCAGCTCGCATCCAGCCAGCAGCCGGCAACACTCCAGCAGAAGGACCTGACCGCCAATCTCCAGGCCCTACCGCTGTTCGGCGTCGAATCGCTCTTCGCCTCCGCGCGCAGCCTTCAGGAGCGCGGCCTGGACGGCGCTGCCCTGAACCTGGCTGTGGAGGTCCTCGACGATAGCGCGCTGACTTCCCTTATCGACCGTTATGACCAGGTGCTCACACTCTGATGGCCACCCTGCACGTTCTTTCCCACTCCCCTTTTTCCGACAGCCGCCTCGGAAGTTGCCTGCGCCTGCTGGGACCCGGTGACGGTCTACTGCTCAGTGGCGATGCTGTTTACGCGCTGCAACCTGGCAGCCTGACTCGCCAGGCGCTGGACCTGATGCCGGACTCGATCGCCCTGCACGCGCTTGCGGAAGACTTGCAAGCTCGAGCCCTGACCGGCCTACCAGCGCGCTTGAATGCCGTGGACTATCCGGCATTCGTGGAGCTCTGCTGCCACTACGACAAGGTGAACAGCTGGCTATGAGTGACTTGGTGATAGAGGGGCGCAGCATCCCGCTGGACAAGGACGGCTATCTCCAGGAGCTGAGCGACTGGAGCCCTGCCGTGGCCAATGCACTGGCCGATCTTGAGGAGCTGGCCCTGCAGCCGGAACACTGGGAGATTCTCGATTTGCTGCGCGGCTTCTATGCCGAGTTCCAGCTGTCTCCCGCGAACCGTCCCCTGGTCAAGTACGTTGCGCAGAAACTGGGCCCGGAAAAGGGCAACAGCCTGCACCTGAATCGCCTGTTCAAGGGCGCCCCTGCCAAGCTTGCCGCCAAGCTCGCCGGACTACCCAAGCCGACCAATTGCCTATGAATCTCGTCACTCCACCGGAACATCCCTTTGCCCAGTTCGTGCGCATCCTCGGAAAAGGCAAGCGCGGCGCCCGCAATATGACTCGAGAGGAAGCCCGCGAAGCCATGGGCATGCTTCTCGACGGCGAAGTTGAAGACACCCAACTCGGTGCCTTCCTCATGCTGCTGCGACACAAGGAAGAGAACGCCGAAGAACTGGCGGGCTTCACCGAAGCTTTCCGCCAACGCAATCAGGCGCCACCTATTGCGGTGGACCTCGACTGGCCGAGCTACGCCGGCAAGAAACGTCACTTGCCTTGGTACCTACTGGCAGCCAAGGCGCTGGCCGACAGCGGCGTGCGCATTCTCCTGCACGGCGGTGGCGCTCATACGGCCGGTCGCATGTACAGCGAACAATTGCTCGATCTGTTGGACATACCGCTGTGCCGGAACTGGGAGCAGGTCGCGGCAGCCCTCGACGAACGCCGCCTGGCTTTCATTCCCCTTGGATCATGGGCGCCGCAACTGCAGCGAATGATCGATCTGCGCAACACCCTTGGCCTGCGCTCTCCCATCCACTCCCTGGCACGCATCCTCAACCCACTCAATGCTCGCTGCGGCCTGCAGAGCATCTTCCATCCCGGCTATCAGGCGGAACACCGTGAAGCCAGCCGCCTACTCAACGACCACGCGATTGTGATCAAGGGGGAAGGTGGCGAGATCGAGGTCAATCCGGACGCTGCCTGCCATCTCTACGGCACCGCCAACGGCGAAGCATGGGATGAGGAATGGCCAGCACTCTCCCCTCTCCGACACGTGAAACCGGAAAGCCTGGACCCCAACCACATGGTTGCCGTCTGGCAGGGCAAGAGCGGCGATGAATACGGCCTCCTGGCAATACGCTCCACCATGGCGCTTGCCTTGCGAGGCATGGGCATGGAACGCGAACAGGCCTTCGAAGAAGCCGATCGAATCTGGGCGACTCGCCAAATATCGATTTAGTCGATAACCAATCCCATCAATTTGCGCTTTTCCATCGATAGCTTGTCGATAGACTGGAATCCGAACTCAACTTCGGAGACCGATCATGGGCTTGCTGATCGATGGAAAGTGGCATGACAAGTGGTACGACACCGCCAAGGATGGGCGTTTCCAGCGCGAGAGCGCACGCCGGCGAAACTGGATCACAACCGATGGATCGCCAGGCCCGTCAGGTGTCGGGGGCTTCCCGGCAGAATCCGGCCGCTATCACCTCTATGTATCCCTCGCCTGCCCGTGGGCGCATCGGACTCTGATCTTCCGCAAGCTGAAGGGCCTGGAGTCGTTGATCGACGTCTCAGTAGTCAGTTGGCTGATGCTGGAACAGGGCTGGACCTTCGACCCGGAATTCGGCTCTACCGGCGACAAACTGGACGGATTCGAATTCCTGCACCAGCGCTACACACAGGACACTCCCGACTACAGCGGCCGGGTTACGGTGCCACTGCTCTGGGACAAGCGCACCGGACGCATCGTCAGCAACGAATCCTCCGAAATCATCCGGATGTTCAACAGCGCCTTTGACCATCTCACCGGCAATACGCTGGACTTCTATCCGGAAGCACTGCGCAACGAGATCGACGCGCTCAACGAGCGCATCTACCCGGCGATCAACAACGGCGTCTATCGGGCAGGCTTCGCCACGACCCAATCCGCCTACGAAGAAGCCTTTCAGGTGCTGTTCGATGAGTTGGACCAACTGGACGCGCTACTGGAAACACGACGTTATCTGACTGGGGAGCGGATCACCGAAGCGGACTGGCGACTCTTCACCACGTTGATTCGTTTCGACGCCGTCTACCACGGGCACTTCAAGTGCAACCTGCGGCGCCTCGAGGATTACCCGAACCTCTCAGGCTGGCTGCGTGAGCTGTATCAGTGGCCTGGCGTTGCCGAAACGGTGAACTTCACCCACATCAAGCACCACTATTACGCCAGCCATCGCACCATCAATCCCACGGGCGTAGTGCCGCTAGGTCCAGCGCAGGATTTCAGCCGCCCACATGGTCGTGGGCACCTGAAGGCACTGCCTGTAGCAACGACGGCTCAGACGCCCGCCTGAGCCCCTTCGAACCAGGCCAGCTTGTCGCGCAGGGTCACGACTTCACCCACGATGACAAGGGTAGGCGCATGGACCTCGTGCTCCGCCACCAGTTGCGGCAGGTTGGCCAGAGTGCCGGTGAAGACGCGCTGGCGGCTGGTAGTGCCCTGCTGCACCAAGGCAGCCGGGGTATCGGCTGCGCGGCCATGCGCGACCAGTTGCTCGCAAATCAGCGGAAGGCCAACCAGCCCCATGTAGAACACCAGGGTCTGGCCCGGAGAGACGAGGTCACCCCAAGGCAGGTCGCAGCTTCCATCCTTGAGGTGACCAGTGACGAAACGCACCGACTGCGCATAGTCCCGGTGGGTGAGCGGGATACCGGCGTAGGCGGCGCAGCCGGACGCCGCGGTAATGCCCGGCACGACCTGGAACGGAATTCCCTCGGTCGCAAGCTCTTCGATCTCCTCACCGCCGCGACCGAAGATGAAGGGGTCACCGCCCTTGAGGCGTAGCACCCGCTTACCCAGCTTGGCCTGTTCGATCAGCAGGCGATTGATCTCGTCCTGCGGCAGCGCATGGTCGGCGCGACGCTTGCCAACATAGATGCGTTCGGCGTCCCGACGGCAGAGCTCGATGATGGGCGAGGCAACCAGGCGGTCGTAAAGCACGACATCAGCCTGCTGCATGAGGCGCAAGGCACGGAAGGTCAGCAGGTCAGGATCGCCCGGTCCAGCGCCCACCAGATACACCTCACCCAATGCCTTGGGCGCGCCGCCAGCCACTCGCTCGGCCAGCAGACGCTCAGCTTCGGCGCCCTGCCCGGCCAGCATGCGTTCGGCCACCGGCCCTTGGAAAACTTCTTCCCAGAACACGCGCCGCTGCTGAACATCCGGGAGAAGCGCCTTTACCTGGTCGCGAAACTTCTTCGCCAGGCCAGCCAACTGGCCGTAGGCAGCAGGAATCCAGGTTTCGATCTTCGCGCGAATCAATCGAGCCAGAACAGGGGCATCACCGGCACTTGATACGGCAACGATCAGCGGAGAGCGATCGACGATGGCGGGAAAGATCACGCTACAAAGCTTGGGAGCGTCCACCACGTTGACGGGAATGCCACGCGCCTGGGCCTGCGCCGACACTTCCGCGTTCAGCGCCGTGTCGTCGCTGGCAGCGATAACCAGCACACAGGCGTGCAGGTCCGCCTCCTGATAACCGCGCAGATGCGACTCGCCGGCGCTCTGTTCGACCATATCGAGCAGCTGCGCATCGATTTCCGGCGCCACTACTCGCAGCCGAGCCCCCGCGTCGGCGAGCAGGCGCGCCTTGCGCAGGGCCACCTCGCCCCCACCGACCACGAGCACGTTACGCCCTTGAAGATTGTGGAACAGCGGGAGGAAATCCATAGCAGCGCCTTTTAGCAGTAACGGGTGGAGGTAGAGCTTGAACGGTCACCGCCCGCGTGCAGCCAGGCTACGACGCGGGCGGTGGGGCTTTCCACATCCCCTGGCGATGCAGGGGCCGGCGATCAGCCGATGACGTCGATGCCGCCCATGTATGGCTTCAGCACTTCAGGCACGCGGATGCTGCCGTCAGCCTGCTGATAGTTCTCGAGAACGGCGACGAGTGTGCGGCCGACAGCCAGGCCGGAGCCATTCAGCGTGTGCACCAGCTCAGGCTTGCCGGTTTCCGGATTGCGGTAGCGCGCCTGCATGCGGCGAGCCTGGAAGTCACCGCAGTTGGAGCAGGAAGAAATCTCGCGGTACTTGTCCTGGCTAGGGACCCAGACTTCGAGGTCGTAGGTCTTGGTGGCGCTGAAGCCCATGTCGCCGGTGCAGAGGGCCAGAACGCGGTAAGGCAGTTCGAGCAGCTGCAGTACGCGCTCGGCGTTGGCGGTCATGCCTTCCAGGGCCTCGAAGGACTTGGACGGCTCGACGATCTGTACCATCTCGACCTTGTCGAACTGATGCTGACGGATCATCCCGCGAGTATCACGACCCGAGGCACCGGCCTCGCTGCGGAAGCACGGCGTGTGGGCAACGAACTTGATCGGCAGTTGCTTGGCGTCGACGATCTCGCCAGCAACGATATTGGTCAGGGAAACTTCTGCGGTCGGAATCAGGTAGAAGTCCGCCTCATTCTCACGAGTGATCTTGAACAGATCCTCCTCAAACTTGGGCAGCTGGCCGGTACCCTGCAAGGCCGGAGCCTGGACCAGATAAGGCGTATAGGCCTCTTCGTAGCCGTGGTCAGTCACATGCAGGTTGATCATGAACTGCGCCAGAGCACGGTGCAGGCGGGCAATGGGGCCGCGCAGCAGGGCAAAACGCGCACCGGAGAGCTTGGCGGCGGTTTCGAAATCGAGCCAGCCATGTTGCTCGCCCAGGGCGACGTGGTCCTTGACGTCGAAGTCGAAGCTGCGCGGAGCACCCCAGCGACGCACCTCAACGTTGCTCTCTTCGTCCGCACCTACCGGCACGGACTCATGGGGCAGGTTCGGGATGTTCAGGAGCAGGTTGTCGAGTTCTACCTGGATGCTTTCCAGCTCGCGCTTGCCCTCTTCGAGCTCGTTACCCATCCGATCGACTTCGGCCAGCAGCGGCGCAATGTCTTCGCCGCGCTGTTTCGCCTGGCCAATGGATTTGGAACGGGCGTTGCGCTCGGCCTGCAATTGTTCAGTGCGGGTCTGCACCGACTTGCGCTGGTTCTCCAGCGCTTCCAGGCGCGCTACGTCAAGTTCAAAGCCTCGGGTGGCAAGGCGTTCCGCGATTTCCCGGGGCTGGGTGCGGACCAGTTTGGCGTCGAGCATGTCAGGTTCTCGTCTCTCAGATTTTCGTCAGTATCAGGCCCGCCCAGGTGGCGAGCAGGCCACCCAACACGCTCAGCAGCCCATAGCCCAAGGCCATTGGCAGCTGGCCATTCTCAAGCAGGCGCAGCGTGTCGAGGGAAAAGGATGAAAAAGTCGTCAGGCCACCCAGGAATCCCACCATGAGCCCGGCACGGATTTCCACCGGAATTTCGGGTCGCAGGAGAAACAGGCCGTACAAATAGCCAATCAGCAGGCAGCCGACGATATTGACCGCAAGGGTACCGGCGTAGAAGTAGCGTGGCCAGTAGGCAGTAATCAGATTGCCGGTGGCGAATCGCAGCAAGGTGCCCGCCACGCCACCAGCAGAGACCGCCAGGATCAGTCCGATCATGGTTTTCTCCGCTGCCACGGGCTGTTGCGATCAAGATTCTTCAGATGTTGCAGCTTGTCGCGAATCTTCAGCTCCAGACCGCGCGGCACCGGTTGGTAGTACTGGCGCGGCTCAAGCTGCTCAGGGAAGTAATCCTCCCCCGCCGCATAAGCATCGGGCTCGTCATGGGCATAGCGGTATTCCTCGCCATAACCCAGTTGCTTCATCAGCTTGGTGGGGGCATTACGCAGATGCAGTGGCACCTCGAGCGAACCGCTCTCGGTCACATCGCGCATGACGGCCTTGAAGGCCATGTAGACCGCGTTACTCTTCGGCGCGCAGGCGAGATAGGTAATAGCCTGCGCTACGGCCAGTTCGCCTTCGGGACTGCCAAGCCGTTCCTGCACATCCCACGCCGACAAGCACAGGCTCAGCGCGCGGGGATCGGCGTTGCCGATGTCCTCACTGGCCATGCGCACGACACGACGGGCGATATAGAGCGGGTCGCAACCGCCGTCGAGCATTCGCGCGTACCAGTACAGCGCCGCATCCGGGTCCGAGCCACGCACTGATTTATGCAAGGCGGAAATCTGGTCGTAGAAGGCTTCGCCGCCCTTGTCGAAACGGCGACGGCTGTCGCCCAGGAGATTCTGCAGCAGCTCAGAGCCGATCTCGCCACCGTCTTCGGCAAGGTCGGCAGCGTTTTCCAGCAGGTTGAGCAGGCGGCGACCATCGCCGTCGGCAGCAGCCATGAGCATGGCGAAACTCTCGTCCGGCAAGCTCAGCTTGCGCTTACCCAGCCCCTTCTCCTCGTTCAGCGCCCGCGCTACCAGCTTGCGCAAGGCCGGTTCGTCGAGGCTCTTCAGCACATAGACGCGTGCACGCGATAGCAGCGCATTGTTGAGTTCGAAGGAAGGGTTTTCGGTGGTCGCACCGATGAAAATCAGGGTGCCGTCTTCCACGTAAGGCAGGAAGGCGTCCTGCTGGGATTTGTTGAAGCGATGCACCTCATCCACGAAAAGAATGGTGCGGCGACCGTACTGCGCGGCCTGCTGCTTGGCCATTTCCACAGACTGACGAATCTCCTTCACGCCCGAAAGGACCGCGGAGATGGTCTCGAAGTGAGCATCGGTGACCTGGGCCAGCAGCTTGGCCAAGGTCGTTTTGCCGACGCCGGGCGGGCCCCAGAAGATCATCGAATGCAGCGCGCCCTGCTCCAGGGCCTCACGCAACGGCTTGCCGGGTGCCAGCAGGTGCTCCTGGCCGACGTATTCGTCCAGGCTGGCGGCACGTAAACGCGCAGCCAGCGGTTGGGCGATGGGTTCGGAGCGGAAAAGGTCCATGGGCGTTACAGCTTATTCCTGGATGACGTCGGCGCCTTCCGGGATCTTGAAGTTGAACTGCGCGGTATCGATCGCCTGGTTCATCTTGACCCCGAGGAAGAGGATGTTGGTGCGCTGGCCGACGCTGTCGATCAGTTGCATGTCGTTGATCACGCCATTGCGGAACGACAGGCGCAGGGTATCGAACAGGGTGTCCTTGGCCTTGGGCTTGAGAATGAAGTCCACGACATCGCCGCCTTCCTTGTGAGTGATCTCGAAGTTCTCGCTGATCTTCGAAATATCACCGGACAGCAGCAGCGCCGGAGTGTGGGTCAGGCGTTGATCGAGGGTCTGGATGGTCACCTGTTGCAGGTCCGGGTCGTAGAGCCAGACCTTCTCGCCATTGGAAACCAGCAACTGCTCCATCGGCGCGTCGGTATGCCAGCGGAACAGGCCTGGACGCTTCAGCGACAGTTCACCAGAAGTTTCCTGCAGTTGAGTACCGGAACCATCGAGGGTCAATTGGGAAAAACGGCCAGTAATGGTCTGGGCCTTGTTCAGCATTTCAGTCAGGCGGCCGATGGCCAGCTTGTCGTCAGCCTGGGCGGTCAAGGCGGTCAGCCCGAGTACAGCGACCATGAGCATGCGGATGAGTCGCATGGAATTCCTCGTCAAAAATCCGTTTCGGATCAGTCTCGCACCGGTGACGGCGCGATCACCTCGCGCGAACCGTTGCCGTTCATGGGGCTTACCACCCCAGCCATTTCCATCGCCTCGATCATGCGCGCGGCGCGGTTGTAGCCAATCTTCAGCTTGCGCTGCACTGCGGAAATCGAAGCGCGACGACTTTCGGTCACGAAGCGTACCGCCTCGTCATACAGCGGATCGTCCTCGCTGCCTTCGCTGCCACCTTCACCGCCGTCGCCGCCGGAGAAGCTGCCACCGCCCTCATCCGCGCCCGCCAGGATGTCTTCGATGTAGTCCGGCGCACCGCGCAGCTTCCAGGCTTCCACCACACGGTGTACTTCGTCGTCAGACACGAAAGCGCCATGGACACGGATTGGCAGGCCGGTGCCCGGGGGCAGGTAAAGCATGTCGCCGTGGCCGAGCAATTGCTCCGCCCCTCCCTGGTCGAGGATGGTGCGGGAGTCGATCTTGCTGGATACCTGGAACGCCATCCGAGTCGGGATGTTGGCCTTGATCAGGCCGGTGATCACGTCAACCGAGGGACGCTGGGTCGCGAGTATCAAGTGGATACCGGCCGCCCGCGCCTTCTGCGCAATACGGGCAATCAGTTCTTCCACCTTCTTGCCGACGATCATCATCATGTCAGCGAATTCGTCGACGACGACCACGATGGTCGGCAGCGTCTTCAGCAGCGGCGCTTCGTCTTCCATGCTCTCGCGGCGATAGAGCGGATCAGTCAGCGGCGTGCCGGCTTCCTCGGCATCCTTCACCTTGCGGTTGAAACCGGCAAGGTTCCGCACGCCCATGGCCGCCATCAGCTTGTAGCGCCGCTCCATCTCGGCAACGCTCCAGCGCAAGGCGTTGGCCGCTTCCTTCATGTCAGTGACCACGGGGCACAGCAGGTGAGGAATGCCTTCGTAGATGGAGAGTTCCAGCATCTTCGGGTCGATCATGATCATCCGCGCCTGCTCGGGCGTGGACTTGAACAGGATCGACAGGATCATGGCGTTCACACCGACCGACTTACCGGAACCGGTGGTACCTGCCACCAGCAGGTGAGGCATCTTGGCGAGGTCGGTAATGATCGGTTTGCCACCGATGTCATGCCCCAGGGCAAGGGTGACCGGCGACTTGGCCTCGTCGTATTCGGACGAGGACAGTACTTCGGAGAAGCGCACCATCTGGCGGTCTTCGTTGGGAATCTCGATGCCGACAGTGGTCTTGCCGGGAATGACTTCCACCACGCGAACGCTGATCACTGCCAATGAACGAGCAAGGTCCTTCGCCAGGTTGGAGATACGACTGACCTTCACACCCGCGGCCGGCTGGATCTCGAAGCGGGTGATCACGGGGCCTGGATGTACGGATTCCACGATCACCTCGACGCCGAACTCCTTCAGCTTGATCTCCAGAAGGCGCGACATGGCCTCCAGGGATTCCGGCGAGAAGCTCTTCTGCTTCTTCTCGGCGACATCGAGGATGGAAATGGGGGGCAAGGTCCCTTCGACGGCCGTGTCGACGAACAGAGGCGCCTGTTTCTCCTTCTGCACGCGCTTGCTCGACTCTGCCGGCTTGGGCGGCGGTGGCGGCGCAATGACCGGCGCCGGGCGCTTCTCACGTTCGGTCATGTGCTTGGTCAGGGCCTCTTCGCGCTCGATCAGGCGTTCCTTGACCTTGGCCTGCTCGCGGCGATCCGGCACCACTGGCGCGGCAACCTCGTTCACACGCACATCCACTTCACGCAGCTTGGCCACCAGTTGCTTGCGCTCGAGGCGCGCGCTCCACCAACGGTTGACGGCGCTCTGAATGAGTTCGAAAAGGTCGAGGGTGATCTTGCCGGTCAGGTCCATGACCTTGAACCAGGAAAGATCGGTGAACACCGTCAGGCCGAAGAGGAAGAGTGCGAAGAACAGCAGGGTGCTGCCCTGCACATTGAGGGCATTGACCGCCAGATGGCTGAGGCTCTCCCCCAAGGCGCCGCCCGCGGAGGCCGGCAGCCCGGCATGGTCCTGGAAATGGATATCGGCCAGTGCGGCGCCGGAAAGCACGAGGAAGACCAGGCCGATCAGGCGCCAGGAAAACAGCCAGCCGCTCCAGTCGATGGGTTCGTGTCGGTGACGGAAGACCTGCAGGGTCTTGATCGCCAACAACAGCGGGAAGACATAGGCGAAGTAGCCCAGGGCCATGAACAGGATGTCAGCGAACCAGGCCCCCAGGCGGCCGGCCGCGTTCTGCACTTGCTCGACGTTGCTGGTATGGGTCCAGCCCGGATCGGAGGAGTCGTAGGTGAGCAATGCCATCCACAGGTAGAGGCAGACCGCACCCAGCGCGATCAACGCACCTTCCTTGAGGCGATAATGCAATTGCTGGCGCCAGACAGGAATCTGGGCTCTGGTCGTGGAATTCTTCAAAACGCGTCTTTTCCTGCGCCCGTGGCGCGTTCAAGAGTCGGTCGAGGGTGAAAAGTCCGCAGGCACTGTGCCATCACGGGCTCCAACCCATTCGGAACGCGGCCCATTGTACGGATTTGCCTGCGCGACGCCATGAGGGAGCTGATTGTCGCTCCAGCGTTTTGGCGACGTCTCGCGCTTCGGTGTAGCATAGCCGCCAACAATTTGCGCAATGCTCAATTGGAGCATGCATTCTCTTTCGTGACAAAGACTTATGGAGCCTTTTTATGAGCGAAGTCAAGCATTCCCGATTGATCGTCCTGGGCTCCGGCCCGGCGGGCTACACCGCGGCTGTCTATGCCGCTCGCGCCAACCTCAAGCCGGTGGTGATCACCGGTATCCAGCCCGGTGGCCAACTGACCACCACCACTGAAGTGGACAACTGGCCGGGCGACGTCGAAGGCCTGACCGGTCCAGCCCTGATGGAGCGCATGCAGAAGCACGCCGAGCGTTTCGATACCGAGATTGTCTACGACCACATTCACACCGCCGAGTTGCAGAAGCGCCCCTTCATCCTCAAGGGCGACAGCGGCACCTACAGCTGCGACGCACTGATCCTGGCTACCGGCGCCTCTGCCCAGTACCTCGGTCTGCCCTCCGAAGAAGCCTTCGCCGGCAAAGGCGTCTCCGCCTGCGCGACCTGTGACGGTTTCTTCTATCGCAACCAGGTGGTCTGCGTTGTTGGCGGCGGTAATACCGCAGTCGAGGAAGCCCTGTACCTGGCCAACATTGCCAAGGAAGTCCACCTGATCCATCGCCGCGACAAGCTGCGCTCGGAGAAGATTCTTCAGGACAAGCTGTTCGAGAAGGCCGCCAACGGCAACGTGCGCCTGCACTGGAACCACACCCTGGACGAAGTCCTGGGCGACAACACCGGCGTAACCGGCGTGCGCCTGCAGAACACCGTGGACGGCACCACCAAGGAGCTCTCCCTGGCAGGCGTGTTCATTGCCATCGGCCACAAGCCGAACACTGACCTGTTCAAAGGCCAGCTGGAGATGCGTGACGGCTACCTGATCGTTCAGGGCGGCCTCGAAGGCAACGCCACCGCCACCAGCATTCCGGGCGTATTCGCCGCCGGCGACGTGGCTGACCACGTCTACCGCCAGGCCATCACTTCCGCCGGCTCGGGCTGCATGGCTGCGCTGGACGCCGAAAAGTTCCTCGACGCCAACTGACAGGAATGGCGGGCTTCGGCCCGCCCTCCCCTCCTCCATGCTGACCTGGCTACATCGTGACTCCCTCGAATTCCCGCCGCTCGGCCGAGCGATGCGTGAGCCCAATGGCCTACTGGCTGCCGGTGGCGATCTCTCGCCCGAGCGCCTGATTCAGGCCTATCGCCACGGATGCTTCCCTTGGTACCAGGAAGGCCAACCCATTCTCTGGTGGTCTCCTAATCCCCGCACCGTACTGCAGCCCCAGGAAATTCACATTTCCCGCAGCCTTGCGAAGCTGCTTCGCCAAGGACGCTTTCGCGTGACCTTCAACCAGGCGTTCGACGCTGTCGTAGAGGGCTGTGCCGGACCACGCAGCTATACCGACGGCACCTGGATCACCCCGGCAATGCAGGCGGCTTATATCGAACTGCACCGCCGCAACGTCGCACACTCGGTGGAAGTCTGGAAGGACGATGAACTTGTCGGCGGCCTCTACGGACTGGCCATCGGCAAGCTGTTTTTTGGCGAGTCGATGTTCAGCCGGACCGACAACGCCTCGAAAGTCGGTTTCGCCACCCTGGTGCAACACCTCGACCAATGGGGCTTCGTTCTGATCGACTGCCAGATGCCCACGCAGCACCTGCAAAGCTTTGGCGCCCGCACCATCAGCCGGGAGAAGTTTTCCCGCTACCTGCAGCTCTACCTCGATCAACCGAACGCCGCAGACTGGATCGCCTAGGCGAGCCCCGCAGCCTGACATACACTTGCTGAAGGGATTTCCCGGGGGTTGATCATGACCGAGCTGGCTCGTCTCAAGTTTTACGCCACTCAGCCGCATCCATGCAGCTACCTGCCCGAGGAGCAGGCCACTACCCTGTTCCTCGATCCCAGCCAGCCCATGGACGTGGAGGTCTATGCCGAATTGTCGGAAATGGGCTTCCGCCGCAGTGGCGACCATCTCTATCGCCCGCATTGCCAGCGCTGCAATGCCTGCGTGCCTGCGCGCATCCCCGCTGACCAGTTCATTCCGAGCCGCCAGCAGAAGCGCATCCTCAAGCGCAACAGCGACCTGACCGTGACCGCCGTACGCCCCTCCTTCACCGAGGAGTATTACGCGCTCTACGTCCGCTACATCGAACAGCGCCACTCCGATGGCGACATGTATCCGCCCAGCCGTGACCAGTTCTCCACTTTCCTGGTTCGCGACCTGCCGTTTTCGCGCTTTTACGAATTCCGCCTCAAGGGCGAACTCAAGGCCGTGGCGGTAACGGATGTACTGCCGAACGGGCTTTCTGCGGTCTACACCTTCTACGACCCCGACGAAGAGCGACGCAGCCTCGGTCGCTATGCCATCCTCTGGCAGATCGGCGAAAGCGCCCGCCTCGGCCTGCAGGCCGTGTACCTCGGCTACTGGATCAAGAACTGCAGGAAGATGAACTACAAGACCCAGTACCGCCCAATCGAACTCTTCGTCAATCAGCGCTGGGTGACGCTCAGCTGAAGCCCTTGGCGAGCAGTGCTGTTTTCGGGCACAATGCACGCCGTTTTTGCCCGCCGCGCGTTGCGGCCGGGCCCATCTCTGAATACCGAGGGCTTTACTGCATGTCGAAAGAAGACAGCTTCGAAATGGAAGGCACTGTCATCGACACCCTGCCCAACACCATGTTCCGTGTGGAGTTGGAAAATGGGCACGTCGTCACCGCGCACATTTCCGGCAAGATGCGCAAGAATTACATCCGCATCCTCACCGGCGACAAGGTTCGCGTCGAGCTGACGCCGTACGATCTGAGCAAAGGCCGCATCACCTACCGCGCCCGCTGATCGGATAGTCATGAAAAAGCCCGGCAATTGCCGGGCTTTTTTGTGGATGGCCGTCAGGCCATCTCTGCTGTGGTCTCGAACTCGAAGCTGAGCTCCTCGTCCTTGACGTCGACGTGCACCACGCCGCCGTGCTCGGCCAGTTCGCCAAACAGGATCTCCTCGGCCAACGGCCGTTTGATCTTGTCCTGGATCAGCCGCGCCATCGGACGCGCGCCCATCTGGGCATCGTAGCCCCGCTCTGCCAGCCAGCCACGCGCCTCATCGCTGACCACCAGCTGCACACGCTTGTCCTCCAGCTGCGCCTGCAGTTCGGTGAGGAACTTGTCCACGACATTCTTGATGACTTCGTGGCTCAGGCGGCCGAACTGGATGATGGTGTCCAGGCGGTTGCGGAACTCCGGCGTGAAGCTCTTGCGAATGACTTCCATGGCGTCCGAGGAGTGATCCTGCAGAGTGAAGCCGATGGACGCCCGTGCAGCGGTTTCGGCGCCGGCGTTGGTGGTCATGATCAGGATCACGTTGCGGAAATCCGCCTTGCGACCATTGTTGTCCGTCAGGGTGCCGTGATCCATCACCTGCAGCAGCAGGTTGAAGACTTCCGGGTGAGCCTTCTCGATCTCGTCCAGCAGCAGCACGCAGTGCGGCATCTTGGTGATCGCCTCGGTCAGCAGGCCACCCTGATCGAAACCAACGTAGCCCGGAGGCGCACCGATCAGACGCGAAACGGTGTGCCGCTCCATGTACTCGGACATGTCGAAGCGAAGCAGCTCAATCCCCATTGCCTTGGCCAGCTGACGAGCAACCTCGGTCTTGCCTACCCCGGTGGGGCCGGCAAACAGGAAAGAGCCCACAGGCTTGTCCGGCGACTTGAGGCCAGCACGCGACAGCTTGATCGCGGTGGACAGGGAGTCGATTGCCGCGTCCTGACCGAACACGGTCAGCTTCAGGTCACGCTCCAGGTTACGCAGCAGCTCCTTGTCGGAACTGGTGACGTGCTTGGGAGGAATCCGCGCGATCTTGGCGACGATATCTTCGACCTGCGCCACTTCGATTCGCTTGGCACGCTTTTCTTCCGGCTGCAGGCGCTGGTACGCACCCGCTTCATCGATCACGTCGATCGCCTTGTCAGGCATGTGCCGATCATTGATGTAACGCGCAGCCAGCTCAGCAGCGGCACGCAACGCCTCGTCGCTGTACTCGATATGGTGGTGCTGTTCGAAGCGCGCCTTGAGCCCCCTGAGGATGCCCACGGTGTCCTCGACGGAAGGCTCGGTGACATCGACCTTCTGGAACCGCCGCGCCAGGGCCCGATCCTTCTCGAAGATGCCGCGGAACTCCTGGAAGGTAGTGGAACCAATGCAACGGATCTCACCCGAGGAAAGCAGCGGCTTGAGCAGGTTGGACGCATCCATTACGCCGCCGGACGCCGCACCGGCGCCGATGATGGTATGGATCTCGTCAATGAAGAGGATGGCGTGCGGGCGCTTGCGCAGCTCATTGAGGAGCGCCTTGAAGCGCTTCTCGAAGTCACCGCGATATTTGGTGCCCGCCAGTAGCGCGCCCAGATCAAGGGAATAAACCACGCTATCGGCCAGCAGGTCGGGCACCTGGTTGTCGACAATACGCTTCGCCAGGCCTTCGGCGATCGCAGTCTTGCCGACACCCGCCTCACCCACCAGCAACGGATTGTTCTTGCGACGACGCGCCAGGATCTGGGCGACGCGCTCGACTTCGTTCTCACGCCCCACCAACGGGTCGATGCGCCCCATCCGTGCCAGTTCGTTTAGGTTGCTGGCGTAGGCATCGAGAGGATGTCCGGAAGCAGCGGCCTCACCACCCTCCTCGTCTTGCATTTCCTGCTCGTGGTCGTGCTGCTCGCCATGTCCCGGCACCTTGGAAATACCGTGGGCGATGTAGTTGACGACGTCGATACGGGCCACGCTCTGCTGTTTCAGCAGGAACACAGCCTGGCTCTCCTGCTCACTGAAGATCGCAACCAGCACGTTGGCGCCGGTGACTTCGCGCTTGCCGGAACTCTGTACGTGGAACACCGCGCGCTGCAGAACACGCTGGAAACCGAGCGTAGGCTGGGTTTCACGGTCCTCGTCGTGCTGGGGAATCAGCGGAGTGGTGGAATCAATGAACTCCTGCAGGTCGTGCCGCAACTTGTCCATATTCGCGCCGCATGCACGCAACACCGTTGCGGCAGCCTCGTTATCCAGCAGGGCGAGCAACAGATGCTCGACCGTCATGAATTCATGGCGCTTGGCGCGGGCCTCCTTGAAGGCAAGATTGAGGGTGACTTCGAGCTCGCGGTTCAACATGGCTTCACCTCATACCCAAGGGGCGGCATTAACCGTCCTTCTCGATCTCACAGAGCAGCGGATGCTGGCTCTCTCTCGCATATTGATTGACCTGCATGGCCTTGGTTTCGGCTATGTCACGCGTGAACAAGCCGCAAACCGCCCGACCTTCCGTATGCACGGTCAGCATGATCTTGGTGGCGAGTTCCCGGTTCATACCGAAGAACGTTTCGAGCACCTCGACCACGAAATCCATTGGGGTGTAGTCATCGTTAAACATGACCACCTTATACATAGGTGGCGCCTGCAGGGCTGGCTTGGCTTCCTGCACCGCCAGGCCCGTGGAGTCGTCCTCATGATGCTGCGGACTGTCCTGATTGAATGTTAGTCGAATCTGGCTGCTTGCATGCATGCTGGAATTAAAGGTCATAGGTGAGTGAAAAACGGCCGCTGGAAAGACTTTGATCCGTTTCTCAGGCGATGCTGGCAACGCCTTGACTAACGGCAAAACGGTGTTACAACCAGTGGATACCCGTCTTCGGGTATCAGGGGTTCCACGTGCGTGGCCAAGGCGGCCCTAAGGGCGTGGAGTCGAAGTGGATGATACTCCAGTGATGGAGTCCTTTGCAGAGGGATATCAGCATGCTTAGCGGTAAGGTCAAGTGGTTCAACAACGCCAAAGGCTATGGATTCATCCTCGCCGAAGGCCGAGATGAGGACCTGTTCGCCCACTACTCGGCCATCCAGATGGACGGCTACAAGACGCTAAAGGCTGGACAGCCGGTAAGCTTCGATATCATCCAGGGACCGAAAGGCCTGCATGCCGTGAATATTCGTCCGGTCACGGCCACCACCGAAGCGCCTGCCGCAATCAGCCAACCCCAGGGCAGCACGGTAGAAGTTTGAGCCCCCGAAATATTTGGGCAAAAAAAGGCCGGTCAGATGACCGGCCTTTTTGTATCCGCCTTCAAACTCACATGTGAGCGATGATCGCGTCACCGAACTCGGAGCAGGACAGCAGCTTGGCGCCATCCATCAGACGCTCGAAGTCGTAGGTAACGGTCTTCGCCGCAATGGCTCCGTTGGTGCCATCGATGATCAGGTCGGCCGCTTCGGTCCAGCCCATGTGGCGCAGCATCATCTCCGCGGAAAGGATGACCGAGCCCGGGTTGACCTTGTCCTGACCCGCATACTTCGGCGCGGTGCCGTGGGTGGCTTCGAACATGGCAACGGTGTCGGACAGGTTGGCACCGGGAGCGATACCGATACCGCCTACCTCGGCTGCCAGGGCGTCCGACAGGTAGTCACCGTTCAGGTTCAGGGTGGCGATGACGTCGTACTCGGCCGGACGCAGGAGGATCTGCTGCAGCATGGCGTCGGCGATCACGTCCTTGACCACGACGTTCTTGCCGGTGCGCGGATTCTTGAACTGCATCCACGGGCCGCCATCCAGCAGCTCGGCACCGAATTCGTCACGGGCGATTTCGTAGCCCCACTCTTTGAAGGCACCTTCGGTGAACTTCATGATGTTGCCCTTGTGAACGATGGTCACGGAGCTGCGATCATTGTCCACGGCGTACTGCAGGGCCTTGCGCACCAGACGCTTGGTGCCATCCTGGGATACCGGCTTGATGCCGATGCCGCAATTCTCGGTGAAGCGGATCTTCTTGACGCCCATTTCCTCGGTGAGGAACTTGATGACCTTCTCGGCCTCGGGGCTGCCGGCTTTCCATTCGACGCCTGCATAGATGTCTTCGGAGTTCTCGCGGAAGATTACCATGTCAACGTCGCCAGGCTTCTTCACCGGGCTCGGAACGCCCTCGAACCAGCGAACCGGGCGCTGGCAAACGTAGAGGTCCAGCTCCTGGCGCAGGGCCACGTTGAGCGAGCGGATGCCGCCACCGACAGGCGTGGTCAGCGGCCCCTTGATGGAAACGACGTAATCGCGAACGGCTTCCAGGGTTTCTTTCGGCAGCCAGGTGTCCTGGTCGTAGACCTGGGTGGCCTTCTCACCGGCATAGACTTCCATCCACGATATCTTGCGGGCACCGCTGTAGGCCTTGGCCACCGCGGCATCCACCACCTTGATCATGACAGGGCTGATATCAACGCCGATGCCGTCACCCTCGATGAACGGGATGATCGGGTTATTCGGTACATTCAGGGACATATCTGCATTGACGGTGATTTTGTCACCGACTGCCGGCACCTGGATCTTTTGGTATCCCATGCTGAGCTCCGTATTGTGGTTGAGAACGCTCTTGCAGCTCGTGAGCCTACTCCAGTTGGCCGGTCATCGACCATATCTTCCTTAGTCGAAACAGCCCCTCGCGTCAGCCCGCCTAAAGGAGTGATATACTGCGCGCCGTGACTTGACAGTCATCGGGGTCGAGCAGTCTGGGACCAGACTCACTGTCCTCGCAGCGGCCTAACCACCACCATGGCAAAGCCGTACAACGCTCTACTGGCGCTTCATTACCCCCGCGGCAAATCTCGACACAGCTCAACTTCGACATTGAGCGAATGTGCCTACCAATGCGCTTCGAGACTCTGTGCGCGCCCAGAAAAGAAGAGAGTTAAACGTTAATGTCCAACCGTCCGAAGATTACATACACCTTCACCGACGAAGCCCCTGCGCTCGCCACCTACTCGCTCCTCCCCATCGTCAAAGCCTTCGCCGCCTCGGCTGGCATCGACGTCGAGACCCGCGACATCTCTCTTTCAGGCCGTATCCTGGCCTCCTTCGCTGACAAGCTCCCCGCTGACAAGCGCATCGAAGACGATCTGGCCTACCTGGCAGTCCTGGCCACTTCGCCAGACGCCAACATCGTAAAACTTCCGAACATCAGCGCCTCGGTGCCGCAGCTCAAGGGCGCCATCGCCGAACTGCAGGCACTGGGCTACGGCATCCCGGACTTCCCGGAAGATCCGCAGACCGACGACGAAAAAGACACCCGCACCCGCTACGCCAAGGTCCTGGGCAGCGCCGTGAACCCGGTCCTGCGCGAAGGCAACTCCGACCGCCGCGCCCCCGCCGCCGTCAAGGCCTATGCCCGCAAGCACCCGCACTCCATGGGCAAATGGAGCATGGCCTCCCGCTCCCACGCCGATTACATGCGTGGCGGCGACTTCTTCTCCAGCGAACAGTCCATCACCATGGCCAAGGCCGGTGACGTGCGCATCGAGTTCGTCGGCAAGGACGGCAAGGTCGAAGTCAAGAAGCAGCTCCCCCTGCAGGACGGCGAAGTCCTCGACAGCATGTTCATGAGCTGCAAGAAACTGCGCACCTTCTTCGAGCAGACCCTGCAGGACTGCAAGGAAAGCGGCGTCATGTGGTCCCTGCACGTCAAGGCGACCATGATGAAGGTCTCCCACCCGATCGTCTTCGGCCACGCCGTCAGCGTTTACTACAAGGACGTGTTCGACAAGTACGGCGAGCTGTTCAAGGAACTGGGCGTCAACCCGAACAACGGCATCAGCAGCGTCTACGACAAGATCAAGGTGCTGCCGGCTTCCCAACAGGAAGAAATCCTCCACGACATCCACGAGGTGTACAGCCACCGTCCGGAAATGGCGATGGTCGACTCCGTGAAGGGCATCACCAACCTGCACATCCCGAGTGACGTGATCGTCGACGCCTCCATGCCGGCGATGATCCGCAACTCCGGCCAGATGTGGGGCAAGGATGGCAAGCAGAAAGACACCAAGGCGGTCATGCCTGAGAGCACCTACGCTCGCATCTACCAGGAAATGATCAACTTCTGCAAAACCAACGGCGCCTTCGACCCGACCACCATGGGCACCGTGCCGAACGTCGGCCTGATGGCACAGAAAGCGGAAGAATACGGTTCCCACGACAAGACCTTCGAGATGACCGCCGACGGCACCATGCGCGTCGTGGCCGCCGATGGCACCGTGCTGATGCAGCACCAAGTGGAAGCCGGCGACATCTGGCGCGCCTGCCAGACCAAGGACGCCCCGATCCGTGACTGGGTGAAGCTGGCCGTGACTCGCGCTCGCCAGTCCAACACCCCGGCCATCTTCTGGCTGGACCCGGAGCGCGCCCACGACCGCGAACTGCGCAAGAAGGTCGAGCTGTACCTGCAGGATCACGACCTGACCGGCCTGGACATCAGCATCAAGGGCTACAACGAAGCCATCCGTACCAGCATGGAGCGTCAACTGCGTGGTCAGGACACCATTTCGGTGACCGGCAACGTACTGCGCGACTACCTGACCGACCTGTTCCCGATCATGGAACTGGGTACCTCGGCCAAGATGCTGTCCATCGTTCCGCTGATGGCGGGCGGCGGCATGTACGAGACCGGTGCCGGCGGTTCGGCTCCGAAGCACGTACAGCAGCTGGTGGAAGAGAACTACCTGCGCTGGGATTCCCTCGGCGAGTTCCTGGCCCTGGCGGTCTCCCTGGAAGAAACCGGGATCAAGACCGGCAATGCCAAGGCCAAGCTGCTTGGCAAGGCGCTGGACGAAGCCACCGGCAAACTGCTGGACAACAACAAGTCGCCGTCGCGCAAGGTTGGCGAGATCGACAACCGTGGCAGCCACTTCTACCTGGCAATGTACTGGGCCCAGTCCCTGGCCGCCCAGGACGAAGATAGCGAACTGAAGGCCCACTTCGCCCCGCTGGCGAAGGCTCTGACCGAGCAGGAAGCGACCATCGTCGCCGAACTGAACGGCGCCCAGGGCAAGGCCGTGGAAATCGGCGGCTACTACCGCTCGAACCCCGAGCTGACCAGCCAGGTGATGCGCCCCAGCAGCACCTTCAACGCTGCGATTGACGGCCTGCTGGCTTAAGCCACAGGGCGACACAGGAAACCCCGGGCATTGCCCGGGGTTTCTTTTTTCCGCCACCAGCGACTTATGATGTCGCCCCCTTTTCCGGAGCCTTGCCGATGACCTGGCAACCCCACATCACCGTCGCGACCATTGTCGAGGACCAGGGCCGCTTCCTTCTGGTGGAGGAGGAAGCCGATGGCCGCGCCGTGTTCAACCAGCCTGCCGGCCACCTGGAAGCCAACGAGACCCTCCTTGAAGCTGCGCTGCGCGAAACCTTCGAGGAAACCGGCTGGGAGATCGAGCTGACCGCAGTCACCGGCATCTATCTCTACACCGCCCCGAGCAACGGCGTGACCTACCAGCGAGTCTGCTTCGCCGCCAAGCCGCTACGTCACCATCCGGACCAGCAGCTGGACGACGGCATCATCGGCCCGCGCTGGCTGACCCGCGACGAGCTCCTGGCCGAGAAGAATCGCTGGCGCAGTCATCTGGTCATGCGCTGCATCGATGACTACCTGGCAGGCGAGCGATTCCCCCTGAGTTTGATCCGCGTCGCCTGACCACCCCAGCCCAAAGAACCCGCTTACGATCTTGCGAGCTAGAGCTATGCAAGGCGAAAGTAGGTGAGGAAGCGGAGTTTACGGCTGTAAATGAGCATTACTCGCCTCGCTCGCCCTTCGGGCCGCGCTAAAGCGCGTTAGCCGCAAGCGGCTTTCCGAACCTGCTTTCAACGCAGCAGGGCCGACGCGCAGCTGATCGCGAGCCGGTTCTGATAGAATTCCGCTTTTGCTTAAAGTGCAGATTCCCATGCGTGATCCAGCCAATACCCGCGTCATAGTCGGCATGTCCGGCGGCGTCGACTCCTCGGTTTCCGCCCTCCTCCTGCTCGAACAGGGCTATCAGGTTGAAGGCCTGTTCATGAAGAACTGGGACGAAGACGACGGCACCGAGTACTGCACCGCCAAGGTAGACCTGGCCGATGCACAGGCCGTGTGCGACCGCATCGGTATCAAGCTGCATACCGCGAACTTCGCCGCGGAGTATTGGGACCATGTGTTCGAGCACTTCCTTGAGGAATACAAGGCCGGCCGCACGCCCAATCCGGACATCCTCTGCAACCGCGAGATCAAGTTCAAAGCCTTCCTCGACTACGCCCTCTCCCTGGGCGCCGACCTGATCGCCACCGGCCACTACGTACGCCGCCGCGATATCGACGGACGCACCGAGCTGCTCAAGGGCCTGGACCCGAACAAGGACCAGAGCTACTTCCTCCACGCGGTTGGCGGCGAACAGATCGCCCGCACCCTGTTCCCCGTGGGTGAGCTGGAGAAGCCCGAAGTACGCGCCATCGCCGAAAAATACGGCCTGGCCACCGCGCGCAAGAAAGACTCTACCGGTATCTGCTTCATTGGCGAGCGCCGCTTCACCGATTTCCTCAAGCAGTACCTGCCCGCACAACCCGGCGATATCGAAACCACCGAAGGCGACGTCATCGGCCGCCACCACGGCCTGATGTACCACACCATCGGCCAGCGCCAGGGCTTGGGCATCGGCGGCATGAAAGACGCTAGCGATGAGCCCTGGTACGTCCTCGCGAAGGACCTGTCGCGCAACGTACTGATCGTCGGCCAGGGCAACGAGAACCCCTGGCTATACTCCCGCTCGCTGAACGTGTCGGAAATCTACTGGGTGAACCCTATCGACCTCAGCCAGCCGCGCCAACTCAAGGCCAAGGTGCGCTATCGCCAAAGCGACCAGCCCTGCACCCTGGAAGCGACTGCAGACGGTTATGTTGCGGTGTTCGACGAAGCCCAACGGGCCGTCACGCCGGGACAATCCGTGGTCTTCTACGACGGTGAAATCTGCCTCGGCGGCGGCGTGATCGAAAGCGCCGAGCCTTCGGATGCCGGAGTGAAACGCCCATGAACCAGACCCGTGAGCAACTGGTCGCCCTCGGCGCCGTCTTCGAAGCGGCCGCGCTAGTGGACCGCATCGCCAAGACCGGCCAGATCAGCGAACCGCCGCTCGGCTGCATGCTCGGCAGCCTGCTGGTCCGAGATCCGAAAGACACGCTGGACGTCTACGGCGGTGACGACCTCAACCTGCGCGACGGCTACAAGGCCCTGGTCAGCGCCCTGGAGCGCGAGCCCTCCAGTCTGCAGCGCGAGCCCCTGCGTTACGCCCTGGCGCTACTGACCCTGGAGCGCCAGCTGGCGAAGCGCGGCGATATGCTCGACGTGATCGGCACTCGCCTGGACCAGATCCAGCAGCAGGTGCAGCACTTCGGCCTGGTGCACGACAACGTCATCGCCGCTTGCGCCAGCCTCTACCAGGACACGCTGAGCACCTTCCGCCAGCGCATCCAGGTACACGGCGACATGCGCCACCTGCAGCAGTCCAGCAACGCCGCGAAGATCCGCGCCCTCCTCCTCACCGGTATCCGCGCCGCGCGCCTCTGGCGCCAGCTCGGCGGCAATCGCTGGCAGCTGCTTTTCAGCCGCCGCAAGCTGCTCAACGAGCTCTACCCGCTCCTGCGCGGCTGACTCGCCTGCGCCATGTGTCGTCGACCATGGCGCACAGGCAGCGAGCGCGACGAAAACCATGTATGATGTGCGCCCCTTTTCGTTGACCGATTGTCCGAGAACGCACTCATGCAGCTTTCCTCGCTCACCGCGGTTTCCCCCGTAGATGGCCGCTACGCCGGCAAAACCAGCGCACTGCGCCCGATCTTCAGCGAATACGGCCTGATCCGTTTTCGCGTCCAGGTAGAGGTCCGCTGGCTGCAGCGCCTCGCCGCCCACGCCGGGATTCCGGAAGTCGCGCCCTTCTCCGCTGAAGCCAACGCCCTGCTCGACAAGCTGGCCGAAGACTTCCAGCTGGAGCACGCCGAGCGCATCAAGGAAATCGAGCGCACCACCAACCACGACGTGAAAGCCGTGGAGTACCTGCTCAAGGAGCAGGCCGCCAAGCTTCCCGAACTGGCCAAGGTCAGCGAATTCATCCACTTCGCCTGCACCAGCGAGGACATCAACAACCTGTCCCACGCCCTGATGCTGCGCGAAGGCCGCGACCAGGTCGTGCTGCCGCTGATGCGCCAACTGGCCAACGCTATCCGCGATCTGGCCGTGCGCTTCGCCGACGTACCGATGCTCTCCCGTACCCACGGCCAGCCGGCCTCGCCGACCACCCTCGGCAAGGAAATGGCTAACGTCGTGTACCGCCTGGAGCGTCAGATTGCCCAGGTAGCCGCCGTACCGCTGCTGGGCAAGATCAACGGCGCCGTGGGCAACTACAACGCCCACCTGTCCGCCTATCCGGACGTCGACTGGGAAGCCAACGCCCGCGAGTTCATCGAAGGTGACCTGGGGCTGACCTTCAACCCCTACACCACCCAGATCGAGCCGCACGACTACATCGCCGAACTGTTCGACGCAGTCGCCCGCTTCAACACCATCCTCATCGACTTCGACCGCGACGTCTGGGGCTACATTTCGCTCGGCTACTTCAAGCAGAAGACCATCGCCGGCGAGATCGGCTCCTCGACCATGCCGCACAAGGTCAACCCGATTGACTTCGAGAACTCCGAAGGCAACCTGGGCATCGCCAACGCCCTGCTCCAGCACCTGGCCAGCAAACTGCCGATCTCCCGCTGGCAGCGCGACCTGACTGACTCCACCGTGCTGCGCAACCTCGGTGTCGGCTTCGCTCACAGCGTCATCGCCTATGAAGCAACCCTCAAAGGAATCAGCAAGTTGGAGCTGAATGCTCAACGTATTGCTGAAGACCTGGACGCCTGCTGGGAAGTCCTCGCCGAGCCGATCCAGACCGTGATGCGTCGCTACGCGATCGAAAATCCGTACGAGAAGCTCAAGGAACTGACTCGCGGCAAGGGCATCAGCCCGGAAGCGCTGCAGACTTTCATCGACGGCCTGGATATTCCGGCCGAGGCCAAGGCCGAACTGCGCAAAATGACCCCCGCCAGCTACATCGGTAACGCTGTAGCCCAGGCCAAGCGCATCTGATTGGTTTTGAACCAGTGCACGCCCGGCTGTGCCGGGCGTTTTTATTTCAAAGGCTTAGACATGAATCCTGATACTCCTCTTCAACTTTTGGGCGGACTTACCGCGCGCGAATTCCTGCGCGATTACTGGCAACAGAAGCCGCTCCTGATCCGTCAGGCGATTCCCGGATTCGAAAGCCCCATCTCCCCCGACGAGCTCGCTGGCCTTTCCCTGGAAGAGGAAGTGGAGTCGCGCCTGGTACTCGAACATGGCGAGCGTCCCTGGGAGCTGCGCCGCGGCCCATTCGCCGAAGACACCTATCAGAACCTGCCCGAGCGCGACTGGACCCTGCTGGTCCAGGCGGTCGACCAGTTCGTTCCGGAAGTTGCCGAATTGCTGGAACACTTCCGCTTCCTGCCGAGCTGGCGCATCGATGATGTGATGATCAGCTATGCCGCGCCCGGCGGTGGTGTAGGCCCGCACTTCGACAACTACGACGTGTTCCTGCTTCAGGGCCACGGCCGCCGCCACTGGAAGCTCGGCCAGATGTGCGATGCCGAAAGCGCCCTGCTGCCCCACGCAGACCTGCGCATCCTCGCCGACTTCCAGCAGAGTGAAGAATGGGTCCTGGAGCCCGGCGACATGCTCTACCTGCCACCACGCCTGGCGCATTTCGGTATCGCCGAAGACGACTGCATGACCTACTCCGTCGGCTTCCGCGCCCCAAGCGCGGCCGAAGTGCTGACCCACTTCACCGACTTCCTCGCCCAGTTCATGCCGGACGAAGAGCGCTACAGCGATGCAGGCACGGCCCCCACCAGCGATCCGCACGAGATCCAGCGCGACGCACTCGATCGCCTGAAATCGCTGCTCAACGAGCACATGAGCGACGAGCGCCTGCTGCTCACCTGGTTCGGCCAGTTCATGACCGAGCCGCGCTACCCGGAACTGGTGGCTGGCGCCGAAGTGGAAGAAGAGGATTTCCTCGGCGCGATCGAGGATGGCGCGGTACTGATTCGCAACCCCAGTGCGCGCCTGGCCTGGTCCGAAGTCGACGTTGGCCTCGTGCTCTTTGCCAGCGGCCAGAGCCGCCTGCTGCCAGCCAGCCTGCGTGAACTGCTGAAGCTCATCTGCGCCGCCGAAGCGTTGCATCTGGAGAATCTCGGCCAATGGCTGGCCGATGACGAGGGGCGTAAGCTTCTTCTGGAACTGGTCAAGCAAGGAAGTCTGGAGTTTGCCGATGAGTGAGATACACGTCCGCGTTGCCGACTGGCAGAAGGACAATGCCGACCTGCGCCGTATCCGTGAGGCTGTATTCATCGCCGAACAGTCCGTCGCACCGGAACTGGAATGGGACACCGAAGATGCGGACGCCGTGCACTTTCTCGCCTTCGAGCGGGACTATGCTATCGGCACCGCCCGCCTGCTTCCCGACGGCCACATCGGCCGTGTTTCGGTGCTCAAGGACTGGCGCGGGCTGAAGGTTGGTGATCGCCTGCTGCAGGCCGCTATCGCCGAAGCCGAACGTCGCGGCCTGAAGCGCCAGATGCTTTCCGCCCAGGTCCATGCCACCGCGTTCTATGAGCGTCACGGCTTCAAGATCGTCAGCAGCGAGTTCCTCGAAGCTGGCATCCCCCACGTGGACATGGTGCGCGAAAGCCAGTAGAGGCCGAGATGAACGAAAACACCCCGGAAAGTACTGAGAACGATGTCGAACTACCGGCCATTGAGTTCCAGTCGCCGGGGCGTTTCAGTGTTCACAACCCCTCCTCGCTGCAAGCCGAGGCGCCCGAATGGGAACCCGCCCCGTTCAGCCTCGGCAGTCATGATCGCCTCGAGCGCTTCAGCACTCCGGACGACGCCCGCGCCCATGCCCTCGCACTCATGCAACAGGCGCGCCGCCGGCTCTGCCTCTACACCCCGGACCTGGAGCCCTGGCTTTATCACAACAGTGCTATCCAGCAGGCCTGCACCCGCCTCCTGGTCAGCGATCCGAAATGCCAGGTGCGCATTCTCGTGCGCGACTTGAGCCGCGCAGTGAAAGAAGGCCATCGCCTGCTCAGCCTCAGTCGGCGCATTTCCAGCAATTTCCAGATTCGCCGCATCAACCCCGACCACCCTTCGGAGGACCTGGCGTACCTGATAGCCGATGATCGCGGACTCCTTGTTCGCCCTGAGCCCGAGCAGTACGCCGGCTACGCGCTCTACAACGACCCCGGAAGGACCCGGCTGCAGCAGACCCGCTTCGACCAGGCCTGGGACCTGAGCATTACCGATGCCGATTTGCGGAGCTTCCTGATATGACCCCACGCGCCCTGTTCGCTGCCCTCCTGCTGCTCGTCTGCCTGCCCCTGCAGGCGGCGACGGAGCTTATCCAGTTGCGCTATCGCACAGCGGATGAGCTGCTGCCGATGGCGCAGTCGGTGCTGGGCAACGAAGGACGTGTCAGCGCTTACGGCAATCAACTGATCGTCAACGCCGAACCGGCGAAGATCAACGAACTGCGCAATCTGCTCGACCAACTCGACACCCGCCCCCGCCGCCTGCTGATCAGCGTCGACACCAGCGACAGCAACTTCCAGAGTGACCGCGGCTATGCGGTCAACGGTTCGGCCAGTGTGGGCGGCGTCGATGTCCAGGCAGGGCGCGGCGAAGTCCATGGGCGTGACCAGGTGCGCATCATTCGCCGCACTACCGACAGTCGTGGCGCGGGCGTGCAGCAAGTGCAGACCACCGAGGGCTACCCGGCGCTGATCCAGGTGGGCCAGAGCGTCCCCCTCACCACCACCAGCAGCGGCCCCTACGGCGAGGTCTACAGCAACACCGAGTACCGCAATGTGACCCAGGGTTTCTACGTCACCGCCACCCTTTCCGGCGAGCTGGTGCACGTCAGCATCAGCAGCAACCGGGATCGCCTTAACAGCAGCCAGCCCGGCGTGATCGACGTGCAGAGCACCGACACCAAGGTCAGCGGACGCCTTGGCGAGTGGATCACCATCGGCGCCGTGAACGAGGACAGCCAGTCCGACCAGAGTGGCTTCCTGCGCCACCGCACCACCCAGGGACGTGAAGACATGACCCTGCGCCTCAAGGTCGACGCAGTCGACTGACAGCCTCTTTTCAGACCACCCGGTCTCATCCGAAGGTCTTATGTAGTAGTCCAAAAAAAACACTACAAAACGATTGACGAACACTTGTTTGAAAGAGCAAGATAGCCTCGCTCCCGCTAGCCAGGGGCTCTGAAAAGGGCCTCCGGGTCGCGCTCCAGCCAACCAGCCGAGCCGACCCGTGTTGTAACAGCCCATAAGGCAGTGCGACGAGGTTGCGACTGGAACGAGGTTGTCCTGAGGGACGGGGAAGCACCCGCAACAATCGCAAGATCGAAGGCAGTGCCCGGCAGATCGCCCAACGGTTTCCACGAACCGGCAAGTGATCGAAGAGCGCAAAACCACCCATCGATTTCGCGAGCGTCTGCAGTCATTCACCCCGCCTCCAGCTACATCTCCCTCCAGTCGGTCCTTCGACGCGCTGCGGTGAGCTACCCGCAATAACCTTCAGAACGCAGGTTTTTGAGTGGGAAAGTCGGTGCTCAACCACATACACACTTTGAAGGATTGACCATGTCCGCTTATCAAAACGACATCAAGGCCATTGCCGCTCTGAAAGAAGCGAACGGTAACAGCTGGAGCGCTATCAACCCCGAGTCGGTTGCCCGTATGCGCGCCCAGAACCGCTTCAAGACCGGTCTGGATATCGCCAAGTACACCGCGGCCATCATGCGCAAGGACATGGCCGAGTACGACGCCGACGCTTCCGTCTACACCCAGTCCCTGGGCTGCTGGCACGGCTTCATCGGTCAGCAGAAGCTGATCTCCATCAAGAAGCACCTGAAGACCACCAACAAGCGCTACCTCTACCTGTCCGGCTGGATGGTTGCCGCGCTGCGTTCCGATTTCGGCCCGCTGCCCGACCAGTCCATGCACGAGAAGACTGCCGTTTCCGGCCTGATCGAAGAGCTCTACACCTTCCTGCGCCAGGCTGACGCCCGCGAACTGGACCTGCTGTTCACCGCGCTGGATGCCGCCCGCGCCGCTGGCGACAAGGTCAAGCAGGACGAAATCCAGGCTCAGATCGACGGCTACGAAACTCACGTAGTACCGATCATTGCCGACATCGACGCTGGTTTCGGTAACCCGGAAGCCACCTACCTGCTGGCCAAGAAAATGATCGAAGCCGGTGCCTGCTGCATCCAGATCGAGAACCAGGTTTCCGACGAGAAGCAGTGCGGCCACCAGGACGGCAAAGTGACCGTTCCGCACGAAGACTTCCTCGCCAAGATCAACGCTGTTCGCTACGCCTTCCTCGAGCTGGGCGTTGACGACGGTGTGATCGTTGCCCGTACCGACTCCCTGGGTGCCGGCCTGACCAAGCAGATCGCCGTGACCAAGCAACCGGGCGACCTGGGCGACCAGTACAACTCCTTCCTGGATTGCGACGAGATCAACGCATCTGACCTGCAGAACGGCGACGTGGTGATCAACCGCGGTGGCAAACTGCTGCGTCCGAAGCGTCTGCCGAGCAACCTGTTCCAGTTCCGCAAGGGCACCGGCGAAGATCGCTGCGTCCTGGACTGCATCACCTCGCTGCAGAACGGTGCCGACCTGCTGTGGATCGAAACCGAGAAGCCCCACGTTGGCCAGATCAAAGGCATGGTTGACCGCATCCGTCAGGTCATCCCGAACGCCAAGCTGGTTTACAACAACAGCCCGTCCTTCAACTGGACCCTGAACTTCCGTCAGCAAGTGTTCGATGCGTTCGTTGCTGAAGGCAAGGATGTTTCCGCCTACGACCGCGCCAAGCTGATGAGCGTCGAGTACGACGAGACCGAGCTGGCCCAGGTTGCAGATGAGAAGATCCGCACCTTCCAGCGCGACGGTTCGGCCCACGCCGGCATCTTCCACCACCTGATCACCCTGCCGACCTACCACACCGCGGCCCTGTCCACCGACAACCTGGCCAAAGGTTACTTCGCTGACCAGGGCATGCTGGCCTACGTGAAGGGTGTTCAGCGTCAGGAACTGCGTCAGGGTATCGCCTGCGTCAAGCACCAGAACATGGCTGGCTCCGACATCGGCGACAACCACAAAGAGTACTTCGCTGGCGAAGCGGCTCTGAAAGCGAGCGGTAAAGACAACACCATGAACCAGTTCCACTAAGAGGAACTGCCACCGGTCGACCACGCATCGACCGGACATGGCGAGTCAAAGAACCCCGGTGCTTGCACCGGGGTTTTTCTTTGGTGCAGCAATCTGAACTTCGACCGGTCGTACCGGCCCAAAAATTAATGCATGGATTCGGGATCTGCGATTCGATCGACAAGAATTTGCCTCCCCGCCCTGGCCGCATAGAATCGGCATACCCCCCTCGGAGAATTGGCCGTGCCGAGAGCTCTCTTACTGATCCTGCTACTGCTCTCCCCCGCCCTGCGCGCAGGCGACCTGGAGACGCTGATCTCCCAGCCCTCCCTGGGCGACATTCTCGATGAATTGAAAAGCAGCCAGCACCCGCGCTTCGCGGTAGTCGACTACGGCCGCTCCTCCACACTGCCACGCTTCTACCTTTTCGACAGCCGCAGTCATGCACTGCTCGGCAGTTTCCGGGTCGCCCACGGCAAAGGTTCGGACATGGACCATGACGGCAATGCCGACTACTTCTCCAACGATCCAGGCAGCCGCGCCACGTCCCTTGGCCTGTTCCGCACAGCCCAGGTATTCGACAGTGAGGAGCCCGGTCACGGTCGCTCGATGCGCCTGATGGGACTTTCGCCAAGCAACAGCAACGCTGAAGAGCGCGCCATCGTCATCCACGCCAACGCCTACATGGAAGAAGACTTCATCCGCCAGCACGGCGTACCGGGACGGAGCTTCGGCTGCCTGGTCCTGTCCAGCGCCGATCGCGATCAGGTGATCCAACAACTCGCAGGTGGCGCGCTGATCTTCGCCATCCAGCAGAAAGAGCGGGCCATGGCGCGCAACTGAAAACGTGCGCCAAATCCCGCGCAACAGTATTACCATCTCGCTGTAACCGTTCCGTCGCCTTCGACATTTAGCGTCAGGTCTCCGTCGATTCGCCTGCGTGGAGACCCGCCTTGAACGAACACAACGACAACGCCGTGCTCTTTGGTAGCGGCGACGAACTACCCAGCAACACCTCCAACAACCCGCACATCAACGACCTGATCGGTGGCCTCAATCGCCGCCAGGTGCTGATCGGTGGCGCCGCCGCGAGTGCCCTGGCCTTCCTTGGCGCAGCTATTCCAGGTGATGCGATGGCTGCCGACTCGCAGGCAAAGGGCTTCCCCTTCAAGCCGCGCTCGCGCCTGCCCTTCGATGCCATCCCCACCGGCCGCGCCGACACCATCAGCGTGCCGCCGGGCTACAAGGCCACACCGTTCATTCCGTGGGGCACGCCAATCACGGGCCGCTACCCGGCCTTCGCAGAGGATGCCAGCAACAGCGCCCAGGATCAGGCCGAGCAGATCGGCATGCACCATGACGGCATGCACTTCTTCCCCATCGACGCCCGTCGCGGTCCAGGCAAGCGTTCCGACCACGGTCTGCTGGTTCTCAACCACGAATACATAGACGCCCCGCTGCTGCACCCCAATGGCCCGACCATCGTCGACGGCAAGCGCACCGTTGCCGACGAGGTTCGCAAGGAGATCAATGCCCACGGCGTTTCCGTGGTCGAGATCCGCCGCAATGTAAATGGCGAATGGGAAGTGGTGCCGAGCCGCCGCAACCGCCGTATCACTGCCGCCACGCCGATGCAGATCACCGGGCCGGCGCGCGGCCACACCTTGCTGAAAACCCGTCACAGCCCTCAGGGCACCGCCACTCGCGGCACCCAGAACAACTGCTCCAACGGCTTCACCCCCTGGGGCACCTATCTGACCTGCGAAGAGAACTGGGCCGGCTACTTCGCCACCCGCGACACCGACCTCCCGCGCGAACTCAAGCGCTATGGCCTGCGCAGTAGCAGCCGCTTCGGTTGGGAGACCCTACCGGGCGACGAGTTCGAACGCTTCGATGCCACTCGCAAGTCGGCCGATGCCAAGGGCGACTACCGCAACGAGCCGAACCACTTCGGCTGGATCGTCGAGATCGATCCCTTCGACCCGGATTCCACCCCGGTGAAACACACCGCTCTGGGCCGCTTCGCTCACGAAGGCCTGATCTTCGCCCCGGTGAAACCCGGTCGCCCGGTAGTCTGCTACTCCGGTGACGACTCGCAGAACGAATACATCTACAAGTACGTCAGCCGCGACAAGTACCGCCCCGGCCAGGCCAACGGCCGCCTGCTGGACGACGGCACGCTCTACGTCGGCCGCTTCAACGCCGACGGCAGTGGCGACTGGCTGCCACTGGACATCAACGACCGCAACTTCCTCAAGGCCTGCCTGGCAGCGGGCGTCACCTTTGCCGACCAGGGCGAAGTGCTGATCAACACGCGCCTGGCTGCCGACGCTGTTGGCGCGACCCGAATGGACCGACCGGAGTGGGGCGCAGTCAACCCGGACAATGGCGAGGTCTACTTCACCCTCACCAACAACACCGCCCGCACTGCGGCCGACGCCGCCAACCCGCGCCCAGCCAACGCCTACGGGCATATCATTCGCTGGCGCGAAGACAGTCGCGACCATGCCGGACGCCGTTTCGACTGGAACATCTTCCTGCTCGCCGGTCCCGAGGCGGACAGCCGTGGCCCGGACGGCAAGCCGCTCGGCGCGCAGAACATCCTGGCCAGCCCGGACGGGCTCTGGTTCGACGACGAGGGACGTCTGTGGATCCAGACCGACATGAGTGGCAGCCAGCTCAGCGCCGGCCCCTTCGGCAACAACCAGATGCTGGTGGCGGACCCGCGCAGTGGTGAGTTCAAACGCTTCCTGGTCGGCCCCCTGGGCGCCGAAGTGACCGGCATAAGCGCGACGCCCGACTTCCGCACCTTGTTCATCAACATTCAGCACCCCGGCGAAGGCTCTACCGCCACCAACCTGCTCAGCACCTGGCCAGACGGCCCGGGCAAGCGGCCGCGCTCCTCCACCGTGATCATCACGCGCGAAGACGGCCGTCGACTGCTCTGAATCCCCTCAAGGATTTCGGCCGGCTCATCTGGGCCGGCCTCTTTTTCCTCTTCTGCAATTCAATATGAACAAAAACAAATGGAATTGTCGCAATATGAAAACTGCTGGAAGAGCAACTTACGAACGTTCTCAGCATATTTTCCGAGGCCATTTACAAGTTCTCCGGAGCAACTCTCGTGTAGTGATTAATTAACCACCAATCAAACGCTAATGACTATCATTTGCCCACCAAAAGCACCCCCCGCTGCGACATAAGGCCGCAATCCGACCAAGGCCTAAGAAAACGCTGAAACATTGATGAACAGTGGCCTGCAGAGCAGCAGACGGTCAAAAATCCGGCTGCGCGGGCAATTTTTTGACGTGAAAAATTTACTTGCACACCCGGTCGGGCATAAAATTGTCCGAATCGATTGCCAGGGTCTCAATGAAACCCGGCACTAAACCTATTAAACGCAAGTGAACGCCGTTCCTTGACTAAGGAGTTCCGGCATGTCGGAAGCTACTGCCATCATCTCCCACAACTGGGGTTTCGCTGTTTTCCTGTTGGGTGTCGTCGGCCTCTGTGCCTTCATGATCGGTGTCTCCAGCCTGCTCGGCAGCAAGGCCATCGGTCGTAGCAAGAACGACCCCTTCGAATCCGGCATGCTCCCCACCGGCACGGCCCGCCTCCGCCTCTCCGCAAAGTTCTATCTGGTCGCGATGCTCTTCGTGATCTTCGACGTCGAAGCCCTCTTTCTCTTCGCTTGGTCCGTCTCCGTCCGTGAAAGCGGTTGGGCCGGTTTTATCGAAGCAACCATTTTCATAGCAATTCTGTTGGCAGGTCTTGTCTACCTTTGGCGCATCGGGGCGCTCGATTGGGCTCCCGAAGGTCGTCGCAAGCGGCAGGCGAAGCTAAAACAATGAGGCTTTGGCAATGCAATACAAACTTACTCGGATCGATCCGGATGCCACTTACGAGCAGTATCCGATCGGCGAACGGGAGACCGTTTCCGACCCGCTGCTAGAAGATCAGGTGCACAAGAACATCTTCCTGGGCAAGCTCGAGGATGTTCTCAACGGAGCAGTCAACTGGGGTCGCAAGAACTCCCTGTGGCCGTATAACTTCGGTCTCTCCTGCTGCTACGTGGAAATGACCACTGCCTTCACCGCACCGCACGATATCGCGCGATTCGGTGCGGAGGTCATTCGTGCATCACCACGCCAGGCCGACTTCATGGTCATCGCCGGCACCTGCTTCATCAAGATGGCGCCGGTCATCCAGCGCCTCTATGAGCAGATGCTGGAGCCGAAGTGGGTAATTTCCATGGGTTCGTGCGCGAACTCCGGCGGCATGTACGATATTTACTCGGTCGTTCAGGGCGTGGACAAGTTCCTTCCCGTGGACGTCTACATTCCCGGCTGCCCGCCCCGTCCGGAGGCGTTCCTGCAAGGCCTGATGCTGCTGCAGGAATCCATCGGCCAGGAGCGCCGCCCGCTATCCTGGGTCGTGGGGGACCAAGGCGTCTATCGTGCCGATATGCCCTCCGAGCGAGAAAAGCGCCGCGAACAGCGTATTCAGGTCACCAACCTGCGCAGCCCCGACGAAGTCTGAGCCTGTTCTTCCCCGGAAGACCCCAGGCTCATTCTTTACGTTGACCGATAGCGACCGAGACCATGACTGCAGACACCGTTCTGTCTATTCCGCCTTACAAGGCAGACGACCAAGACGTCGTCGTAGAGCTGAATTCCCGCTTTGGCGCCGAAAGCCTGACCATCCAGTCGACCCGTACCGGCATGCCGGTGATCTGGGTCACCCGTGACAAGCTGATCGACGTCCTCAAGTTCCTGCGCAACCTGCCGCGCCCCTACGTCATGCTGTACGACCTGCATGGCGTCGACGAGCGCCTGCGCACCCAGCGCCGCGGCCTGCCGAACGCCGACTTCACGGTGTTCTACCACCTCATGTCGCTGGAGCGTAATAGTGACGTGATGATCAAGGTGGCCTTGTCCGAGGGCGACCTCAACCTGCCTACCGTCACCGGTATCTGGCCGAACGCCAACTGGTACGAGCGGGAAGTCTGGGACATGTACGGCATCACCTTCGCCGGCCATCCGCACCTGTCGCGGATCATGATGCCCAACACCTGGGAAGGTCACCCGCTGCGCAAGGACTATCCGGCGCGCGCCACCGAATTCGACCCCTTCAGCCTGACCCTGGCCAAGCACCAGCTTGAAGAAGAAGCTGCGCGCTTCCGCCCGGAAGACTGGGGCATGAAACGCCACGGCGAGAACGAGGACTACATGTTCCTCAACCTCGGCCCGAACCACCCCTCCGCTCACGGTGCCTTCCGCATCATCCTGCAACTGGACGGCGAAGAGATCGTCGACTGCGTGCCGGAAGTCGGTTACCACCACCGCGGCGCCGAGAAAATGGCCGAGCGCCAGTCCTGGCACAGCTTCATTCCGTACACCGACCGTATCGACTACCTCGGTGGCGTGATGAACAACCTGCCGTACGTCCTCGCGGTCGAGAAGCTCGCCGGCATCAAGGTGCCGCAGCGCGTCGACGTCATCCGCGTGATGATGGCCGAGTTCTTCCGGATCACCAGCCACCTGCTGTTCCTGGGTACCTACATCCAGGACGTGGGTGCCATGACTCCGGTGTTCTTCACCTTCACCGACCGCCAGCGTGCCTACAAGGTGATCGAGGCCGTGACCGGCTTCCGCCTGCACCCGGCCTGGTACCGCATCGGTGGCGTCGCCCACGACCTGCCGCGCGGCTGGGATGGCTTGGTCAAGGAATTCGTCGAATGGCTGCCCAAGCGCCTCGACGAGTACGAAAAGGCTGCCCTGAAAAACAGCATTCTGCGTGGCCGTACCGTCGGCGTCGCCCAGTACAACACCAAGGAAGCCCTCGAATGGGGCGTCACCGGTGCTGGTCTGCGCTCCACCGGTTGTGACTTCGACCTGCGCAAGGCACGCCCGTACTCCGGCTACGAAAACTTCGAGTTCGAAGTGCCGCTGGCCCACAACGGTGACGCCTACGATCGCTGCATGGTCCGCGTCGAAGAGATGCGCCAGAGCATCCGCATCATCGACCAGTGCCTCAAGAACATGCCGGAAGGCCCGTACAAGGCGGACCACCCGCTGACCACGCCGCCGCCGAAAGAGCGCACGCTGCAGCACATCGAGACCCTGATCACCCACTTCCTGCAGGTTTCCTGGGGCCCGGTCATGCCGGCCAACGAAGCCTTCCAGATGATCGAGGCGACCAAGGGCATCAACAGTTACTACCTGACCAGCGACGGCAGCACCATGAGCTACCGCACCCGGATCCGGACGCCCAGCTTCCCCCACCTGCAGCAGATCCCCTCGGTGATCCGCGGCAGCATGGTGGCAGACCTGATCGCCTACCTGGGCAGTATCGACTTCGTAATGGCTGACGTGGACCGCTGATCATGAGCACCCTTATCCAGACCGACCGTTTCGTACTCAGCGAAACCGAGCGCTCGGCCATCGAGCACGAAATGCATCACTACGAGGACCCGCGCGCGGCGTCCATCGAAGCCCTGAAGATCGTCCAGAAAGAGCGTGGCTGGGTGCCGGATGGCGCCGCTGACGCCATCGGCGCGATCCTCGGCATTCCCGCCAGCGACGTCGAAGGCGTGGCCACCTTCTATAGCCAGATCTTCCGCCAGCCGGTCGGCCGCCACGTCATCCGCGTGTGCGACAGCATGACCTGCTACGTCGGCGGCCATGAGTCCGTCGTTGCCGAAATGCAAAAGCAGCTCGGCATCGGCCTCGGCCAGACCACCACCGACAGCCGCTTCACCCTGCTGCCGGTCTGCTGCCTCGGCAACTGCGACAAGGCCCCGGCCGTGATGATCGACGACGACACCTTCGGCGACGTACAACCTGATGGCGTTGCCAAGCTGCTGGAGGCCTACCAATGAAGACCCTCACCTCCATTGGCCCGGCCAACCGCATCGCCCGCAGCGAAGAAACCCATCCGCTGACCTGGCGCCTGCGTGAAGACGCGCAGCCGGTATGGCTCGACGAATACCAGCAGAAGAACGGCTACGCAGCTGCTCGCAAGGCCCTGACCGAGATGGCCCAGGCCGACATCGTTCAGCAGGTCAAGGACTCCGGCCTCAAGGGTCGTGGCGGTGCGGGCTTCCCCACCGGCGTGAAATGGGGCCTGATGCCGGCCGACGAATCCATGAACATCCGCTACCTGCTGTGCAACGCGGACGAAATGGAGCCCAACACCTGGAAGGACCGCATGCTGATGGAGCAGCTGCCGCACCTGCTGGTGGAAGGCATGCTGATTTCCGCGCGCGCCCTCAAGGCCTATCGCGGCTACATCTTCCTGCGCGGCGAGTACGTCGACGCGGCGCGCAATCTCAATCGCGCCATCGATGAAGCCAAGGCCGCCGGCCTGCTGGGCAAGAACATCCTCGGCAGCGGTTTCGATTTCGAGCTGTTCGTCCACACCGGCGCCGGTCGCTACATCTGTGGTGAAGAGACCGCCCTGATCAACTCGCTGGAAGGCCGTCGCGCCAACCCGCGTTCCAAGCCGCCCTTCCCTGCCGCCGTCGGCGTCTGGGGCAAGCCCACCTGCGTCAACAACGTCGAGACCCTGTGCAACGTGCCGGCGATCGTCGCCAACGGTGTGGACTGGTACAAGACCCTCGCCCGCCCAGGCAGCGAAGACATGGGCACCAAGCTCATGGGCTTCTCCGGCAAGGTGAAGAACCCCGGCCTCTGGGAACTGCCCTTCGGCGTTCCCGCTCGCGAGCTGTTCGAAGACTACGCTGGTGGGATGCGCGACGGCTTCAAGCTGAAAGCTTGGCAACCCGGCGGTGCCGGTACCGGCTTCCTGCTCCCCGAGCACCTGGATGCACCCATGTACGCCGCAGGCATCGCCAAGGTGGGCACCCGTATGGGTACCGGCCTCGCGTTGGCCGTGGACGACAGCATCAACATGGTCTCCCTGCTCCGCAACATGGAGGAGTTCTTCGCCCGCGAGTCGTGCGGCTGGTGCACACCTTGCCGCGACGGCCTGCCCTGGAGCGTCAAAGTCCTCCGTGCCCTGGAGCGCGGCGAAGGCCAGGCGGGTGACCTGGAGACACTGGAGCAGCTCGTCAGCTTCCTCGGCCCAGGCAAGACCTTCTGCGCCCACGCACCGGGCGCCGTCGAGCCACTGGGCAGTGCGATGAAGTATTTCCGTCCGGAGTTCGAGGCAGGCATCGCCAGCCAGATTCCGGCAGCGCGTCCGATTCCCGTCGGCGCCTGAACAGAAGAATTCGCGCAGCGGCGGCCGCTCACCCGGCCCCGCGCGCACGCTGATTCCATTAGCCAAAGCCCGGTCACACGGGCAGATGAAGACTGAACCATGGCCACTATCCACGTAGACGGCAAGACGCTCGAAGTCGATGGTGCAGACAACCTCCTGCAGGCCTGTCTGTCCCTCGGACTCGACATCCCCTACTTCTGCTGGCACCCGGCGCTCGGTAGCGTCGGCGCCTGCCGCCAGTGCGCGGTCAAGCAGTACACCGACGAGAACGACAAGCGTGGTCGCCTCGTCATGTCCTGCATGACTCCCGCCACCGATAACAGCTGGATTTCCATCGACGACGAAGAGGCCAAGCAGTTCCGCGCCAGCGTCGTCGAATGGCTGATGACCAACCACCCGCACGACTGCCCGGTGTGCGAGGAAGGCGGTCACTGCCACCTGCAGGACATGACGGTAATGACCGGCCACAACGCCCGTCGCTACCGCTTCACCAAGCGTACCCACCAGAACCAGCAGCTCGGCCCGTTCATTTCCCACGAGATGAACCGCTGCATCGCCTGCTATCGCTGCGTGCGCTACTACAAGGACTACGCGGGCGGCACCGACCTCGGTGTCTATGGCGCCCACGACAACGTCTACTTCGGCCGCGTCGAAGACGGCGTGCTGGAGAGCGAGTTCTCCGGCAACCTGGTCGAGGTCTGCCCGACCGGCGTGTTCACCGACAAGACCCACTCCGAGCGCTACAACCGCAAGTGGGACATGCAGTTCGCCCCGAGCATCTGCCAAGGCTGCTCCAGTGGCTGCAACATCAGCCCCGGCGAACGCTACGGCGAGATTCGCCGCATCGAGAACCGCTTCAACGGCTCGGTGAACCAGTACTTCCTGTGCGACCGTGGCCGCTTCGGCTATGGCTACGTCAACCGCGAAGACCGTCCGCGCCAGCCGCTGCTGGGCAACCAGCACCTTGGTCTGGACGCTGCGCTGGACAAAGCCGCCGAGCTGCTCAAAGGCAAGCGCGTCATCGGCATCGGCTCGCCCCGCGCCAGCCTCGAAGGCAACTTCGCCCTGCGTGAGCTGGTCGGCGCCGAGAACTACTACTCCGGTATCGCCGCCCAGGAACTCGCAAACCTGCGCCTGATCCGCGACATCCTGCAGAACGGCCCGCTGCCCGTGCCCACCCTGCGCGACGTCGAGAAGCACGACGCCATCTTCGTCCTCGGCGAAGACCTGACCCAGACTGCAGCCCGCATGGCCCTGGCCCTGCGTCAGGCGGTCAAAGGCAAGGCCACCGAAATTGCCGCCTCGATGAAGATCCAGGATTGGCACATGGCCGCCGTGCAGAACGTCGCCCAGGACGCGCTGAATCCGCTGTTCATCGCCAGCGTCGCCGCCACCCGCCTGGATGACGTCGCCGCCGAAAGCGTCCATGCCGCACCGGCCGACCTCGCCCGCATCGGTTTCGCCGTGGCCCACGCCATCGACCCGAGCGCCCCGGCCGTGGAAGGCCTGGAAAGCGAAGCTGCTGAGCTGGTCAAGCGCATCGCCGATGCCCTGCTCGCTGCCAAGCGTCCGCTGGTCATCTCCGGCGCCTCCCTGGGCGAGAAGGCCCTGATCGAAGCCGCCGCGAACATCGCCAGCGCGCTGAAGAACCGTGAGAAGAACGGTTCCCTCAGCCTGGTGGTGCCGGAAGCCAACAGCATGGGCCTGGCCCTGTTCGGTGGCGAGTCCGTCGATGCCGCCCTGGAAGCCCTGACCGCAGGCAAGGCCGATGCCGTCGTCGTTCTCGAGAACGACCTGTACCGCCGCGCCGACGCCGCCAAGGTCGATGCCGCCCTGGCAGCCGCCAAGGTCGTGATCGTCGCCGACCACCAGCAGACCGCTACTGTCGAGCGCGCCCACCTGGTGCTGCCGGCTGCCAGCTTCGCCGAAGGCGATGGCACCCTGGTCAGCCTGGAAGGCCGCGCCCAGCGCTTCTTCCAGGTCTTCGACCCAACCTACTACGACGCCAACATCCTCGTTCGCGAAGGCTGGCGCTGGCTGCATGCGCTGCACAGCACCCTGCTGGGCAAGACCGTCGACTGGACCCAGCTGGACCAGGTGACTTCCGCCTGTGCCGACAGCAGCCCGCTGCTGGCTGGCATCCGCGATGCCGCGCCGACTGCCTCCTTCCGCATCAAGGGCATGAAGCTCGCTCGCGAGCCGCACCGCTACAGCGGTCGTACCGCCATGCGCGCCAATATCAGCGTGCACGAACCGCGTCAGCCCCAGGACAAGGACTCCGCATTCGCCTTCTCCATGGAAGGCTATGCCGGCTCCAAGGAAGACCGTCAGCAGATTCCGTTCGCCTGGTCCCCGGGCTGGAACTCCCCGCAGGCCTGGAACAAGTTCCAGGACGAAGTCGGTGGCCACCTGCGCGCCGGCGACCCGGGCGTGCGCCTGATCGAGGCCAAGGGCCAGGCCCTGCCCTGGTTCGGCATCAACGCTGCCTTCAACCCGACCCAGGGCACCTGGCAGGCGGTGCCGCTGCACCACCTGTTCGGCAGCGAGGAGAACAGCTCCCGCGCCGCGCCAGTGCAAGAGCGCATTCCGCAGCCTTACGTGGCCCTGGCCAAGGACGAAGCTGACCGCCTCGGCGTCAACGACGGTGCCCTGCTCGCCCTGACCGTCAACGGCCAGACCCTGCGTCTGCCGCTGGCCATCAAGGAAGAAATGGGCATCGGCCTGGTCGGTCTGCCCGCCGGCCTGCCGGGCATCCCGGCCGTCTTCGCCGGTGCTGTCGTCACTGCCGTACAGGAGTCCGCGCAATGAGCTGGCTGACGCCCGAACTGATCGACATCGTCGTCACCGTCCTCAAGTCCATCGTCATCCTGCTCGGTGTGGTCGTGACTGGTGCGCTGCTCTCCTGGGTGGAACGTCGTCTGCTCGGCCTGTGGCAGGACCGCTACGGTCCGAACCGCGTAGGTCCGTTCGGCGCCTTCCAGCTGGGCGCCGACATGATCAAGATGTTCTTCAAGGAAGACTGGACTCCGCCGTTCGCCGACAAACTGATCTTCACCCTGGCGCCCATCATCGCGATGAGCGCCCTGTTGATCGCGTTTGCCGTGGTCCCGGTCACCCCCACCTGGGGCGTGGCCGACCTGAACATCGGCGTGCTGTTCTTCTTTGCCATGGCGGGCATCGCGGTGTACGCGGTGCTCTTCGCCGGCTGGTCGAGCAACAACAAGTTCGCCCTGCTCGGCAGCCTGCGCGCCTCGGCCCAGACCATCTCCTACGAGGTGTTCCTGGCCCTGTCGCTGATGGGCATCGTGGCGCAGGTGGGTTCGTTCAACATGCGCGACATCGTTGAATACCAGGCCCAGCACCTGTGGTTCATCATTCCGCAGTTCTTCGGCTTCTGTACCTTCTTCATCGCTGGCGTCGCCGTGACTCACCGTCACCCGTTCGACCAGCCGGAAGCGGAACAGGAACTGGCCGACGGTTACCACATCGAATACGCCGGCATGAAATGGGGCATGTTCTTCGTGGGCGAGTACATCGGCATCGTGCTGATCTCCGCCCTGCTCGTGACCCTGTTCTTCGGCGGCTGGCACGGCCCGTTCGGCATCCTGCCGCAGATCCCCTTCATCTGGTTCGCACTGAAGACCGGCTTCTTCATCATGCTGTTCATCCTGCTGCGCGCATCCATCCCGCGCCCGCGCTATGACCAGGTGATGGCCTTCAGCTGGAAGGTGTGCCTGCCGCTGACCCTGATCAACCTGCTGGTGACCGGCGCCCTGGTGCTGGCCTCGGCCCAGTAAGGAGTAATGCCATGATCAAAGAAATCATCCACGTCGTGCATGGCACCTTCACCCAGCTTCGCAGCCTGGTGATGATCTTCGGCCATGCCTTCCGCAAGCGTGACACCCTGCAGTACCCGGAAGAGCCCGTATACCTGCCGCCGCGCTACCGTGGCCGCATCGTCCTCACCCGCGATCCCGACGGCGAAGAGCGTTGCGTAGCCTGCAACCTGTGCGCCGTTGCCTGCCCGGTCGGCTGCATCTCCCTGCAGAAGGCCGAGACCGACGATGGCCGCTGGTACCCCGAGTTCTTCCGCATCAACTTCTCCCGCTGCATCTTCTGCGGCCTGTGCGAGGAAGCCTGCCCCACCACCGCGATCCAGCTGACCCCGGATTTCGAGATGGGCGAGTTCAAGCGCCAGGACCTGGTGTACGAGAAGGAAGACCTGCTGATCTCCGGTCCCGGCAAAAACCCGGACTACAACTTCTATCGCGTGGCGGGTATGGCCATTGCCGGCAAGCCGAAAGGCGCCGCGCAGAACGAGGCCGAGCCGATCAACGTGAAGAGCCTGCTGCCCTAAGGAGACGCGCGTGGAATTCGCCTTCTATTTCGCCGCCGGTGTGGCCGTTGTCTCCACCCTGCGTGTGGTCACCAACACCAATCCGGTGCATGCCCTGCTGTACCTCATCGTCTCGCTGCTGGCGGTGTCGATGTGCTTCTTCGCCCTCGGTGCACCCTTCGCCGGCGCCCTGGAAATCATCGTCTACGCCGGCGCCATCATGGTGCTGTTCGTCTTCGTGGTGATGATGCTGAACCTCGGACCGGCGATTGCCGAGCAGGAGAAGAAGTGGCTCAAGCCCGGTATCTGGACCGGCCCTGCCCTGCTCTCCCTGGTTCTGCTGGCCGAGCTGCTGTACGTGCTGTTCGGCAACACCACTGGCGCCACCATCGGTCACACCACGGTGGACTCCAAGGCAGTCGGCATCGCCCTCTTCGGCCCGTACCTGCTGGCCGTGGAACTGGCGTCCATGCTGCTGCTCGCAGCCCTGGTCGCCGCCTTCCACCTCGGCCGCCACGAAGCTAAGGAATAAGCCATGAATGCAATCCCACTGGAACATGGCCTCGCGGTCGCCGGCGTGCTCTTCTGCCTGGGCCTCACCGGCCTGATGGTGCGCCGCAACATCCTCTTCGTGCTCATGAGCCTGGAAGTCATGATGAACGCCGCCGCGCTGGCCTTCGTGGTCGCCGGCGCCCGTTGGGCCCAGCCTGACGGCCAGATCATGTTCATTCTGGTGATCAGCCTTGCGGCCGCCGAAGCCTCCATCGGCCTGGCGATCCTGCTGCAGCTGTACCGCCGCTTCCATACCCTCGATATCGACGCTGCCAGCGAGATGCGCGGATGAACCTTCTATTCCTCACTTGCCTGTTCCCGCTGCTTGGCTGGTTCATCCTGGCCTTCTCCCGCGGGCGTCTCTCCGAAAACACCTCCGCCGTCATCGGCGTTGGCTCCGTGGGCCTCTCGGCCCTGGTAGCCGCCTCGATCATCTGGCAATTCAACGTGGCCCCGCCGGAAGGCGGCGTGTACACCCAGGTGCTCTGGCAGTGGATGAGCGTGGCGGGCTTCGCGCCCAGCTTCACCCTCTACCTGGACGGCCTGTCGCTGACCATGCTTGGCGTGGTCACTGGCGTCGGCTTCCTGATCCACCTGTTCGCCTCCTGGTACATGCGCGGTGAAGAGGGTTACTCCCGCTTCTTCGCCTACACCAACCTGTTCATCGCCAGCATGCTGTTCCTGGTGCTGGGCGATAACCTGCTGTTCCTCTACTTCGGTTGGGAAGGCGTGGGTCTGTGCTCGTACCTCCTGATCGGCTTCTACTTCAAGCACACGCCCAACGGCAACGCAGCGCTCAAGGCCTTCATCGTTACCCGCGTGGGCGACGTGTTCATGGCCATCGGCCTGTTCATCCTGTTCTTCCACCTGGGCACCCTGAACATCCAGGAGCTGATGAAGCTGGCCCCTGAGAAGTACGTGGCCGGTGACGCCTGGCTCTGGGTCGCGACCCTGATGCTGCTCGGCGGCGCCGTGGGCAAATCCGCCCAGCTGCCGCTGCAGACCTGGCTGGCGGACGCGATGGCGGGTCCGACTCCGGTCTCCGCGCTGATCCACGCGGCGACCATGGTGACCGCGGGCGTCTACCTGATCGCCCGTACCCACGGCCTGTTCCTGCTGACCCCGGAAATCCTCGAGCTGGTCGGCATCGTCGGCGGCGTGACCCTGGTCCTGGCCGGCTTCGCCGCCCTGGTGCAGACCGACATCAAGCGTATCCTCGCCTACTCCACCATGAGCCAGATCGGCTACATGTTCCTCGCCCTTGGCGTGGGTGCCTGGGACGCGGCGATCTTCCACCTGATGACCCACGCCTTCTTCAAGGCCCTGCTGTTCCTTGCCTCCGGTGCGGTGATCAACGCCTGCCACCACGAGCAGAACATCTTCAAGATGGGCGGTCTGTGGAAGAAGCTGCCGCTGGCCTACGCGAGCTTCATCGTCGGTGGTGCGGCCCTGGCGGCCCTGCCGCTGGTTACCGCGGGCTTCTACTCCAAGGACGAGATCCTCTGGGAAGCCTTCGCCAGCGGTCACGCCGGTCTGCTCTACGCGGGCCTGGCGGGTGCCTTCCTGACCTCGATCTACACCTTCCGCCTGATCTTCATCGCCTTCCACGGTGAAGCGCAGACCGAAGCCCACGCTGGCCATGGCGTTGCCCACTGGCTGCCGCTGAGCGTGCTGATCGTCCTCTCCACCTTCGTCGGCGCACTGATCACCCCGCCGCTGGCCGGCGTGCTGCCGGAAAGCGTCGGCCATGCCGGTGGCGAAGCGAAGCACAGCCTGGAAATCGCCTCGGGCGCCATCGCCCTGGCAGGTATCCTGCTGGCCGCCCTGCTCTTCCTCGGCAAGCGCCGCTTCGTCAGCGCCGTTGCCCAGAGCGCTCCTGGCCGCTTCCTCGGTGCCTGGTGGTTCGCCGCCTGGGGCTTCGACTGGCTCTATGACCTGCTGTTCGTCAAACCCTACCTGCTGGTCTGCCGCCTGCTCCGTCGCGATCCCATCGACGGCACCATCGGCCTGGTCCCGCGTGTAGTGAAGGGTGGCAACTTCGCCCTCAGCCGTAGCCAGACCGGCCAGCTGCGCTGGTACGCCGTATCCATCGTCGGCGGAGCCGTGCTCGTGCTCGGCGCCGTGCTGCTGACCTGAATCTTATTAAGGAATTGAGCCCGTCATGATTCTGCCCTGGCTAATCCTGATTCCCTTCATCGGCGGCCTGCTCTGCTGGCAAGGTGAGCGCTTCGGCGCCACCCTGCCCCGCTGGATCGCCCTGCTCACCATGACCCTGCTGTTCGGTCTCGGCCTCTGGCTGTGGGCGACCGGCGACTTCACCCTGGCACCCGCTCCCGGCACCGATCCGGTATGGGCGCAAGAGTTCAAGGTGCAGTGGATCGAGCGTTTCGGCGTCACCATCCACCTGGCCCTGGACGGCATCTCCATCCTGATGATCGTCCTCACCGGCCTGCTCGGTGTGCTGTCCGTGCTCTGCTCCTGGCGTGAAATCCAGAACCGCGTCGGCTTCTTCCACCTCAACCTGATGTGGATCCTTGGCGGCGTGGTCGGCGTGTTCCTCGCCATCGACCTGTTCCTGTTCTTCTTCTTCTGGGAAATGATGCTGGTGCCGATGTACTTCCTCATCGCGCTCTGGGGTCATAGCGGCAGCAAGGGCAAGACCCGTATCACCGCCGCCACCAAGTTCTTCATCTACACCCAGGCCAGCGGCCTGATCATGCTGGTGGCCATCCTCGGCCTGGTGCTGGTGAACTACAGCAATACCGGCGTGCTGACCTTCAACTACGCCGACCTGCTGAAGGCCCAGCTCGCCCCGGGCACCGAGTACCTGCTGATGCTCGGCTTCTTCATCGCCTTCGCGGTGAAGTTCCCGGTGGTGCCGTTCCACTCCTGGCTGCCCGATGCCCACGCCCAGGCCCCGACCGCGGGTTCCGTGGACCTCGCCGGCATCCTGCTGAAGACCGCCGCCTACGGCATGATCCGCTTCGCCCTGCCGCTGTTCCCCAATGCCTCGGCCGAGTTCGCACCGATCGCCCAGTGGCTCGGTGTGTTCGCCATCGTCTACGGTGCCTTCCTGTCCTTCGCCCAGACTGACATCAAGCGCCTGGTGGCCTACTCCAGCGTGTCCCACATGGGCTTCGTACTGATCGCCATCTACTCCAGCAGCCAGATCGCCCTGCAGGGCGCCATCGTGCAGATGATCGCCCACGGCCTCTCCGCCGCCGCGCTCTTCATCCTGTGCGGCCAGCTGTACGAGCGCCTGCACACCCGTGACATGCGCGAGATGGGCGGTATCTGGAACCGCATGCCCTACCTGCCGGCCATCAGCCTGTTCTTCGCTGCCGCCGCACTGGGCCTGCCAGGCACCGGCAACTTCGTCGGCGAGTTCCTGATCCTGGTCGGCTCCTTCCAGCAAGTACCGTGGATCGCCGTCCTGGCGTCTACCGGCCTGGTGTTCGGTTCGGTCTACTCGCTGATCATGATCCACCGCGCCTACTTCGGTCCGGCGAAGAACGAAAACGCCTACGAAGGCCTGCGCTATCGCGAGCTGACCATGGTCCTGGGCCTCGCTGCCCTGCTGATCCTGCTCGGCGTTTACCCGCAACCGGTACTGGATACCTCCGCTGCGACCATGCATGGCGTGCACCAGTGGCTGGATTCCGCCGTCAATCAACTCGTTGCCCGGTAAGTAGGTTATGGAATTCACGACTCAACACCTGATTGCCCTGCTACCGCTGCTGGTCACCTGCGCCACCATCGTCGTGGTCATGCTGGCCATCGCCTGGAAGCGGCACCACTCCTGGACCTTCGGCCTGTCGGTCATCGGTCTGAACCTCGCCCTGCTCTCTATCATCCCGGCACTCAAGGTCGCTCCCCTGGAAGTGACCCCGCTGATGGTGATCGACAACTTCGGTGCCTATTACATGGCGCTGGTACTGGCCGGCACCCTCGCCTGCGTCACTCTGATCCACGCCTACCTGGGCGGTGAATCGGGCAAGGGCTACCCGGGCAACCGCGAAGAGATGTACCTGCTGATCCTCCTGTCCGCCGCTGGCGGTCTGGTGCTGGTCACCGCGCAGCACCTGGCCGGCCTGTTCATCGGCCTGGAGCTGCTGTCCGTGCCGGTCTACGGCCTGGTGGCGTACGCCTTCTTCAACAAGCGCTCCCTGGAAGCCGGCATCAAGTACATGGTGCTGTCCGCCGCCGGCTCCGCCTTCCTGCTGTTCGGCATGGCGCTGCTCTATGCCGACGCCGGCAGCCTGAGCTTCAGCCAACTGGCCGCCGCCGGGACCTCCAGCGTGCTGTCCCAGCTCGGCATCGGCATGATGCTGATCGGCCTTGCGTTCAAGCTGTCCCTGGTTCCATTCCACCTCTGGACCCCGGACGTGTACGAAGGCGCCCCGGCGCCGGTGGCCGCCTTCCTGGCCACCGCCAGCAAGGTTGCCGTGTTCGCCGTGCTGCTGCGTCTCTATCAGCTGTCTCCGGCCACCGCCGGCGGCTGGCTGAACGACCTGCTGACCGTCATCGCCATCGCCTCCATCCTCTTCGGCAACCTGCTGGCCCTGGTGCAGAACAACATCAAGCGTCTGCTGGGCTACTCCTCCATCGCGCACTTCGGCTACCTGCTGGTGGCCCTGATCGCGAGCAAGGGTCTGGCCGTGGAAGCCATCGGTGTCTACCTGGCCACCTACGTGCTCACCAGCCTGGGCGCCTTCGGTGTTGTGACGCTGATGTCCACCCCCTACAGCGGCCGTGACTGCGATGCCCTGTACGAGTACCGCGGCCTGTTCTGGCGCCGTCCGTACCTGACCGCCGTGCTCACCGTGATGATGCTGTCCCTGGCCGGCATTCCGCTCACCGCAGGCTTCATCGGCAAGTTCTTCGTGATCGCCGCCGGTGTCGAATCCGGCCTCTGGTGGCTGCTGGGCGCCATGGTCCTGGGTAGCGCCATCGGCGTGTTCTACTACCTGCGCGTCATGGTCACCCTGTTCCTGGTCGAGCCGAACCTGCGTCGCCACGACGCCGACCTGCACTGGGCGCAACGCGCCGGCGGCATCATGCTGCTGTTCGTCGCCCTGCTGGCGTTCTTCCTCGGCGTCTACCCGCAGCCGCTGCTGGACCTGGTCCAGCACTCCGGTCTGGTGGCCCTCGCCCACTAAGCGGAACCCGAGAAACGAAAACCCGGCCATGTGCCGGGTTTTTCTTTTTGGGGAGAGTGTGCGTCTAGGGCAGCATCACCTTCTTGCCCGTCTCGGTGAACAGGTCCCAACTCGCCACGAACAGCGCCGCGATCAACGGACCGATGACGAAGCCGTTGAGACCGAACAGCGACAGCCCGCCCAGGGTGGAAATCAGCACCAGGTAGTCCGGCATCCGCGTGTCCTTGCCCACCAGCATGGGCCGGAGAAGATTGTCCACCAGCCCAATCACCAGAATGCCGAACAGCGCCAGCCCAACACCCTTCCAGAGCTCGTCGTTGATCATGAAGAACAGCGCGACCGGTCCCCAGATCATGCCTGCCCCCACCAGGGGCAGCAGCGAAAGGAACGCCATCATCACCCCCCAGAACACCGGACTGGGAATGCCCAGGAACCAGAACACCGCCCCGCCCAACGCCCCCTGGACGATGGCGACAACGATGTTTCCCTTGACCGTTGCGCGTACCACGCGGGTGAACTTGATCTGCAACCGGCGCTTGTGCTGCTCGCCGAGAGGGAACGCCATGCGCACGTTGCGCGCCACTTCGTAGCCGTCGCGGAGGAAGAAGTACAGCAGGTAGATCATGACGAAGAAACCGACCAGGACCTCGAAGGTGTTCTGTCCGATGGCGAACGCCTTGGTGGCGAGGAACTGGCTGCCTTGCAGCATGCCGCTGACGATGCGATCGCGCAGGCCGTTCAGGTTGCCCATGCCGAGGCGATCGAGTTGGCGCTGGATAAAATTCGGCAACAGGTTCTTGAACTGTTCGACATAGCCGCCGATGTCCAGCTCGCCGGATTCGAGCCGGTGGTAGAAATCGGCGCCCTCCTGCACCAGCATCAGGGCAATGAGCAGCACCGGCATCACTGCAACGAGCAGGCAGATCGACAGCGTGATCATCGCCGACAGATTGCCCCGCCCGCCCAGACGCAATGCCAGGTCACGCTGCAGGGGACTGAAGATCACCGCCAGCACCACAGCCCAGAATACGGCTCCATAGAACGGCACCAGAATCCAGCAGAACGCGAGCGATACCACCACCAGGAGGAGGATCAGCGTGCGGTTGTGCAGTTGCCGCTGAGAAGCCATAGCAATGCCACGGGGTGTAGAGGACCTACTGGTTAGTCCGCGGCGAATCGGGGAAAGTGCTAAGTGTTTTTAGGCAACTGCAGGGTGTGTAGGAGCGAGCTTGCTCGCGAAATAGCGCGCGGACTCTTCGCGAGGAAGCTCGCTCCTACGGGGAAGATCACACCGGCAATGGCGTCCAGCGACCCTACAGCACCATCGCCGCGACCCAGCCGAAGGCAAGCAGCGGCAGGTTGTAGTGCAGGAACGTCGGCACCACGGTGTCCCAGATGTGGTTGTGCTGGCCGTCGACGTTCAGGCCAGCGGTGGGCCCCAAGGTGGAATCGGAAGCGGGAGAACCCGCATCGCCCAGCGCACCCGCAGTACCGACGATGCTGACGATGGCCAGCGGGCTGAAGCCCAGTTGCACGCACAGCGGCACGAAGATGGCCGCGATGATCGGCACCGTGGAGAAGGACGATCCAATGCCCATGGTCACCAGCAGGCCCACCAACAGCATCAGCAGCGCACCGAGCGCCTTGCTGTGGCCGATCCAGGCCGCCGAGGTGTCCACCAGGGTCGCGACGTGGCCGGTCTCACGCATCACCTCGGCGAAGCCCGAGGCGGCAATCATGATGAAGCCGATCATCGCCATCATCTTCATGCCTTCGGTGAACAGGTCGTCCGTCTCCTTCCAGCGCACCACACCGGACAGCGAGAAGATCACGAAGCCCAGCAGCGCGCCGATGATCATCGAGTCCAGCAGCAGCTGCACCACGAAGGCAGCCACGATCGCCACGCCGGCGACACCCAGGCTCAACGGGTTGTAGGCGACGCTCACCTGCTCGGCCTGGGCGATACGCTCCAGGTCATAGGTGCGCTTGCCGCGATAGCTGATGAACACCGCGATGAGCAAACCGGCGACCATACCCAGGGCCGGTATCAACATCGCCTCGGTGACATTCACACCGGTAACGTCCACGCCACTTTTCACCACATTCGCCAGCAGAATTTCATTCAGGAAGATGTTCCCGAACCCCACCGGCAAGAACATGTAGGGCGTGATCAGACCAAACGTGATCACGCAGGCGATCAGCCGGCGGTCGATGGCCAGGCGTGTCAGTACATATAGAAGAGGCGGTACCAACAGCGGAATGAACGCGATATGGATCGGCAGGATGTTCTGCGAGGAAATCGCCACGCACAGCAGCAGTGCCACCAGCACCCATTTCAGTGCGTTGCCCCCATTGGCCTCCTGCCTGCCCACCAGCGTCAGGGCCTTGTCGGCCAGTGCGTGGGCCAGGCCGGAACGCGCGATGGCCACGGCGAAAGCGCCCAGCAGCGCGTAGGACAGCGCCACTGTGGCACCACCACCGAGCCCCTTGTTGAAGGCCGCCAGGGCACCGTCGATTCCCAGTCCCCCGAACATGCCGCCTGCCAGCGCACCAATGATCAGGGCCACCACCACATGTACCCGGCACAGGCTGAGGACCAGCATGATCCCCACCGCCGCCACTACCGCATTCATCGCCGCTCCTCGGTCCTGCGAGCCTTGCCAGCCAAGGCTTCTGCCGCAAAAAAAAGCGCGCACTCTGCCCAAAGTCGCCGTCCCTGTCAAAAGCGTTCGGAATATCAGTCGGACTGTGCATAATTCTTGCCTGCAAATTGCACCCTCGTGCATTCCGCACGGCTATTCGTCGTCTACGTGTCAAGAAATCGCCGGCCGCGCCGACAACGAATGAAGTTCCGACGAGACAGAAGGAAGCCCCAATGCCGTTCAATCGCCTGTCCATCCAGTGGAAGATCACCCTGCTGGTCGGCCTCTGCCTGCTGGCCATCGTGACCCTGCTGGTCGGTTCATCCCTTTACCAGTCCAAGCGCAGCGCCAGCCTGGTGAAGGCCGACAGCAGCCAGATGCTCGACCAGAGCGCCCGGCAACGCCTGCAAGCCCGCGCCGAGCTCCAGGCCATCCGCATCCAGCGCTACTTCATGGACAACTACCAGTACGGCAAAGGCTTCTCGCGTCAGGTCCTGTTCCTCAAGGAGCAGGCGGAAAAGCGCTTCCTCGACGCCTTCGACCTGCGCGAAGACCTGACCCGCCAGGTGCGCACCAGCCTGGAAGCCAACCCGGAGATCCTGGGCCTGTACCTGGTCTTCGAGCCCAATGCCCTGGACGGCAAGGACGAACTCTTCGCCGACCAGGCCGAGCTCGGCAGCAACGACAAGGGCCGCTTCTCCCTTTATTGGTCCCAGCCGACTCCCGGCAAGCTCGAGTCCGAGTCGATGACCGAAGAACTGCTCGCCGACAGCAGCACCGGTCCCAGCGGCGCCCCTTACAACGCCTGGTACACCTGCCCGATGAAAACCGGCCAGGCCTGTGTGCTGGACCCCTACTTCGATAACGTGGGCAACCGTCAGGTGCTGATGACCAGCATCGCCTTCCCGCTGCAACTGAACGGCAAGACCGTCGGCGTCATGGGCCTGGACATCAGCCTGGAAAGCCTGCAGCAACTGAGCATCGCCGGTAATCGCGAGCTCTATGACGGCAACGGCCACGTCAGCATCATCAGCCCGGCAGGTCTGCTTGCCGGCCACAGCCGCGATGCCGGCCTGCTCAGCGCCAAACTGGACAAGGCCTTCGGTGAGAAGGCCGCTGAGCTGGCTGGCAACCTGCAGGCCGGCAAAGCCGTGGAAATGGAGCACGACGGCATGCTGCGCGTCATGCAGCCGTTCAAGCCTATCCCCACCGCCGCGTCCTGGAGCGTGCTGCTGGAAGTCCCCGAGAAGGTTCTGTTGGCGCCGGCACTGAAGCTGGACGCCAAACTCGATCAGCAGAACGACACCGCCAACCTCACCGGCCTGTTGATCGGCCTCGCTGCCGCTGTCGCCGGCCTGTTGCTGGTGTGGCTCACCGCCCGTGGCGTGACCCGGCCGATCCTCGGCGTGGCCAGCATGCTCAAGGACATCGCCACCGGCGAAGGCGACCTGACCCGCCGCCTGGACTACGCCCGCCAGGACGAACTGGGTGAGCTGGCCGGCTGGTTCAACCGTTTCCTCGACAAGCTGCAACCGATCATCGCCGACGTGAAACGCTCGGTGCAGGACGCCCGCAGCACCGCCGACCAGTCCGCCGCCATCGCCAGCCAGACCAGCGCCGGCATGCAGCAGCAGTACCGCGAAGTGGACCAGGTGGCCACCGCCTCCAACGAGATGAGTGCCACCGCCCAGGACGTCGCCCGCAGCGCCGCCCAGGCCGCCGAAGCCGCCCGCGGCGCCGACCATGCCACCCAGGAAGGCCTCGGCGTGATCGGCAAGACCACCAGTGCCATCGAGCAACTGGCCAGCGAGATGAGTGCGGCGATGGAAGAGGTGCAGGCACTGGCCAACAGCAGCGAGCAGATCGGCTCGGTGCTGGAAGTGATCCGCGCGATCGCCGAGCAGACCAACCTGCTGGCCCTCAACGCCGCCATCGAGGCGGCGCGGGCCGGCGAGGCCGGACGTGGTTTCGCGGTGGTGGCCGATGAAGTGCGCAACCTGGCCAGGCGCACCCAGGATTCGGTGGAGGAAATCCGCCAGGTGATCGAAGGCCTGCAGCACGGCACCCGCGAAGTGGTCGGCTCGATGCACAGCAGCCACCGCCAGGCGCAGGGCAGCGTCGAGCAGGTGGAACAGGCGGTGACCGC